>CAJQNW010000173.1 GCA_905479765.1 uncultured Tepidamorphus sp. | reverse complement strand
CGAGCGCCCCGGCGATACGCCAGGCCAACCGGTTTACGTTACCAACCGCCAATCCCAGTTTGCCGCGCATCCGCTCTCGTTCCGTCGGTCCTCGAGGTCCTGTGGTTGCGGAGATCATATAGGGTCGGTTACCGCGATTTGACGACCGGGGGTCAATTTCCCTTGAAGGCCCTGCACCGCATTGCGTTTCCTGCCTTACGGCGCTATAAACCGCGCGCAATCCGGATCGCCCGGCGCAATGGGCATGCCGTGGCGATCCCGAAAGCTCAACCGGACACGACAAAATCCACCGGGCGAAAAGCGCACGGCGGGGTTTTATTCGCGTTCTTCTAACGTCAAGGAGACGAGCGAAATGCCCAAGATGAAGACCAAGAGCGGTGCCAAGAAGCGATTCAAGGTGACCGCGTCGGGCCGCATCAAAGTTGGCGCGGCCGGCAAGCAACACGGCATGATCAAACGGACGCAGAAATTCATCCGCAATGCACGCGGCACCATGGTTCTCGATGAATCCGACGCCGGTATCGTGCGCCAGTACATGCCTTACGCCCGCAAGAAGCGGCGCGCCAAGGCTGCTTCGCCGAAGAAGGAGGGCTGATCCATGTCACGTATCAAACGCGGCGTAACGGCTCACGCCCGGCACAAGAAAGTCATCAAGAAGGCGAAGGGCTATTACGGCCGTCGCAAGAACACCATCCGCGTGGCGATGCAGGCGGTCGACAAGGCCGGCCAGTACGCCTACCGGGACCGCAAGGCAAAGAAGCGGACCTTCCGCGCCCTGTGGATCCAGCGCATCAACGCGGCGGCCCGCGAAAACGGGCTGACCTACGGTCGATTTATCGAAGGCCTCGGAAAGGCCGGAGTTGAAGTCGACCGGAAGGTGCTCGCCGATCTCGCCGTTCGCGAGCCGGTGGCCTTCAAGGCGCTTGTCGAGCAGGCGCGCGCCGCCATCGGCTAAGGGCGCCCGCCCGAAGCCGACCGACTATCCACCTCGGACCTTTCCGGGGCCGGCCGCCCGCCGCGACACACCGTTGCGGGCGGTGCCGGGTTCGGGAAGGAGGCCTGGCCTCAGAGGCTTGCCTCCCTCGTGAAATTCTCGTTTCTCAAGACTTTCACTTGAAAATTCGTCTCGGACCCGCTTTCTCGCCAATGCCGATGAAAGACGGGAGATGACGTCATGGCCGAACTCGAGCGGCTGGAATCCGATATTCAAGCCCAGATCGCAGCCGCCGGAGACGAGGCCGCGCTGGAAGCCGTGCGCGTCGCCGCGCTCGGCAAGAAGGGCTCGGTCAGCGAGCTTCTGAAAGGCCTCGGGGCCATGAGCCCCGACGAGCGCCGCACCATGGGCCCGGCTATCAACGGCCTCAAGGACCGGGTCGGCGAGGCGATCGGCGCGCGCCGTGCCCAGATGCAGGAGGCCGCGCTCGAACAGCGGCTGGCGACCGAAAAGGTCGACGTCACCCTGCCCGTGCGCGAATCCGCGCTGGAGGCCGGCCGCATCCATCCGGTCAGCCAGGTGATGGACGAACTGACCGCGATCTTCGCCGACATGGGCTTCTCGATCGCGGAAGGACCGCATATCGAAGACGACTTCCACAACTTCACCGCCCTCAACATCCCCGCCGACCATCCCGCCCGGCAGGAAATGGACACGTTCTATTTCCCCGAGGCCGAGGACGGCTCGCGGATGCTGCTCAGGACCCATACGAGTCCGGTGCAGATCCGCACCATGCTGAACGAGGAACCGCCTATCCGCATCATCGCGCCCGGCCGCGTGTACCGTTGCGACTATGACCAGACGCACACACCGATGTTCCATCAGGTGGAGGGGCTTGTGATCGACGAGGAAGCCCATCTCGGACACCTGAAATGGGTGCTGCAGGAGTTCTGCAAGGCGTTCTTCGAGGTCGACGACGTGAAGATGCGCTTCCGCGCCTCGCATTTCCCCTTCACCGAGCCGTCGATGGAAGTCGACATCAACTGCACCCGCAAGGGCAATGAACTGAGGATCGGCGAAGGCGACGACTGGCTGGAGATCCTCGGCTGCGGCGTCGTGCATCCCAACGTCCTGCGCGCCTGCAACCTCGATCCGAAGCGCTACCAGGGTTTTGCCTGGGGCATGGGGATCGACCGCATCGCCATGCTGAAATACGGCATGCCGGACCTGCGCGCCTTCTTCTCCGCCGACCTGCGATGGCTCAATCACTACGGTTTCGCCCCGCTCGACGTACCGAGCCTGGCTGGAGGGCTGTCGCGATGAAATTCACCCTGTCCTGGCTGAAGGACCACCTCGATACAGACGTCCCGCTTGAGACCATCGCCGACAAGCTGAGCCTGATCGGGCTCGAGGTAGAGGGCATCCATGACCCGGCCGAGGAGCTGGCGCCGTTCAAGGTCGCCTACGTGGTCTCCGCCGAGCAGCATCCCAACGCCGACAAGCTGCGGGTCTGCAAGGTCGATACCGGCACCGAGACCGTGCAGGTCGTGTGCGGCGCGCCGAATGCGCGCACCGGCATGAAGGGCGTGTTCGCGCCGTCGGGCACCCACGTCCCCGGCACCGGGCTCGACCTGAAGCCCACCAAGATCCGCGGCGTCGAATCGAACGGCATGCTGGTCTCAGAGCGGGAGATGGGCCTGTCCGACGAACACGCCGGCATCATCGAGGTGCCCGAGGATACCCCGGTCGGCACGCCGCTGGCCGAGGTGTTGGGACTGGACGATCCGACGATCGAAGTCGCGGTGACGCCCAACCGGCCCGACGCGCTCGGCATCTCCGGCATCGCCAGGGACCTGGCCGCAGCCGACCTCGGCACGGTGATCACCAAGGAACCGCCGCGGATCGCGGGCGAAGGCCCCTGCCCTGTCTCCGTGACGATCGATTTCGCCGATGACGAAAAGCATCTGTGCCCGGCATTCGCGCTCCGGCTCGTGCGCGGCGTCAGGAACGGCCCCTCGCCGGCCTGGCTGCAGCAGCGGCTGAAGGCGATCGGGCTTCGGCCGATCAACGCGCTGGTCGATATCACCAACTACATCACCTACGACCGCAACCGGCCGCTGCACGTGTTCGATGCGGCGAAGGTGACGGGAAACCTGACGGTTCGCCACGCCAGGGCCGGCGAAGAGCTGCTGGCGCTGGACGGCAAGACCTACGCGCTCGAGCCGGGCCAGGTGGTGATCTCCGACGACAACGGTGTCGAATCCATCGGCGGCATCATGGGCGGCGAGCCGTCCGGCTGCGACGAGACGACGACCGACGTGCTGATCGAATCCGCGCTTTGGGATACCGGGGCGACCGCGCGGACCGGACGCGCGCTGAATATCCAGTCGGATGCGCGTTATCGCTTTGAGCGCGGCGTCGATCCGGCCTTCTGCGTGCCGGGCCTCGACCTAGCGACGCAGATGGTCCTCGACCTGTGCGGCGGCACGCCTACGGAGATGGTACTCGCCGGCGAGGTGCCCGAGCCGGTCAAGATCATCGAGTTGGATCCGCGCGAGGTGAAGCGCCTGACCGGCCTTGATCTCGATCCGGTCGAGATGAAGCTGATCCTGACCAATCTGGGCTTCTGGGTTTCGGGCGAAAGCACCGAGATGCGGGTCGCCGTGCCGAGCTGGCGTCCCGATGTCCATGAGGCCGCGGATCTCGTCGAGGAAATCACTCGCATCGTCGGCGTCGACCGTGTGGCGACCGTTCCGCTTCCCCGTGGCAGCAGCGTGCCTAAGCCGGTGCTGACCTTGCGCCAGAACCGCTGCATCATGGCGCGGCGGACATTGGCCGCTCGCGGCATGGTCGAAGCGGTAACCTGGTCGTTCATTCCCAAGGCCCACGCCGAACTCTTCGGCGGCGGAGCACCGGAAATCGCTTTGTCCAACCCGATCTCCTCGGAAATGAGCGACATGCGGCCGAACCTGCTGCCGGGCCTGATCACGGCGGCCCAGCGCAACGCCGACCGCGGGTTTGCCGATTTGGCGCTGTTCGAGATCGGCGCGACCTATCTCGGCGACCGTCCGGAACACCAGCACGAGATCGCCGCCGGCATTCGGCGCGGCACGGCGAAAGCCGGTGGTGCAGGCCGACACTGGTCCGGCGCGGCCGGGCCCGTCGACGTTTTCGACGCGAAGGCCGATGCGATGGCGGTGCTCGCCGCCCTCGGCGCTCCGGTTGCCAGCGCCCAGGTGCAGGCGGGCGGCGGCGACTGGTACCATCCCGGCCGCTCGGGGCTCATCACACTTGGGCCGAAAACGGTGCTCGCACGCTTCGGCGAAGTCCATCCGCGCACGCTGACCGCACTCGACGCGGAAGGGCCAATGGTCGCCTTCGAAATCCTGATCGACGCGCTGCCGGTGCCGAAGGCCAAGCCGACCCGGTCGCGACCGGCGCTCGACGCTTCCGACCTGATGCCGGTCAAGCGCGACTTCGCCTTCGTCGTGGAAGCGGACGTCAATGCGGGAGATATCGTCCGGGCGGCGCGCGGGGCCGACAAGGCGCTGATTACCGACGTCTCGGTGTTCGACGTGTTCGTCGGCTCCAGTCTGGGCGAGGGCCGCAAATCGATCGCCATCGAAGTGACCCTGCAGCCGCGCGACAAGACGCTTACCGATGACGAGATCGATTCGGTCGCCAAGGCGATCGTCGCAGCGGTTACGAAAAAGACGGGCGGCACGCTGCGCTAAGCCGGCCAGCTTGAATTCCACCGATCCGCTGAAAAAGATCCGGCGGCGCGATTCGCGCGCCGCCTATTGCATGTTATTCACAGATGGGATTGGCTTCAGCCCAGCATGTTCCTGCTTTGATCTTTATTTGTTTGTCATATGTTCCGACCGATTCGGATATTCATACAATTTCCGTGTGAATCGAGCCGCGGCCATTTCCTAACGAAAAGTGAAGTCCTGATGACGGCCGCCGGCAGAAACGGTGGAGAGATTTTTCCGCCGCATCCCGGGAGAGCCACTTGCGCGATTCGGCATTTATTACCGGGCGTTAAGACCGTCCCCATACACCCCCGGTTCGTTCCCTTTCTGTCTCGCATGATTCGCGACTTGTCGTGAAAACGGTGGAAATTCACAGGGTTACGTCTGTTAATGAAACATGAATCAGCGAAACCCGGATCAAATTACTCCCCTGACACCTAATTGCGCTGGACCGGACGTTCGCAAGAAAACTTCCGTGATCCCGATTGGCTTGTTTCCGATCATCCCTGGCTTTTATAACGGATACGAAACGAAGCTCGTGTATCGCGTACCGTCATGTCCTTCGATCTGCGTCCCGCACAGGCCCTGGAACTCTGGCATCATGTGGCGCTCGCCCTCGTCCATGCCGGCGAAGACGACCTGTCGCCGCGCCAGATCGCGATCCTACTGACGATCTATCTGGAAACGCCGCCGCACACGGTGCGCGGGCTTGCCGCCAAGCTCGGCGTCACCAAGCCGGTGATCACCCGCGCACTCGACACGATGGGCGCCAAGGGGCTGGTCAACCGGCGGCGTGACGAGACCGATCGCCGCAATGTCGTCATCCAACGCACGGTAAAAGGCGCGCTCTATCTCGAACAACTCGGCGACCTGATCGCCGCCAAGGCAGCGGAGTTGCAGCGATGAGCCGCGAAGAACCATGACTGCCCTGCACCCCCGACTCACCCCAGCTCGGCCGGACCTGGCCGACAAACGCCTCGAAGGCACGGTGACGGCCTCCCGGTTCGTCGAAGGGGCGGCGAAACAGGTCGTCGCGGCATCCGCGCCGTTGCGCCGCGAACCGCGTCCCGACGCCGCCCTCGATACGGAACTGCTGCTCGGCGAGACGGTGCGCGTCTTCGAGGAAACCGCCGAGGGCTGGGCGTGGGTGCAACTCGACACAGACGGCTATGTGGGCTGGTGCCCGTCCGAAGCGCTCGGCGCCGTCGGCCCCGCGCCGACGCACCGGGTGACGATCCTGCGCACCTTTGTCTATCCGGGACCGAGCATCAAACTGCCGCCATCGATGATTCTGTCGATGAACGCGCGCGTCGCCGTCGCCTCGACGGACGGGCATTTCGCCCGCACCGGCGTGGGTTTCATCTATACCCGTCATCTCACGCCGCTCGACACCTTCGCGTCCAACTGGGTCGAGGTCGCCGAGCGCTTCGTCGGCACACCCTATCTGTGGGGCGGGCGCACCTCGATCGGGCTCGACTGCTCCGCACTGGTGCAGATGGCGATGACTGCGGCGGGACTTGACTGCCCGCGCGACACCGACATGCAGGAAGGTGCCCTCGGCACGGATCTCGGCGTCAACGATCTGACAGGCCTTCAGCGCGGCGACCTGCTGTTCTGGAAAGGCCACGTGGCGATCGCGCGCGGCGACACAACGATGGTGCATGCCAACGGCCACCATATGGATACCGTCGTCGAGCCGATCGAAGAGGCCGTCGCGCGCATTGCGCGGGGAGGACTGAGAGTGACGTCGGTGAAAAGACCATGAGCGAGGCGACCCTGGTCTTCCGGCGCGCGCGGATCGAGGACGTCGGCGCGATCGTCGCAATGCTCGCCGACGACGACCTGGGCAAGGCACGCGAGGATCTCTCCGAGCCGCTGGCGGCGTCCTATGTGGAGGCATTCGAGGCAATCGATGCCAGCCCGAACGAGTTACTGGCGGTCGCCGAGTTGGATGGCGAGATCGTCGGCTGCCTGCAGATCAGCTTCATGCCGGGCCTGTCGCGCAAGGGCATGTGGCGCGGCCAGATCGAATCCGTGCGGATCGCCTCGTCGGCGCGCGGTACCGGCCTCGGCGCCAAGATGATCGGCTGGGCAATCGAGGAATGCCGCAAGCGCGACTGCGGGCTCGTCCAGCTCACCACCGACAAGTCGCGTATTGATGCCCAGCGGTTCTATGAGTCCCTCGGCTTCGTGAAGAGCCACGAGGGCATGAAGCTGGCGCTGGACTGAGGCGGCCGGGCAAGTCTCGAACTCTCAGTAGCCGAGCTTGCGATCGACGACATTCTCGAGCGGATGGCCCGCCTCGTAGGCCTCTATCTGCCGCAGAATGTAGCCGCACAGGTAATCGGGATCGCTGACGGCGGCGATATGAGGGGTGACCGTCACCTTCGGATGCGTCCAGAACGGGCTTTCCTGCGGCAGGGGCTCCTGCTGGAAGACATCCAGCGTCGCGCCCGACAGATTGCCCTCGGCGAGCGCCTGCAAGATATCGGCTTCGACCTGCAGCCTGCCGCGACCGGCATTGATCAGGACCGCGCCGCCCATGTGATTGTCCGTACGCAGGCCCGATAGGAGCTGCCGGTCGATCAGCCCTTCGGTGTCCGGCGTCAACGGAAGCAGCGCGACCAGGATATCGGTACGGGCAAGGAACGGCTTGAGGCCGTCCGAACCGTGGTAGCAGGCGATGCTGGGGATATCCTTTTCCGTCCGGCTCCAGCCGGCGACATCGAAGCCGAGCTGCTTCAGCTTTTCCGCTGCGTCCCGGCCGAGCACGCCAAGCCCCATGACGCCGACACCCACGGCATCGGCGGCGGGCTGCGGGATTTCCTCCCAGACCTTGTCGCGTTGCTGCGCATCATACACGCGCTGCAGCCGGTGATGCATCAGCACCTGCAGGACCACCCATTCGGTCATGCGTCCGGTAAGGCTCGGATCGACGATGCGCACCAACGGTTTGTCAGGCAGGTCGGGATCGCGCAGCATCGCATCGACGCCGGCACCAAGCGAAAACATCACGTCCAGGTCGGGCAGTTCCGCGAGAAGCCCATGCGGCGGCTGCCAGCACACGGCATAGCGGGCGCCCGCGTAGTCCGTCGCCTCGGGCCATGTGCGATATTCAAGCGCCGGCGCCAGCTTGCGAAAGCGCTCGACCCAGTCGGCGCTGTTCCAGTCCGGCGCGGCGATGAGAATGGACATTCGGATTCCCTTCGAAGGGCGGAACCGGCGGTTCGCCCTATTGCGCGACGATGCCCTCCGGCGCCGCCTCGATCTCGAAGGCGGCCGCCATCAGGGCCTTGGTGTAGTCGGTCTCGGGCGCTTCGAATATCTTCTTGGCGGTGCCGTGCTCGACCACCTTGCCGGCACGCAGCACGATGACATCGTTGGCCAGCGCGCGAACGACCTTCAGGTCGTGGCTGATGAACAGGTATGCCAGCCCGTGCCGGGTCTGCAGGTCGCGCAATAGATCGACGATCTGTGCCTGCACGCTCATGTCGAGCGCGCTGGTCGGCTCGTCGAGCATGACGAACTTGGGCTCCAGCACCATGGCGCGGGCAACGGCGATGCGCTGGCGCTGACCGCCGGAAAACTCGTGCGGATAGCGATCCATGGTGGCCGGGTCGAGGCCGACCTCGACGAGCGCATCGGCAACGCGTTTGCGGCGCTCCTCGTAGGAGAGGCCCGGCTCGTGGACCTTCAGGCCCTCGCCGACAATCTCGGCGATCGACATGCGCGGCGAGAGCGAGCCGTAAGGATCCTGGAAGACGATTTGCAGCCGGTCGCGCATCGATCGCATCTGCGCGAAAGAGTAGCCGTCGATCTCCTTGCCGAGATAGACGATCTTGCCCTGGCTGGAGATCATCCGCAGAAGCGCGAGACCCAGTGTCGTCTTGCCGGAGCCGGACTCTCCGACGACGCCGAGCGTCTGGCCTTCGCGCACCGTCACGTCGACGCCATCGACGGCCTTGATGTGGCCGACCGTCTTCTTGAACAACCCGCGCTTGATCGGGAACCAGACCTTGATGCCGTCGGCTTCCATCACGACGGGCGCGGACGGGTCGGCGAGAGGCGGATCGCCCTTCGGCTCGGCGGCGAGCAGGTGCCTGGTGTAGGCGTGCTGCGGGTTGTCGTAGACGTCCTTCGTCAACCCCTGCTCGACGATCTCGCCCTCGGTCATCACGCAGACGCGGTCGGCGACCTTGCGCACGATGCCGAGATCGTGGGTGATCAGCAGGATCGCCATGCCGTGCCTTTCCTGAAGATCCTTCAACAACTTGAGGATCTGCGCCTGGACGGTGACGTCGAGCGCGGTGGTCGGCTCGTCTGCAATCAGCAAGTCGGGATCGTTGGCGAGCGCCATGGCGATCATGACGCGCTGGCGCTGGCCGCCGGAGAGCTGATGCGGATAGGCGCCAAGCCGCGTTTCCGGCTCGTGGATGCCGACCTGGGTCATCAGCTCGATGACGCGCTTGCGGGCGTTCGTATCGGACATGCCCTGATGGATCTTCAGGATCTCGCCGATCTGCCGCTCGACGGTGTGCAGCGGATTGAGCGAGGACATCGGCTCCTGGAACACCATGGTGATGTCGTTGCCGCGCACGCGCCGGAGATCATTTTCATCCTCGTCGATCAGGTTCTCACCCTTGAACCATATTTCCCCCGACGGATGCTCGGCGGAGGGGTATGGCAGCAGCTTGAGGATCGACAGCGCGGTGACGGACTTGCCGGACCCGGACTCGCCGACCAGCGCCACCGTCTCGCCCCTGGCGATATCGAACGACACGCCACGCACCGCATGGGTCACACGGCCCGCCTGGCGGAAGTCGACGGCGAGGTCGCGGACGGAAAGGAGAGGTTTGGTCTCGTCGGTCATCGCCGGCCTCATTTGAACGTCTTGCGCGGGTCGAAAGCGTCGCGGACGGCTTCGCCGACGAAGATCAACAGGCTCAGCATGATGGCGATGGTGAAGAAGCCGGTCAGGCCGAGCCAGGGCGCCTGCAGGTTCGACTTGCCCTGCGCCAGCATTTCACCGAGCGACGGCGAGCCGGGCGGCAGGCCGAAGCCGAGGAAGTCGAGCGAGGTCAGCGTGGTGATCGAGCCGTTGAGGATGAACGGCATGAAGGTTAACGTCGCCACCATGGCGTTCGGCAACAAATGCCGGAACATGATGGTGAGGTTGCGCACGCCAAGCGCGCGGGCGGCGGCGATGTATTCGAAATTCCGGCCGCGCAGGAATTCCGCGCGGACCACGCCGACCAGCGCCACCCAAGAAAACAGCAGCAGGATACCGAGCAGGATCCAGAAATTCGGCTCGATGACGGCGGCGATGATGATCAGCAGGTAGAGCGAGGGGATCGACGTCCAGATTTCCAGAACGCGCTGGAAGATCAGATCGGTCCAGCCGCCGAAAAAGCCCTGCACCGCACCGGCGGCAACGCCGACGACGGAGGAGACGATGGTCAGCACCAGTCCGAACAGCACCGAGATACGGAATCCGTAGACCAGCCGCGCCACAACGTCGCGGGCTTGGTCGTCGGTGCCGAGCCAGTGCCAGTTGCCGATCGTGCAGTTGGGATCATTCACGCCGTCAGGATAGCCCTGGCAGCGCTGCTCCTTGTCCATCAGCCAGAACGGCGGCGCCGGCGCGGGCACGGGAATGTCGTTGTCGACCGTGCGATAGGAGTAGCGGACCGGCGGCCACAGGATCCAGCCGCCTGAGTCCGAGATCAGCTCCTGCACGAAGGGGTCTCGGTAGTCGGCCTCGGTCTCGAAATCGCCGCCGAACTCCGTTTCCGGATAGAACGAGAAGATCGGCATGTAGTAGCCGCCCTCATACTCGACCAGGATCGGCTTGTCGTTGGCGAGGAACTCGGCGAACAGGCTGAGCACGAACAGGACCAGGAAGGCCCAGAACGACCAGTAGCCGCGCTTGTGCGACTTGAAGCTCAGCCAGCGCCGTTCGTTGATCGGCGACAGGGCGAAGCGTCCACGCTTCGGCGGCGCCTCGACTGTTTCCGGTGCCTTCGGTTCACGCGGCAGCGATTCGGGATTGACGATCACCTCCACCGCTAGGGCCTTTCTTGGTCAAATGGCGCCATTCTGACGTGGCGCTTTCGGGTCAGTGCCAAGCCGGCGTCCGAAAGACGTATGTGGATACGTTCGAGGACGACGGCGCCGGCAATGGCCCGAAAGCGCCCGTCCCGAAGGGTTTGTGATCGGTGTTCGCCCGACGCCGAGCCCGCCTTGGCCGATGTCCCACATCGGCCTGCGCCACTCTCGACGCCGGATCGACTCGCCGATCGCAAACAGAATTGTCTCCATTTGACCATGAAGGGCTCTAAACCTCCCGCGTCTCGAAGTCGATGCGCGGATCGACCCAGGTGTAGGTGAGGTCGGAGAGGAGGTTCACGATGAGCCCCATCAGCGAGAAGATGTAGAGCGTGGCAAAGACCACCGGATAGTCGCGGTTGACGATCGACTCAAACGACAGCAAGCCAAGCCCATCGAGTGAAAAGATTGTCTCGATCAGCAGCGATCCGGCAAAGAAGGCCGAGATGAAGGCGCCCGGGAACCCGGCGATGATGATCAGCATGGCGTTGCGAAAGACGTGGCCATAGAGCACCTGCCGCTCGTTCAGGCCCTTCATCCGGGCGGTCTGCACGTACTGCTTGCGGATCTCGTCTAGGAACGAGTTCTTGGTCAGAAGCGTGGTGGTGGCGAAGGCGCCGAGCGCCATGGAGATGATCGGCAGCGTCAGGTGCCAGAAGTAGTCGGTGATCTTCTGGTACCAGGGCAGGCTGTCCCAATTGTCCGAGACGAGGCCGCGCAGGGGGAACCAATCGAGGAAGCTGCCGCCGGCGAACATGACGATCAGCAAGACCGCAAACAGGAAGCCCGGGATCGCGTAGCCGATGATGACGATGGCCGACGTCCAGGTGTCGAATCGGGTACCGTCGCGTACCGCCTTGGCGATGCCGAGCGGAATGGAGATCAGGTAGGAGATCAGCATCATCCACAGCCCGAGCGAGATCGATACCGGCATCTTCTCGACGATCAGATCGATGACGGAGATATCGCGGAAGTAGCTCTCGCCGAAATCGAAGCGGGCGTAGTTCCAGATCATCGTCAGGAAGCGCTCGTGGGCCGGCTTGTCGAAGCCGTACTGCTTCTCGAGCTCCTTGATGAATTCGGGATCGAGTCCCTGCGCGCCGCGGTACTTCGACTGGATCGGTTCGGCCGAGCTTGTCGCGCCTGCGCCTGCGCCGCCGGTCTCGCCGCCGGTTCCGCCGCTGATGCGCGCCGTCGCCGACACTTCGGTGCCCTGAAGCTGGGCGATGACACGCTCGATCGGACCGCCGGGGGCGAACTGAACGATGGCAAACGAGACCAGCATGATCCCGAGGATGGTCGGGATCATCAGAAGAAGACGGCGGAAGATGTAGGCTGCCAAAGCGTCAGGCCCCCTTGCCGAGAATTGCGGCCTTGTCGGCGTCGAGCCACCAGGTCTCCACGACGCCACGGGCGTAGCGGGGCTTTTCGTCCGGGCGATCAAATACGTCCCAGAAAGCCAGATTGTGCTCCGCCTTGTACCAGTGCGGCACCCAATAACGACCGGCGCGCAGCAGCCGGTCGAGCGCACGGGCAGCAGTGATCTGCTCGGCCCGGGTCTCGGCCTCGATGACGATATTGGTCAGCGCGTCAATCGCCGGATCGGCGATGCCGGACAGATTGGCCGAACCCGGCACCGTGGCCGACTTCGTCGTCCAGAACTGCTTGATACCCTCGCCCGGCGTCGGCGCCATGGAATAGCGCCGGGTGATGAGGTCGTAGTCGAAATCGTTCAGCCGGCTCTGGTATTGTGAGGCATCGACCACCCGGAAGCCCGCGTCGATTCCCAGAAGCTTGAGGTTACGGATGTAGGGCTGGACGACCCGTTCCATCGAGCCGTCATTGTCGAGGAACTGGATACGCAGCGCCTCGCCGGCGGCGTTCTTGAGCTGCCCGCCTTCGACCGTCCAGCCGGCGTCCTTGAGCAGTTTTGCCGCGTGGCGCAGCAACTTGCGGTCCTGGCCAGAGCCGTTCGAGACCGGAGGCGAAAACGGCTCGCCGAACACCTCGTCCGGCACCTTGCCGCGCCACGGCTCGAGCAGCTTCAGTTCCGCTTCATCCGGCAGGCCATTGGCCATCAAGTCTGAATTCTGGAAATAGGAGTGGGTGCGTTTGTAGAGATCGTGGAACAGCGTCCGGTTGGTCCATTCGAAATCGAAGGCGTAAATCAACGCCTCGCGGACCCGCGGATCGGAGAATTTCTGAAGCCGGGTATTAAGGAACCACCCTTGCGCACCCGACGGGGTGTCGTCGGGCTGCGTCAGCCGCGTCACGCGACCGTCGGTGATGGCGGGAAAATCATAGCCAGTGGCCCAGACGCGAGAGGTGAACTCCTCGCGGAAGAAGTACTTGCCCGCTTTGAAGGCTTCGAAGGCGACGTCGCGGTCGCGGTAGAACTCGTAGCGGATGGTGTCGAAATTGTACTGGCCGCGCATGACCGGCAGGTCCTTGCCCCAGTAGTCCTCGACACGGTCGTAGTTGATGTAACGCCCACCTGCCAGGTCGCCCACCTTGTAGGGCCCCGAGGCAAGCGGCGGGTCCATCGTCGTCGCGTCGAAGGGCCGGCTTTCGTAGTAGTCCTTGGAGATGATCGGCAGCGCGGCGACGGTCTGGGCTAGGTCGCGCGACTGTTCGCCTGTGAAGGTCACCTCGACCTCATGCGCGCCTAAAGCCCGGGCGCCGGCCATTTCGCGGATCGTCTGGGAGATCAGCGGATGGCCTTTCTCCTTCAGAATGTTCAGGGAGAATTCCACATCGGCAGCGGTCAGCTGCGTATCGTCGTGCCAGCGCGCCTCGGGGCGCAGGAAGAAGCGATAGGTATTGCGATCGGCCGAGATTTCGACGCCCTCGGCAACCAGCCCGTATATCGCGTCCGGCTCATCAAACGCGCGGACCATGAGGCTGTCGAAAACAACGGTCATCCCGACCGGCGCGTCGCCCTTCAAGATCAGAGTGTTGAGGGTGTTGAAGGTCTGCGGGTTCTGGTTGAAGGCCCAGGACGAAGGCACCAGCGCCAGCGTGCCGCCTTTCGGCGCGTCGGGCACGACATAGTCGAACTGGGCGAAATCGGCTGGATACTTCAGGTCGCCGAACACCGACAGGCCGTGCACCCGACCGCTTGCTTCGCCGGCGGCCTGCGCCTTTCGGCTGGCGAAGCCCGGCAAGGCGGCCAGTCCGGCGAGCGCCGTGGCGCCGTTCAGAACATCGCGTCGGGTGAAACCGCTCAAAGCCATCTCCGGCTCACGAGCCCTTCTTGATGCCGGCCGCCTTCTCGGCGTCCCACCACCAGACCGACGGTGACAGGCCGTAGGCGGGCTGCACCTCGGGCAAACCGAAACGGTTCCAGCGGGCGGTGCGAATAGAGGCGGTGTAGAACTCCGGCACCACATAGTGATTCCACAACAGCACGCGGTCGAGCGAGCGGGCAGCCGCCACCAGCGTCTCGCGGTCCATGGCGTAGATGATCTCGTCGATCAGTGCGTCGACGGCCGGATTCTTGATACCGATGACATTGCGGCTGGCCGGTGCGTCGGCTGCCGCCGAGCCCCAGAAATCGCGCTGCTCGTTACCCGGCGACAACGACTGGGCAAACATCGACGTTGTCATGTCGTAATCGAAATTGTCCATCCGGTTGCGATACTGCGAGGTATCGACGGTGCGGATCGTCGCCTTGATGCCGAGTTTCTGCAGGTTCTGGATATACGGTGACAGGATTCGTTCGGAATCGGGCTGGTCATTCAGGAATTCGACGGTAAAAGGCTCTCCGGTCTCGCTATTGACCAGCACGCCGGTCCTGATTTCCCAGCCGGCTTCCTTGAGCAGCTTCGTCGCTTCGCGGAGATTTTTACGGGTCTGGCGGGAGTCCCCCCCGACCGGGTTCTCATATTCCTCGGTAAAGACCTCCGGGGGCACCTGGTCGCGGACCTTCTCCAGGATCTCGAGTTCCTTGCCCTCGGGCAGGCCCGTGGCGGCCAGCTCGGAGTTCTCGAAATAACTGCCGGTGCGCTTGTACTGGTCGTAGAAGATGTTGGCGTTCAGCCATTCGAAGTCGAATGCGTAGTTGAACGCCTGGCGCACGCGCGGATCCTGGAACTTCTCGCGCCGCAGGTTGAAGACGAAGCCCTGCATGGGTTCGGCGTTCTTGGTGGTGAACTCCTCGAGTACCACGTCGCCGCGCTTGAGCGCGGGGAAATCGTAGCCGGTCGCCCAGCGCTTTGCGCTGTTTTCGGAACGGAAATCGAACTGATCGGCCTTGAAGGCTTCCAGAGCAATCGTCTGGTCGCGGAAATACTCGTAGCGCATTTCGTCGAAATTATTCTGACCGGCATTGACCGGCAGATCGGCGCCCCAATAGTCGGGCACCCGTTCATAGGAGATCGAACGGCCCGGCTTCACGTCCTTGATGCGGTAGGGACCGGAGCCCAGCGGCGGCTCCAGGGTGGAGGCGGCGAAATCGCGCGGATTGCCGTTCGCGTCGGTGCCTTCCCAGTAGTGCTTCGGCAGGACATAGAGCTGGCCGGTGATCTGCGGCAGTTCGCGATTGCCGGTCTGGTCGAAGGTGAAGGTCACCTCGTTTTCGCCTGACTTCTCGGCAGAGACGACGTTGCGGTAGTAGGCGTTGTAGAAGGGGTGGGTCTTCTTGAGCGTCTCGAAGCTCCAGATCACGTCGTCCACCGTGATCGGCTGGCCGTCATGCCAGCGCGCTTCGGGCCG
>CAJQNW010000172.1 GCA_905479765.1 uncultured Tepidamorphus sp. | reverse complement strand
AGTTCTTGTCGCGCTCGATGCCGACGAAGTGCCGGCCCAGCCGCTTGGCCACCGCGCCGGTGGTTCCCGAGCCGAAGAACGGATCGAGGATCACGTCGCCCGGATTGGTCGACGACAGGATGACCCGGGCAAGCAGGCTTTCGGGCTTCTGGGTCGGGTGCGTCTTGCGGCCGTCGGCATCCTTCAGCCGCTCGCCGCCGGTGCAGATCGGCAACAGCCAGTCGGAGCGCATCTGAACGTCGTCGTTCATCGCCTTCATGGCGTCGTAGTTGAACGTATAGCTCTTGGTGCCCGCGTCGCGCCCCGCCCATATCATCGTCTCATGGGCGTTGGTGAAGCGACGGCCGCGGAAATTCGGCATCGGATTGGTCTTCCGCCAGACGATGTCGTTCAGCATCCAGTAGCCCAGATCCTGCAGGATCGTGCCGACCCGGAAGATGTTGTGATAGGAGCCGATCACCCAGATGGTGCCGTCCTTTTTCAGCACCCGCCGGCAGGCGAGAAGCCAGGCGCGGGTAAACGCGTCATAGGCTTCGAAGGATGCGAACTTGTCCCAATCGTCGTCGACGGCGTCGACCTTGGAATTGTCCGGTCTGTGCAGTTCGCCTTCGAGCTGCAGATTATAGGGCGGATCCGCGAATATGGCGTCGACCGACTTAGCCGGAAGCGATTCCAGCTTGGCGATGCAATCGCCGATGAGGATCTCATCGATAGGTCCGGCGGAAGCCGGGCCGGGCGTCTCAGACGCCCGGCTCCGTACGCATCTAGGCATTACACACTCAACCCTTACGCAACTGATGAAGGGATGATCAGCGCATAGGGTAAATGTTGACTTAACTTGTAAAAAGACTGCCCTGCGACAGCGGGCGAAAGGTCATTCTGTGTATTGAACAGGGGCCGATCCGCGACAGCGCGTCGAGATGCTGGGCGGTTCCATAGCCCCGGTTCGTCTGGAACCCATAGTCGGGATGCGCGGTGGCGAGCCGGTCCATCATGCGGTCGCGGGTAACCTTGGCGATGATCGACGCTGCCGCGATCGATACGCACAAGGCGTCGCCATCGATTATTGCATCGCCGGAGCAGGGGCACCCGGGCAGGTCGCGCCCGTCGACCAGGATGTGGTTCGCCGGTTTCGCCAGGCCGGCGACCGCCCGCCGCATCGCCAGAAGTGTCGCCTGGCGGATGTTGATGCGGTCGACCACCAGGGCCGAAACGGCTGCGGCCGAAACCGTTGCGTTGGCGACGATCTCGTCGAACAGCGCTTCCCGTCTGGCCGCGCTGAGCGCCTTGGAATCGGCAAGCCCGTCTGGAATCCGGCCCGGATCGAGGATGACGGCGGCCGCGACCACGGGCCCCGCCAGCGGCCCGCGCCCGGCTTCGTCTATGCCGGCGACAAGGTCGATGCCCCTGTCGAGCACGATCTGTTCCCGGCTGAAATCCGCTGTGATCCCCATGCCCGTGAGGTTTCAGCGACTCGGGTTCAAAAAGCAATGCTGCCTGAGAGGAGCCGCTCTGGAGGAGCCGTTAAACGGAACGCTCCAGGTACCGCACGGTCTTGTTACGGTCGTTCAGGTGCGCGCGTCCGGCTTCTTCAAACCCCATCGCGGCGTGGAACCGGTCCGAACCGGGATTAGGCGGTTCCAGGTTCACTTCGCAGCACAGGATTTCGAGGCCGTCGGCACGCATGGCATCCATCAGGTCTTCATAGAAACGCCGCGCCAGGCCGCGGCCGCGGGCCGAGGCGGCGACGATAATCCGGTCGACGTAGACGAACCGCTCGTGCCGGCTGGCGAACCAGGCGAAATTCGGATTGCGGTAGGGAGCATCCTGATTGAGGGCGATGCAGAGCCCGTCGCAATCCGGGGCGACGCGTGTGCGATAGGAAATCCGCAGCAGGTCGGTGAGCGCGCCGGCCTCAAGCAGCGACGTTTCTTCCGCATGGGCGTTGTTGAGCGCCAGCAGCGCCGGTTCGTCGCTTGATCGGGGTGCGCGGAGAAGGGTCATCGATCGACGCCTAGCACGGTTCGAAAACAGTCTTCAATCCGCCAGGCCCCTCCATGCTTCGGAGCGCGGCACTCCGGAAAAAGAAATGCCGGCCGGCGCGGGGGCTGCGCCGGCCGGCGGATGCAGGTCGCTGGGTGAAAGGGCGGCCACGACCTGCCGGAAACGCTCCAAGAATGCAGAAACAAAGCCGTCAGGCGGGAAGCTGCACCCGTCCGTCCTCGTCGAGCGGCCAGAACGGATTGTGGGCGACCTCCCAGAGGTTGCCGTCGGGATCGGTGAAATAGCCCGAGTATCCGCCCCAGAAGACCTCTTCGGCCGGCTTGACGATCCGCGCCCCAGCGGCCTCGGCTTCCTTCAGCGCGGCGTCGACGGCGTCTTTCGACCCGAAGTTCAGGGCAAGCGAGAAAGCCCGGAACCCGTTGCCGTCCGGCGACACGCCGGCATCCGCGGCGAGCGAGTCGCGACCGAACAGGCCGAATACCATGCCGCCGGCATCGAAGAAGGCGACTTCGTCCTGGCTTTGCGAAGACCGTTTCCAGCCGAGCCGCTCGAAAAAGGCGGCACTGGCCTGAACGTCGGCGACGCCGAGGGTGACGAGGTTGATGCGCTGGTCCACGAACTGGCTTCCTTATCTAGAAAAGACTCATCTGGTCGCCCGTCATCAGCGGGCGTTCGAACAGGTCGGTGCGCAGCTTGAACTTCTCGCGGTTCAGCCTGTTGCGCTCGGCGGCCAACTCGAAACGGCGGCCGATCGTCCAGGCGACGGGGCCGGTGCCGGTCATCCGCTTGCCGAATTCGGATTGATAGTCCTTGCCGCCGCGCGTCTGGCTGACCAGCGACATCACCCGCGCCGCGCGGTCCGGTGCGTTCAACTCCAGCCACTCGACGAACAGGTCGCGCACCTCCAGCGGCAGGCGCAACAGGATGTATCCGGCCTCCTGCACACCGGCGGCGGACGCGGCCGCCAGGATCGATTCGATTTCGGAATCGTTGAGGGCGGGAATGACCGGCGCCACCAGCACGGCGGTCGGAATGCCGGCCTCGGCAAGCCGCATCAGCGCTTCCAGCCTGCGCGTCGGCGTCGAGGCGCGCGGCTCCAGCGAGCGCGACAGCTTGCGGTCGAGGCTCGTCACCGAGAGCGCCACCTTGGCCAGCCCGCGGTCGGCCATCCGCGACAGGATGTCGATGTCGCGCGTCACCAGCGCCGACTTGGTGACGATGCCGACGGGATGATTGTACCGATCCAGCACCTCGAGGATCCGCCGGGTGATCCGCTGCTGCTTTTCGATCGGCTGATAGGGATCAGTATTGGTCCCCAGCGCGATCATTTCCGGCTCGTAGTTCGGATCGGCGAGTTCGCGCTCCAGGAGTTCGGCCGCGTTCGGCTTGGAAAACAGCTTGGTCTCGAAGTCGAGACCGGGCGACAGGCCCATATAGGCGTGCGTCGGCCGCGCGTAGCAATACGCGCAGCCGTGCTCACAGCCACGATAGGGGTTGATCGACCGGTCGAAGGCGATGTCGGGCGAGTCGTTGCGGGTAATGATGCGCTTCGGCTTTTCCACCGTGACGGTGGTTGCAAACGGCGGCAGCTCTTCGGCCGTTCCCCAGCCGTCATCGAAGATCGCCCGCGACAGCTTCTCAAAGCGGCCCGACCAGTTCGATCCCGTTCCGCGTCCGCGCCGCCGCTGTTCGGCGACCCCGCCCGCGCCGGGATCGACAATGTACCCCGTTCCGCTGTCGACGGGTTCTGTGGAGGGAATTCGCTCAGCCATGAGGAAGAACATAAGGCGTGAATATGAACAAAACAAGAACATTAACGAATTTGTCCCCAATTTCGCTCATATGCGGATGGCGCGGCGAGGGCCGCGCGATATAAACCCGCGCTATGCTTACGGTTGTCATTCCGACACTCGATTCCGAACGCCCTCTTGTCGGCACGCTGGCCGCGCTGATTCCTGCGGCGGCAGCCGGTGTCGTGTCGCAGGTCGTCGTCTCGGATGGCGGCTCCAGCGACGAGACGCTGTTGATCGCCGACGAACTCGGCTGCGACGTCGTCTCCGCGCCGCGCGGGAGAGGCACACAGCTTGCCGCTGGCGCCAGGGCCGCGCGCCATCCCTGGCTCCTGTTTCTGCATTCAGATACCCAGCTCGAGGAGGGCTGGCATCGGGAGGTGGCCGCGTTCATCGAGCGGACCGAGGCCAGGGATGAGGGCGACTGGCACGTCGCGGTGTTCGGCTTTTCGCTGGATGATTACGGTTTTTCAGCGCGTTTGCTGGAGATGATGGTGCGGGTCCGTTGCGCGCTGTTCGCGTTGCCCTATGGCGATCAGGGCCTGTTGATCTCGAGGCGTCACTACGACCGCCTCGGCGGTTTCAGGCCGATCCCGCTGATGGAGGACGTCGATCTCGTCCGCCGCATCGGCCGGCGCGGCCTCGTTTACCTGCGTGCCCGCGCGGTCACCAGCGCCGTGCGCTACCGCCGCGACGGCTATCTGCGCCGGATGGCCCGAAACGCCGGCTGTCTCACTCTGTTCTTTCTGCGCGTTCCGCCCCGGATGATCACCCGGCTCTACGGATGACGGAAATGCGCCGCTGGCTGGTGATCATGGCGAAACAGCCACGTGCCGGCCGCGTGAAGTCGCGGCTTGCCCGGAAAATCGGTTTGCCCGAGGCGACCCGGTTCTACCGGGTGACATTGTCCCGCCTGCTGCGCACCGTCGGCAAAGACCCGCGCTGGACGACCGTCCTGGCGGTGACCCCCGATAACGCGGCAGGCGATCCGGTCTGGCCCGACGGCTTGATCGTCACGGGGCAGGGCGGCGGCGATCTGGGCGCGCGGATGCAACGGATCATGACGGCGTTGCCGCCTGGCCCAGCCGTCATCGTCGGAAGCGATATTCCGGATATTTCACCGAGTCATATCGAACGCGCCTTCCGTCTGCTCGGCGAAAACGATGCGGTCTTCGGTCCTGCCAGAGACGGCGGCTACTGGCTTGTCGGCCTCAAACGCCGACCGCATGTGCCGCGCATCTTCAATTTCGTACGCTGGTCGACGAAGCATGCCATGAAGGACACGCTGAGGAATTGCCGCAATCTGTCGGTCGGCATCGCCGAAAGGCTCGCCGATGTCGACCGGCGCAAGAACTGGAAGAAGTGGCGGCGGGGCGATCCCGTCTAGATCGCCCCGGATGCTCGCTCTACATCCGCAGCTGATAGCTCACCGGCACCCAGCGGTAGCCTTCGCCGGATGTCTCGACATAGCCGACGGCGGGGAATGGCATGTGGTAGCCGGTTGACAGAATCCTGTCGGTCGCCGCCATGTCGAGAATCGCCATGCGGCTCTTTACTGCCAGATCCTTGTCGACGTCGAAGCCCACGTGCCACTCCGGCTTTTCCACGGAAAGGACGTAATGGTTGGTGGTGTCGGCCCAAAGCAGGAACGGCTTGCCTGCGCTTTCGATCATATAGGCCGTGTGGCCCGGCGTATGGCCCGGTGAGTCGATTGCCGTGATGCCGGTCGCCACGTCCGCTCCGCCCTTCACGAAGGTCGCTTTCTCCGCGAATGGCACGACATTCGCGCTCGTCAGCTTGGCGACACCTTCCATCGGGCTGCCCATCCGGTCGGGCGATGTCCAGAACTGGTATTCCGTC
>CAJQNW010000171.1 GCA_905479765.1 uncultured Tepidamorphus sp. | reverse complement strand
AATTCCCTGTTCTTCCTTGATTTTTCAAGGCCGGGCGCAATTGTGCTGCGGTAGAAGCGATGGGCAAGGAAGACAGCGCCGATCACCAGCAGGATCAGGATGATTTTCATCGGTGAGAACATTTGCCGCTTCCCCCTCTTCTAAAGCCCGCGAATCACAGGCCGTACCGGCCCCAGGCCGCCTGATTACGGACCGCGTCCGTCAGCGCCTCAACGGCATCTGCGCCGATGGCCTGATGCTCCAGGCCAAGCTTCTTCGCAAGGAAGCCCCGCCGCCCTCCTCCATGACGATGTGGTCGACGAGAGCGATTTAAGACGCGGCAACGAGACCGCCAATGTCCTCTGGGGCAATCAGGCGAGCGTGCTGGTCGGCGACTTCCTGCTCGGCCAGGCCTTCAAGATGATGGTCGAGGTCGGTTCGCTGCCGGCCCTCGACGTATTGTCCGACGCTGCGGCCGTGATCGCCGAGGGCGAAGTGATGCAGCTCGTCACCGCCCAGAACACCGCGACCAACGAGGACGAGTACCTGGCTGTCATCCGCGCCAAGACGGCCGCCCTGTTCGCGGCGGCCTGCGAAGTCGGCGCGATCGTCGCGGACCGCAGCGGCGACGAACGCGGGGCGCTGCGCTCCTACGGCACCAATCTCGGCCTGGCCTTCCAACTCGTCGACGATGCGCTCGACTATTCCGGCGCGCAAGCCGATCTTGGCAAACGGGTCGGCGACGATTTCCGCGACGGCAAGATCACCCTGCCCGTGCTGCTCGCCTACCGTCGCGGCGACGACGCGGAACGCGCGTTCTGGAAGCGCTGCCTCAACGACCGACAGGGCGAGGAGTCCGATCTGGACAAAGCAATCGCCCTGATGGCCGGGCACGGCGCCCTCGACGACACCATCGCGCGGGCCCGCCACTACGGCGCCATGGCCCGCGACGCGCTGGAAATCTTTCCCAAGAACGACTACCGAACCGCGCTGACCGACGTCGTTGACTTCTGTATCAGCCGGACGTTCTAGAGCAAAGGCGTCGAATCGCCCTCTTTTTGCCCGAATTGAACGGGTAGCGTTCTTGACTGACAGCGTCGCAGAGGGCCTTGTCGTTGTCATCCGGGTGTCGCTGGTCGCGGCATAGGAAAGCAACATCCCGTACAGAGGCAGGAATAGATGAAACCAGCAGTCATTCTGGTCGGCGCCGACAAGGGAGGCGTCGGCAAAACGACCGTATCCCGGGCGCTTCTCGACTATCTCGACGAGCACAACATCCCGGCGCGGGCCTTCGATACCGAAACGCCGCGCGGCACGTTGCATCGTTTCCATCCCGACATCACCGAGATCGTCGATGTCACGCATACCAGCGACCAGATGCGCATCCTCGACACACTCGAGGATGCGTCGGTCAAGGTCAGCCTCATCGACGTGCGCGCAGGCCAGTTGAGCGCGACACTGGCCGTGCTGAGAGATATCGGGTTCCTGGACGCGGCCAAGGAAGGCGAGTTCAACTTCCTGCTGTTCCACATCCTCGGCTCATCGATCGCCTCGCTCGACGAGATCGCCGAAACGGCCCCGTTCGCCACCGACGCCCACTATTATCTCGTCAAGAACTATGTGAACGACAGCACCTTCTTCGAATGGGATCCGAAGACCTACCAGGATCATTTCGACACGGTGAAGAGCGCGACCGACATCACGATCCCCAAGCTCGACGAACTCGCCTACGAGCAGGTCGACCTGGCGGCCGTGCCGTTTGCGACCTTCCGTGACAACAGGACCGCCGATGGCGACCCGGCCGACAACTCCTTCGTGCTGCGGGGTTATGTGCGCACCTGGATGCGCAATGTGGCGGAGGAACTCGACGAGGCGGGCGTGATCGATACGCTGGACGTCAAAAGCAAACCGAAGGCCGAACCCAAGCCGCGGCTCAAGGCCAGGGCAAAGTCCAGGAAATAGCGCGTAGCGACGCCGGAGGCGCCCGCCAGAACGCCCCCCGCACACGGGGGGAGCCGCGCGCCATGCCGGCCGACGGCGTCCTGGCATGCCAGCGGTTCGGGAGGCCTTGCGCATGAGGCGGCGCACGTTCGTCTATATCGCCTGTTCGCCGAACCCGCGTGTCGGCACGACGCTGACGGCCAGTCTGCTGACGACGTATTTCGCGGTGACCAACCGAACCGTCATGGGGTTCGACACGAACCCGTATGACGGCGATTTCGCGCGCCTTCACCCAAAATCGACAAGCGTCATCGACATTGCGGCCACGCGCGGCCAGATCGACATGTTCGACCGGCTGGTGGTGCCCGACGAAACGCCGAAGATCGTCGACCTGTGGCATCCTGCCTATCGGCGGTTCTTCGAGGTTGCCGACAATGTGGGGTTCCTGGACGAGGCGGACCGCTCGGGCGTGACGCCGGTGCTGCTTTACCACGCCGATGCAAGCCAGAAGTCGCTGGACGCATGCCAGGATCTGGGGGCCCGCTGGCCGGGAGTCGAGATCGCCATCGTCAGCAACGAGGGCGCCGCATCGCTCGATCCCGCCCATCCGGGACATTTGTCCCGCTTTCCCACAGAGCACGGCTTCCGGATCCCGCCCCTCAATGCCGTGGCAATGGCGGCGGCTACGGACCCCGAAACTCCGCTCAAGGAACTCCTGTGGGACGCGCCGGACGACGCGCCACCGCCGCCGGATGGTCTGATCGACTGGATCGAAGACGTTCTCGCCCAGTTCAGGGCGTTCGAACTGCGTCACGCATTGGCGGACATGGAATTTCTCTGGTGAGGGGGACCTAAGCCGCTCCCGTCCGCGTCGCCCTCACCCACCAGTCCGGCCGGGCGGCGGCGATGACGTCCGCGGCGGCCTGCGCATTGGCGGCCTCCCGGTAAATTCCGAAACAGGTAGCCCCTGATCCGGACATCCGCGCGAACAGGCACTGCCGGCTGGCCCGCAAGGCGTTCAGCACCTCGCTCACCACCGGCGCGACCCGCACGGCGGGCGCTTCGAGATCGTTGACGGTCAGCGCCATACAGTCGAGCGCCGCGTCCAGCGTGGCGACGCCGGCCGGGTTTGGCAAGGCCTTGGAGAAATGCCCCCCGAGTTCGGAAAAGACCTCGGCCGTCGAGACGGCGACGCCGGGGTTTATCAGAACCAGGTTCAGCGCCGGAAAGGCGGTGAGCGGCGCGATGTCCTCGCCAATGCCCCGCGCCCTCAGGGGACGGCTGAGCAGGCACATCGGGACGTCGGCGCCGAGCTCGACGCCCAGTTCGGCAAGCCGGGCCAGGCTCCAATCGAGCTCCCAATGACGATTGAGCGCCCGCAGCGTCGCGGCCGCATCGGCCGAACCACCCCCGAGCCCCGAGGCGACTGGCAGCGCCTTGTCGAGGCGGATCGACGCGCCGGGGGATGAATCATCGCCGAACGCCTCCCGGCGCAGGGCTTCCGCGGCGCGGATGACGAGATTGGAGTTCGGATCGATCAGGCTGCCGGCGAACGGGCCCGTCACCTCGAGCGACAGAGCCTCGGCGGGCGCGACCTCGATCCGGTCGCCAGCGCCACTGAATACCGCCAGCGTATCGATCAAATGGTAGCCGTTCGGCGCGCGGCCGATGACGGCAAGCGCCAGGTTGACCTTGGCGGGGGCCGCTTCGGTGGCCGTGGTCGGCACGTTCACGGATTGCGGATCTTCACCCGTCGTTGCGCCGCAAATCCAGCGCCGCGCGATCGGGCTTGAGACCGCTCTCCAGCTTCTCGATGATCTTGCCGAGCACGTCCGGATCGGGATCGAGATCCCTGGCATGGCTCCATTGGAACTGAGCCTCCAGCTTGCGGCCCACCTTCCAGTAGGCGTCGCCCAGATGATCGTTGATGATGGGATCTTCCGGTTTGAGTTCGACGGCCCGCTCAAGCTCGCTTACGGCCTGTTCGTATTGGCCGAGCCGGTAATGTGCCCAGCCAAGGCTGTCGACAATGTAGCCGTCGTTCGGCCGCAACTCGACGGCGCGGCCGATCATGTCCATCGCCTCATCGAGATGCAGGCCCTGGTCGACCCAGGAATAGCCGAGATAGTTGAGGACATGCGGCTGCTCGGGATTGAGCTCCAGCGCCTTTTGCAGGTCGAGTTCGGCCAGCGACCAGCGCTTGGCGCGCTCGTAGCACATGCCGCGGAAGTAAAAGAGCGCCCAGTCGCGTGCCGTCGGCGTGCCGATCCGGTCTATGGCGCGGGTGTAGACGTCGGCGGCTTCCGTGAAGCGCTCGCGGCCGCGCAGGATGTTGCCGAGCGCGATGATCGCTTCGGCGTCGTTGGGGTGGGCCGCCGATATCGCGTCGAGCACGGCTATGGCCTCATCGGTGCGATCGACGTCGTCCAGATTGAGGGCGCGGTGGATATCGGCATTGGCGCGCAGCGGCGAATCCTCGGCGATCGATCCGTAGACCTCGATCGCCTTGCCGGAGTCGCCGATCTTCTCGT
>CAJQNW010000170.1 GCA_905479765.1 uncultured Tepidamorphus sp. | reverse complement strand
GGTGGTTTCCGAACTCGACAAGGCCGGCACCGCCAGGGCGGTGTTTCTGGGCCATTCGATCGGCGGCATGGTGGCGCAGGAAGTCGTCGCCCGCCATCCGGACCGCGTCGCAGCCCTCATCCTGTCGGGCACGACGCCGGTTTTCGGAAGCCCCGACGGCGAGTTCCAGAAGAAATTCCTGGCCGCCCGCCTCGCTCCGCTCGACGAGGGCATGACGATGCCAGAACTCGCCCAGACCTTTGCCGGCGACCTGCTCGGCTCGGATCCCGATCCGGCCGCCGGTCCGACAGCGACCAAGCTCATGTCGGAGTTGCCCGAAGAGAGCTACCGCGCAGGCCTGACCTGCCTCGTTACCTTCAACCGGCGCGAGGAACTCGCCCAGATCGCCGTACCGACGCTGCTGATCGCGGGTGCGGAAGACACCAATGCACCGCTGAAGACCATGCAGCGGATGGCCGAGAAGATCGACGGCGCGCGAATCGAGATCCTGCCGAAGACCGGCCATCTCGCGCCGCTCGAATGCCCCGACCGTTTCGCGGACGCTGTCCGCCAATTCCTGAAAAGCCTGCCGGAGGAGACACGATGAACGTCCCCAATCTCGACGTACTGGACCTCGACCAGATCGACCCCGACGCGCCGATCTTCGATCCGGAGGCGTTCCGCCTGAGCGACAAGGAAGCCGAACTCAACGAGCGGGCGCGAAAGATCGGCAAGGCGAATTTCGCCCCGAGAGCCGCCACCTACGACCGCGAGGCGATCTTCCCGACCGAAAACTACCGCGACATGCACAAGGTCAACCTGCTCGGCATCTGCGTGCCGGAAGAGCATGGCGGCTCGGGCGCCAAGTTTCGCGAGTACGCGACGACCGCCGCCGAGATCGGCCGGTATTGCGGCGCGACCGCGCTGACCTGGAACATGCATGTCTGCTCGTGCCTGTGGACGGGTCCGCTGTCGGACGACCTGGAAATGACCGCGGAGCAGCGCGAAACGCACCTGCGCCGGCGCGCGGTGCACTACGAACGCATCGTCGAGAACGGCGCGATCTACGCGCAGCCGTTCTCCGAGGGCGGCGCGGCAGCCGCCGGCGTGGTGCCGTTCTCGACGTCGGCCAAGCGCGTCGACGGCGGCTGGCTGATCAACGGCAAGAAGATCTTCGCCTCGCTGTCGGGTTCGGCCGACTACTACGGCGTTTTGTGCGGCGAGATGAAGCCGGGCGAGAAGCCGTCGCGCAAGGACACGATGTATATCGCCGTGCCCGCCAACGCCGAGGGCGTCGAGGTGGTCGGCGACTGGGATCCGCTGGGCATGCGCGGCACCGTCTCGCGCACGCTGATCTTCAAGGACGTGTTCGTCGACGACGACGCCCAGTTGATGCCGCGCGGCGTCTACTACCAGGCCGCCTCGCGCTGGCCGCACATGTTCATGACGCTGTCGCCGACCTACATCGGGCTTGCCCAGGCCGCCGTCGACTTCACCGTGAAGTACCTGCGCGGCGAAATCCCCAATACCGGACCGGAGAAGCGCCGCAAGTTCCCGACCAAGCAGATCGCGCTGGCGCAGATGTTCGTCATGCTGCAGCAGACCAAGGCGCTGTGGTTCCAGGCCGTCACCGAGGCGCGCGCCGATCCGTCGAAGGAACAGGTGCTGCGCGCCTACGCCGCCCAGTACACGGCGATGGAGAACGCCAACGAGCTGGCGCAGCTGGCGATCCGCACCTGCGGCGGCCAGTCGATGCTGAAGACGCTGCCGCTGGAACGGCTCTACCGCGACAGCCGCTGCGGCTCGCTGATGCTGCCGTGGACCGCCGAGCTCTGCCTCGACCGGATCGGACGCGAAGGGCTCTACAATCCCGGCGAAACGGACGACTGAGCGAGAAAAGGTAGCGTCTCTTTGAACAGGCAGCCTCTCCATCCTCCGCTCACTCCCACGCAAGCGGGAGTCCAGAGGCAACCCGGCACGGCGGTGCGTTCCGCCCCGGATTCCCGCCTTCGCGGGAATGAGCGGGAGTGTGTAGTGAGCCTGCCGACCAATCACGAACGTTCCGGGCTTTAGGCACTCATGCGCGACATCTCGCACTGGATCGACAGAAACGCCGGCTTCCACGCGGACAAGCCGGCGATCCGGTTCGAAGGATCGACGCTGACCTATGCCGGGCTCGCCGCGCGCATCGACAAGATGGCGGCGATGCTGGATGGCGACATCGGCGCCAGACACGGCGACCGCATCGCCTGGCTCGGCTTCAACCATCCCGACCTGCTGGTGCTGCTGTTCGCCGCCGCGAGGCTCGGTCTGATCGTGGTGCCGCTCAACTGGCGGCTGGCGGCGCCCGAACATGCCTTCATCCTGAACAACGCCGGCGTTCGCGCGGTGATCGCGCATCGCCAGTTCCTCGAGGCGCTGGCCGGCGAAGCGCTGCCGTCGGGCTGCCGCCGCGTGGTGATCGACGGACCCTTCGAGGACACTGATACGCTGGAAGACCTGGTCGCCGCAGCGGGCACGGCGCCTGCGGCGGCCGGCCGCTCCGAAGATCCGCTGCTGCTGGTCTATACGTCGGGCACGACCGGGCGGCCGAAGGGCGCGGTGCTGACCCAGGACGCGATCGCCTGGAACGCCATCAATTCGATCCACATGCACGACATGACCGCGCAGGACCGCGTGCTGACGGTGCTGCCGATGTTCCACGTCGGCGGCCTCAACATCCAGACGACCCCGGCGCTGCACCTGGGCGCGACCGTGACGCTGCACGACCGGTTCGAGCCCGGCGCTTTCCTGAAAGCGGTCAACGACGACAGGCCGACACTCTCGGTGCTGGTTCCGGCAACGATTGCGGCGGTGACCCGGCATGCGGACTGGGCCGACACCGACTTCTCCTCGCTGAGGACGCTGGCGACCGGCTCGATGATCGTACCCAAAGAGCAGATCGAGGTGATCCACGCGCGCGGCGTGCCGGTCATCCAGGTCTACGGGTCCTCGGAGACCGCGCCGATCGCCATCTACCAGCGCATCGAGCAGGCGTATTCGACCGTCGGCTCTATGGGCCGGGTCGGCCTGCATACCGACGTGCGCATCGTCGATGCGGACGGCAGCGACCTCGGTCCGGGGGTTCCCGGCGAGATCCTGGTGCGCGGACCGCATGTGGCATCGGGTTACTGGAACGACCCGAAGGAGACGGCCGCATCCTTTACCGACGGCTGGTTTCGCACCGGCGATGTCGCCGAGTATGATGAAAATGGAGACTACTGGTTCCGGGACAGGATCAAAAACGTGATCATATCGGGCGGAGAGAACATTTATCCGGCCGAAGCGGAGCGCGTTTTGCGTGAAATTGCAGGAATCCAGGATTGCTGCATTGTCGGGCGGTCCGACGCGCGATGGGGCGCCGTCCCCGTCGCGGTGGTCGTGGCCGAATCCGGCACAGTGAGCCGGGAGGACATTTCCTCTCACTTCGAGGGGCGGCTCGCCCGCTACAAGCATCCGCGCGATGTGGTGTTTGTGGAGGAATTACCGAAGAATGCGATGGGCAAGGTGCGCATCGACGAGGTTTCACGAATCGTGGCGAAGGCAACCAAGGCCCCCGCCTGAGGGGTTCAAGACCGGCGTCACTGCCAACAGAGGGGATTAGCATGAAGAAGACTATCGGAGCATTGCTACTGGCCGCGGGCGTCGCGCTTGCGACGTCGCCGGCCTCCGCGCAGACCGTCCTGCGCGTCGCCAACTGGCTGCCGCCGCAGCATCCGCTGTTCGCCCAGATCGTCCTTCCGTGGACGAAGAAGGTCGAGGAAGTCACTGAAGGCCGCGTCAAGATGGAAGTGCTCGACGCACCACTTGGCCCGCCGCCGGCGCATTTCGACTTCGCCGTCAACGGCGTCGCCGACGTCACTTTCGGCGTGCACAACTACACGCCGGGCCGCTTCGTCGCCACGGAGCTCGGCGAAATGTCGTTCCTGTGCGAGAAGTCGGCCTACCTGTCGCCGGCCTGGTGGCGGATCTACGAGAAGTATTTCGCCAAGCTGGACGAGCATCGCGGCACCAAGCTGCTGACGGTTTGGACGCACGGTCCGGGCCAGCTGTGGACCCGCGACCGCGACGTCACGTCGCTCGACTCCATCAAGGGCGCGAAGATCCGCATCGGTGGCGGTTTCGCGCAGGACGTCTCCGAAGCACTCGAGCTCGTGCCTATCCAGGCGCCGGTGACCAAGGCCTATGAGATCCTGTCGGGCGGCGTCGCCGACGGCATCCAGTTCCCGGCCGAGTCGGTCACCGCCTTCAAGGTCGACGAAGTCCTCAACCAGGGTCTTCTGGTGCCCGGCGGCCTCTACACCGCGTCGATGTTCCTCGTCATGAACCAGGCGAAGTGGGACAGCCTGTCGAAGGAAGACCAGGACGCGATCATGAGCGTGTCCGGGGAAACGCTGGCCAGAATCGCGGGTGACGTCTGGGACGCCGCCGACGACAAGGCATTCGAGAAGATCAAGGCCGATGGCAACATCAAGCTGATCGAGCCCGATGAAGCGGAGATGACCGCGATCAAGGCGGCCATGAAGCCCTACGAGGAGGGCGTGCTCAAGGCGATCACCGAGAAGGGCGTCGACGGCCAGGAGGTCTACGACGCGCTGGTCGCCGAGATCGCCAAGGTCAAGGCCGGCAACTGATCGCCACCTAGCAAGACCGGCTTCTTCGATGGACCGTATCTACTCCGGCACTACCGCAGGGCGCTCGCGCGCCCTGCGGCTCGCCGAACTCGTCCTCGGCGTCCTGGTATCCGGGCTGCTGATGGCGATGATGCTGGTGACGGCGATCGACGTGTTCGGGCGCTATCTGCTTTCCAGCCCTCTGCCCGGCGCCTTCGAGATCACGGAGATCATGCTGGCAATGATCGTGTTTATCGCCATTCCACTGGTCTGCCTGCATGAAGAAAACGTCACGGTGACGCTGGTCACCGAGCGTCTGTCGCCGCGCGTTCGCGAGATACACGCCGTCGTCATCGCGGTGTTCTGCGCCGGTGTCTTGCTGCTGATCGCCTGGCGGCTGACGGCCCATTCCCTGCAACTGGCCTCCTACGGCGACGTGACGATGTTCCTGCGCGTCCCGAAAGGCCCGATCGGATACACGCTGGCCGGGCTGACGACGCTTGCCGCGCTCGCCCAGTTCATCGTCGCCGCGGATCACTTTCGCCGGCTGACCGGCCGCATGCCGATCCTCGGCCAGAACAAGGTTTCCACCGACGATGCTTGATTGGATCGTCGGCATCGCCGCCCTGCTCGCGCTGATCGCCTTCGGCGTTCCGATCGCGTTCGCCATGACCGCGGTGGCGCTCGCCGGCATCATCGCGCTGATCGGCGTGGCGCCGGCCCTGTCGATACTTGGCCAGGTCTTCTACGACAACGGCATGAGCTACACACTGTCGGTGATGCCGCTGTTCGTGCTGATGGGCAACTTCGTGCTCAAGGCGGGCCTTGCCGACGACATGTACGAGGCCGCCAACGCCTGGCTGCGCCACTATCGCGGCGGCCTGGCGATGGCGACGATCGTCGCCTGCGGTGGGTTTTCGTCCGTGTGCGGCTCGTCGCTGGCGACGGCTGCGACCATGGCGCGGGTGTCGATGCCCTCGATGCGCAAATACGGTTATTCCGCCAGCCTGGCGACCGGCTCGATCGCTGCCGGCGGCACGCTCGGCATTCTCATTCCGCCGTCGATCGTGCTCGTCCTGTACGGCGTCATCACCCAGGAAAG
>CAJQNW010000169.1 GCA_905479765.1 uncultured Tepidamorphus sp. | reverse complement strand
GTATCGCCGCTCGGAGCTCGACCGGCTGGGGCAGGAACGCCAGCGCATCGAGCGCGAGGCCGTCGAATTCCAGACCTTCATGCGCGACCTGCGCAAGGCGCGCGATCGCGACTAGTTCGACCGTTTCATGGCCGAGCGCCGGCGCAACGCCGGCAAGGACGCGAAGCCGGATACGGGATCAGAGCCGGGAGCCGCCGGCGCCCCTGCCTGACGGGGTTTGCCAGATTCGATCCAATCAATCTCCGGCCCGCAATAGCGGGCCGGCCGGACTTTGTGGGTATCCTTCCCGATCACTCGTGCGATTCCAGGCTGGCGGAGACCGGTTCCAGCGCGTGGTCTTCCCACGCCGTCTGGGGAATCGAGTCGCCCAGCTGGAACTCGAAGGCAACCACCGTCTCCTGATCGGGTGCCAGTTCGCACCTGAATATCAAGTTATACCAACGACTTCCGATCCTGATCGCCGCGCCATTGGCCACTAGCCGGGTGTCGGAGGCGCGCAGATCCTCCATCGCATAGGCCACCACCCTGTCGGGCTGAAACTCCGCCCGCCACGCGTGGACCTGTTCCATCGCCTCGATGTTGCAGAGCTGAACCATGCGCTCGGCGCCCGCCAGGGTCGGCAGCGCCTCGCGCGCCTGCCGGCTCAGGGGATTGGCGAGGGTGCGGGCGGACAGCATCGCCGTCGCCGTGATCATGCCGCCAGGCGCGCCCGCGCCGGGCGGGGCCGGACCGGTATCGGGACGCGCCTCTGGCGGCTCTTCCGGGGGTTCATCAGGGGGAACAACCGAAGCCGGCGGCGGTGCCAACGAAGGAACCCTGGTATCGCCGGACCGGCCTGCCTTGCCCGCACCGATCAAAGCGGCGAATTGCGCCGGCGTCAGGAGTTCGACCGTTGCCACCTTTTCAACGGGTCTGTCAGGGCGCTCAGCGCCGGCCAGGAGCACAAGACCGGCCGCAGCCGCACCATGAAAGACAAGCGAGACGCCGACCCACCAACGGGTCGGGCCAAACCACCGGCGCACACGACCCCACATCCACTATCGCGCCGTGGAGTAGCGATATGCCGAAACCTTTAACCGGCGAAGCGTTTTCATGGCTTTTTTTGGGATTTACCTGCGGAATCAATGAAAACTCTCAGCCGAATAGAGCTTTTTTGCGGCCAACCCGCAGACGGCGCCTACCAGCGCCCTATCTAGCAAACGCCGGGCGGTGATGGATTGGGTGTCGAATTCTCGAGATGCCGGTGAATATCGACCCCGGTGACGGCAGTTTGTTAAGCAACCCGGCGTGTCACTGTCGCGCCTTCGTACAGTCGGCGATATTTTGCAAAATTGTGCTTCAATCGATTCGCACGCTCCCCGCATCCGGTGGTCATGAAACATCGCGCCCGTACACTCGATCTGCCCGATAGCCTCGAAATCCGCATAGACGGGCAGCCGGTGCGCATCGGCGTGCGCCGCTCGACGCGCGCGCGCCGCTATACGCTGCGCATGGTGCCGACGACCGGCGAGCCGCTGCTGGTCATCCCGGTGCGCGGCAATCTCGAGCGCGGCCGCGACTTCGCGCAATCCCAGGCGGGCTGGCTGCGCGAGCGGCTGCGGACCGTTCCCGGACCGATTCCCTTCGTCGACGGCGCGGAAATCCCGCTGCGCGGCAAGCCACACGTATTACGCCACAGCGGCGGCCTGCGCGGCACCATTGAAACGCGCGGGCGCGATAGCGAAACCGGTCTGAGCGCAATCCATGTGCCCGGCGAGGAAGAGCATTTCGCGCGCCGCCTCACCGACTGGCTGAAAAAGCAGGCGCGCGCCGACCTAGAACCGGCGGTGCTGGCGTATGCGGGCAAGCTGCGGGTCAGGCCCAAGCGCATCACGATCCGCGACCAGAGCTCGCGCTGGGGGTCGTGTTCGGCCAGCGGCACGCTGTCGTTTTCCTGGCGGCTGATCCTCGCCCCGCCACTGGTGCTCGACTATCTGGCGGCCCACGAGGTCGCCCACCTCGTCGAAATGAACCATTCACCGCGCTTCTGGCGTACCGTGGAGGCCATCGCGCCGGACACCCACAAGGCCGAGGCCTGGCTGAAGCGCCACGGATCGGGGCTGTTTCGCTACGGCCCCTGACGATACTCCCCGGCAGGGCCCTTCGCCCCTCGCGGGCCCCCATATGACCCTGTCGTGACGATGTTTGCAGCGAACCGGCGCGTCCCACTTGCGTTCGCGTGGGGATTGTCCTAAACGACCTCGGCGCGGCGCGACCCTGTGGGGGCCATAGCTCAGTTGGGAGAGCGCTTGAATGGCATTCAAGAGGTCGGCGGTTCGATTCCGCCTGGCTCCACCATCCAACCCCTTCAATTGTTGGATGAATTCGTCCGCCGCGCATTTTATTCCTCGGTAGTCCTCGCTCTGTGTTGCCACCATGTCGCCTCGGCGGCCAGATTTCCCGAGGCCTTTCGCCCCGATTCCTCCCCGCCAGCCCCCGCATGATCTCCGTCTGCCGGCCGAAGGGAACAGGCATGCAGAGGGTCGTGGCGATGATGTCCAGATCCCAGCGCTCCAAACTCCGGCCCCGGAGCAATTGGAGGCAGGCGCATCTATTTGCATGTCCGAAGATCGGCGGCAGGCGAATTCTTAATTCGACTACCAATCGCAACACTCTCTCCATCCTTGCCAACTAATATATCCACCTGGGCGGGCGTTCGCATGACGACTGCAAGGTTGGGACGATTAACTGGATGCGGAGTATGAAACGCCTGAAAGAGAAGGCTTTGATCTGGCTTCTCCTGGTACTGATCGCCGTTCCGGCAGGCTTCACGTACTATGCCACCTTGGTCACGGCGGACCATGTACGCGAAGCGGCACTGACCAAGTTCGAAGGTCTCGCGGCTGAAAGCGAGCGTGCGCTGCGCCACAGGATCGAAACCTACAAGCAGGCCCTTCTTGGCGCCAAAGGCTTCGCACACGGCTCCAACAGACTTACTCGCGAGTCCTGGCGGGATTACGTCGAGGCGTTGGACGTTGCCAGAAGCCTCCCAGGCATCAATGGTGTCGGTCTGATCGAGGAAGTTGCCGCAGCCGACCTGCCGCTTTATCTGCGGCAGGCGAAGGCTGACGGTGCGCCGACGTTCCATATCCATCCAGCCGGCGATCACGACCACTACTTCATCATCCGGTATATCGAACCGGAGGCCGCGAACCGGGAGGCGATTGGACTGAATATCGCCTTTGAGGACAATCGCTATACAGCAGCCAGCCGGGCCCGAGACACCGGCCGGCCGATTATCTCCAAGCGGATTCTCCTGGTGCAGGATGCCGAAAAGACTCCCGGCTTCCTTCTGCTGCTGCCGAATTATCGTCCGGGAATGCCGATCGCGACAGAAGACGACCGCCGCGCCGCGTTCATGAACTGGATCTATGCCGCGTTCATCGGCAAGAATTTTCTGAACAACCTCACCGACAGTCAGGGAAGCACCGTGCACCTGCAGGTCTATGACGGATCTGATCGCACGCCTGACGCCCTGATTTTCGACAGCAACGCCGGCGATACATCAGACGAGATTTCCACTCACGTCATTCAGAATGAACTCGAGATCATGGGGCAGCCATGGCTGCTCGTCTGGTCGAGCACGCCGGCGTTCGAGCGCCTGGAATACAGCAACGAGCCGTTTCTGATCGCTGTTATCGGCGCGCTTTTCACCGCCGCCTGCGGCGTCTTCCTCGTCGTCATGGCGATACGCGGAAGCGGGGAAGCCGCATACCGTTCGAGCCTCGTTGTACCGATTTTCGCTTTCCTCGTGACCGCGGGGGCCGGCTGTTTCTTCTATGCCGAAATAGGCGAGCGAGAAAACGAAACGATCGCCAACCTTACCTCCAAGGAGGCCAGCATCATCCGGGACACGATCACCCGGGACGTAGAGGCCAGCGTTCTGGCCCTCGGTCGCATGGCGGAGCGTTGGGTTGTGCGGGGCGGACCACCCTTCGACGAGTGGCAGTCGGATGCCCGCCACTATGTCGTGGACCAGCCCGGACTGCGGGCAGTGGAATGGATCGATTCCAGTTACCACGTCCGGTGGGTCGAGCCGATCGCCGAGAATGAAGCGGCAATCGGCCTCGACATTCGTTTCGACGAGGCGCGGCAGGACGCTCTCCTGGGAAGTGCCGAACGAGACACCGTGACCCTCACCGAGCCAATTGATCTCGTACAGGGCTACAAGGCCTTCATCGCATATTGGCCGCTAAAGATGCAGGATGGCTTCGACGGATTCATCGCTGGAATATTCGGAGTGAACGACGTCATCGGCGCGGCACTTGACCAGAGCGGGCAGGAATATGTTGTCGAGTTAACAAGCGGTTCCGACGTCCTCTACCGGTCGACTGCCGACCCGCTTCCAAAAAACGAAGACTGGATAGATCGAAAAACCGTCGCGCTTTTTGATCAAACATGGACGTTGACGGTCTATCCCACCTCGGCCCTTGTTGCCGCGACTGGATTCCATCTGGCAGAAATCACCCTGCTGACCAGCATCGTCCTGGCATTTCTGTTCGCGCAACTCATTTACGCCGCCCAGCGGGCGAAGCAGAATTCGGTGTTGCTGAAAGAGAAAGAAGATATTCTTTCGGCTTTCGTCAAACATACCCCTGCCGCCGTTGCCATGTTCGATGACAACGTTCGTTACCTGGCGGCCAGCGACCGATGGTACGCGGACTATGGTCTCAGCGGACAGAACGTGACCGGCCTCAGTCACTACGAGGTTCTTCCCGAACTCCTGGAAACCCAGCCAGACGCGCAGGCGATGCACCGCCGGGTGATCGCCGGAGAAACCATCAAATCGGAGGAGGAAAAATCCGTACGCGACGACGGCACCGTCGAATGGACGCGCTACGAACTGCATCCGTGGCGCAAAGGCGATGGCGAAAAAGGCGGGATGATCATTTTCACGGAAAATATCACCGAGCGAAAACTCATGGACACGATGAAAGACGAATTCATCTCAACAGTGAACCATGAGCTGAGAACCCCGCTGACCTCGATTCAGGGCGCCCTTGGACTCCTGAACGCCAAGATAAGCAATACCATCGACGAGAAATCCCACCGTTTGCTGACCCTGGCGTATGAAAACTGTCAGCGCCTCACGCACCTCGTCAACGACATTCTCGACATGGAAAAAATAGTGTCCGGCAAGATTACCTTCGACATACAGGACACGGAGATAAACGAGCTGGTCAGCGCCATCGTCGAGCAAAACCTGACCTATGCAGATCGATATGGTGTTGTGTTCGAAACGCAGATCGCCGAGTCGCCAATCCACTGCCTCCTGGACCGCGACCGGTTCAACCAGGCACTGACCAATCTGCTGTCCAACGCCGCCAAGTTCTCTAAATCGGGCGGAATCGTTTCCGTAAGCATTGCGCCGCGCGGGCACGACAGCGTGATCATTGCCGTGCAGGATCACGGCGTCGGAATCCCGAAAGCCTTCCACGACCAGATCTATGAGAAATTCGCGCAGGCCGATGGGTCGTCGACACGCTCGAAGGGGGGCACGGGCCTCGGCCTCAATATTACGCGGTCCATCATCGAAGCATTAGACGGCGAGATCAGTTTTGAAACGGAAGAGGGCGAGGGCTCGACCTTCTATCTCACTTTGCCGACAGTCGGCGCCTACGAAGGGAGAAAAACCGCATGACGACGCCCTTGAAGCAAATACTCTGCGTTGAAGACAACGACAGCATTGCCGAGGTCGTCAAGATGACGCTGGAAGACGTCGGATCGTATGTCGTCACGCACTGTGCGTCAGGCCAGGAAGCCCTGGAGACCTTAAAGACCACCAAGCCACAGCTCGTGTTGCTGGATGTCATGATGCCCGGAATGGACGGCCCCGAGACCATGCGGCGCATGCGACAGATGCCTGAGGGAGCCGACATTCCGGTGGTTTTCATGACCGCGCGTATGCAACTCCACGAACAGGCGCAGTACATGGAGCTTGGCGCGGCAGGAGTGATCGCAAAGCCGTTCGACCCCATGCAGTTGTGCGACCACATCGAGACGATATGGACCGGCCTGGCATGAGCGCACCAGTCATTCGCGTCGGCGCGGCGCGCTAGCGGTTGTCCAGCGCGGCCACATTGCCTTGCTTCCAGCCATTCACCCAGTCGCGTAGTTTTTCCGTCAGGCTTGGCCTGGTGACACGCACGTTTGCGGATGTCGGGAAGGGCGGCGGACTTGCGAACTCGATCCTCGCCAGTTGGCGGGTTGGATCCGGCTTGAAGGCGTTCTGGAACTCCGGCGGCACGGTCGACGAGACCGGCAGTACTTCAACGAGTTCGCCGCGGGCCTGAACGCGCCCGCTTTCGACATCTACGGGCATGCCGGCCTCTAGAGCGAACCAATAGGATTCCGGCAGATAGGCGAGAACGTACGGCCGACCCGAAGTGACCGACAAGATCGGTTCGCCGGCACGAAAGACTTCGCCTACCGAAGGCACGTGATCACCAACCCGCCCTGCCTTCGCGGATCTGAAAAGACCCTCGGCATAATGAGCCTCAAGGTCCCTGAGCGCCCGGACTGAATGGCTCCGCGCCTCGCTAAGAGCTTCGGTCTCCGCCTTCAGGCTGTCGCGTTCCACTCTCAGACGTACCAGTTCGATCCGCGCCTCATAGGCCGAGACGGTAACTTCCTCGAAGCGCTGCGAGAGAACCATTCCATCGGCGCGAAGTCCCTTGAGGCCTTCGACCAATCGCTGCGTTTCAATTTCACGCGCCTCGGCCAGCGGCAGCAGTTCCATCGCGAGCTTCTGGCGGGAACTCAGCGCCGCTTCGCGCTCGGCGAGTTCAGCGTTGCGTGTCGCATACTCGGCGATCTTCTCAAGAACGTCGATGGAACCGACCCGCAGGAGCAGGTCGTCCTTGGCGACAGTCTGTCCTTCGCGCACCGCCACTTCTTCCACCCTTACGGTAGATGTGGCCGCCACCAGTATCTTCTCCCGCAAGACAAGTCCGTCGGCTCGCAGAAACACCGTGTCGCCCCAGACGTAGTTGGCAAGCGCGACGGCGAGGACGAGGAGCATGACGAGGTAAATTCTGCGGCCAAGCAGTCCGGAGCCGCGACGCGGCTGGTTCTGAAAACTGTCGGCGCGCGGCCGGTGTCGAAGTTTCAACATGCCCGCTACCCTCGCACCTGGTGGACCTTGTCGGGCACGTAAGTGTCCCGGTATGAAGCCTTGAATACCCATTCTTGAAGATAGGCGGCCAAACGCACGGAGCGCATGTAGACACTGTTGAAGATGCTGTAGCCCGGCAGGTAGGGAATCAGCCGCATGGCATTCACTTTCGGCGTGGCGTAAGCCGCGATCAGGAAGGTGGCGCAATCGAGCAGCAGCAGGCCGGCCTGGGCCGACAGCAGAACGATAAAGGCGAAGGTCCCGTACTGGGTAAACAGCCACAGAATGTAGAAAGGCAGAACGGCCGCCGCGAGTACATTGAAGCCCAGGAATTCCAGTTCATGGATGGCCTCGGATAACCGGAAACTCCTGGAAAACGGATTGAGAAGTTCACCGTGTTTTCTATAGCGCAGGTGTACTGCATCCCGCTCCCAGCGAAACCGCTGCTTCACCAGCGCCGTCAGGGTTTCGGGAACGTCCGTGTAGCAGATCGCGTCTTCGATGAATCGGATCTTGCCGCCCGTCCGGCGCAAGGCCAGGGTAAGATCGAGATCTTCGCCGCCGCCAGCGTCAAGTCCGCCGACGGCTTCAAAGGCTGACTTCCTGAATGCGCCGAATGCCCCCGAGACGCAGGATACCTGTCCAAGGCGGTCCGCGGCCTGCTTGCCCAGTGAAATCGTGATGAGATACTCGATGGCCTGGAACGTCGTGATCAATGAAGCCTGTTCGTTCCTGACCAGAATATTGCCCGAGACCGCCACGACTTCCGGATCCGCAAGTGGCGCGATCACATTGCGTACGGCGTGCCGGTCGAAGGAACAATCGCAGTCGATGTTTACGACGATATCTCCCTTTGCCCAGCGCGCGGCCATATTGGTGCCGGCCGATTTCCCGGCGCGCAGCTCGGTACTGTGCGCCTGATCGATCAGGCCGCGACGCAACAGCTCGCCGAGCTTGGCGGGCATCCGGTCAGTCGATCCGTCGCTGACGACTATGATCTCGTCGGGAACGCGGCTCTGCTCTCGCATGCCGAGGACACATCGTTCGATGGCGTCCTCTTCGCTGTGGCCGGCGACGAGCACACTGACGCGTCCCTTGCCCGGGCCGGACTCGGCCACCGGAACGTCGGGGCGCCTGACCAGCAAGACGAGAAGGAAGCTGAAAAAGTACTTCGGGATCTCAAAGATGATCACGAACCAATACAGCTTCAGCAGGCTCGCGAAGCTCTGAGCGGTGAGGTAATCCAGGGCCTGGGCAATTGTTCCGGTCACGATGCGATGTCTTCCGGACCGAGCACCTCGAAGTGCGAGCGGAGATCGATCCGCAGGGCGGCAGCGGCGACGCGGCTTGCCGATTCCAGCAGCGTGCGTGCTTCATCGGGCGTAACACCCGGCACCAGAATGTAGTCGTACGCCGTCCCGCGCTGGAGGCTGGCAGCCTCCGGGACGTTCTGCCCAAGCGACTCGAAAAAGACCTTGCGGGCCTGGGCGACCTGACGCGCCCCGAACTCGACGGTCGCATCGCGTTCGTTGTCATACGCGAAATAACTCAAGATGAAGGGCGTGCCGCCTTCGTTGTAGGCCCTTGCCGCCTTATTGAGTGTAACGATGAGATCGAGCGGGAGGTCGGAAAACCGCAATGTGCGGTCGCTCAGACCCAGGTGGGAGGCGCCCGCCTTCAAATACCGCAGGCCCTCGTCGGAGAGCGTGGCGGAATGCACGTCTCTCGTCTGAATTGCGTCGCCATCCACTTTGTGGCCGCAGTCGGTGCACAGAAAACCCACCGCCGGTTCGGAGGTTGCAGCGCCGCACGCGCCGCACAGCACCATGAGCCCCGGGCGGTCGTAATCACGGCCGAAATGGGCGAGCTCCCGGCGGCATTTCGGGCAGATGAGATCGTCGCCCACGCGGAAATCGGACTCCGGCCCCTGAAACGCACAGCGGAAGTGGTGAATATACGACTCCTCGGTGAGCTGCGAGGAATGACAGGCGGTGCACTCTTCCCGGACATTGAAGCGGGACGACGCGCAGTTGCCGCATACGTGCATGCGATCGAAAAAGTCGATCTCCACGAGCCGGTCGGCCGCCAGCATATCCAGGTGTTTCATCGCCAGTTCGGGATCGACCGGGGCGTTGAAGCGGATCAGGCATTTGGAGTCGCCGTCGTATTGCGGCTGAAGTTGCCCGCCACTGACGAAGATGCGCCCGAGAAGCTTGTCGGAGAGGTCACCGGAGCGAACGAGATCGGCGTGAACCTGCATGCGCCTGTCGTAGAATGCATGCACCAGATCGTGAATTCTTTCGACATCGCCAAATCGCATGTTGGAGGCATCGAGGTCGCTCGCGTTCCCCAGCGTGCCGGTCATATCGATCACCGGAAGGAGATGGGCGCCGCTGAGCGACCAGAGCGTTGGCAATGACTCGGCCCCGCTTACGAGGATCGCGTCATGGTCGCCGGCAACCAGCCGGCTCGGGTCTTGCGATGTGGGCCAGGACAAGAATGCCAGGTCGAGCTCGGCAAGAGGCCCGTCGAGCACGCGCTCCCTCGCCGGCTCCACCCGTCGGGACGGGGTGGCAGCCTGTGTCGAATCTCGATCGACCTCCTCCGACTCGACCAGGTCGCAGACCGCATCGATATCGAGCGGCTTTGGCATCAGTCGATCAAAACGACCCGATTTCCCGGTGTCTTTGAGGAGGGCTTTGACGTCGCCGGTGATCGCGACGAAATAGGGAGCCTTCCCGCCGGCTCCGCTGTCGACATACCTTGAGACGACGTCCGCCCCGGTCATGTCGGGCAGGTGATAATCGACGAGGGCGACATCATAGTCGTGCTCTCGCAATGCCGTGAGAGCGGAGGCGCCATCACCAAAAATATCGACGCTGTGTCCACGCTGAGTGAGCACCAGATGCACGATATCCTGAGTGATCGAGCTGTCTTCCACAAGAAGAACGCGCCGTTCACCGGTCGCCTTAATCATTTTGGCGGGCGTTGTTTGATGCATGTTATCGGGCTACCGGATATTCCTGACGGTAAATATTATATTCACTCCATTGGCCAACTATAAGGCACTTGCGTTACGAACAAGTTAAATAATCATATGACATAACGTTCCGTTAACAATATATACTATGGTTACCACAAAATTTGGCACACCTAACGCTAGGTAATCTAACGTGAATCGAGAAATACACGCAAATGCAAGATAAAATTCGTTCTTTATTGAATAAACACTGCAACACCCTGAAGGATCAGGGGTGCGCGCTGGACGCCCTGCTTTCGCATGGGATTTCCGCAGACACATTGGATTTGCTGTCGCAGGCCGTTTTCATCGCGCATGACATCAAGGGTGGCAGCGGAACCATGGGATTCCCGGCCGTCAGTGCCTGCGCCGAGAAACTCGAGCATTTTCTAGGCGCATGCATCGAGCGAAACACCGCCCCCGATGACGCACATTTCATTGAGATAAGATCTCTCAATCACAACCTTCAAAAAGCCATTGAGACCCTGGATCCCACTCAATCCAGTCTGTGGAACAGGTCATAGTCCCCCATAGCACCTGCGATCCCCGCGCCGATCGTGATCGTGGCCTGAATTCGTCCACCGGGCAGCTTCCTTTCCGATTTGGATAGCCTGACGGCACGGCGCGGTGGCCGTGCTTCTTGCTGCCCCGGGGACATACTCTTGTCCGCGAAAATTCAATCCCGGTATACTTTCCATTGTTGATTCCGACCGGGATCCGGCTCGGGAAACCACAGGGGCCTGCGCATGCCGATACATGGCGACGTGGAGCAATGCAGGATCGGCGGGGGCGCGTCGATGGCAACGATTATGCTCGGGCTTCTCACATCGGCAGTATGGCCGGCACATGCCGCCGACATGCGGATCGACATGGCCCACGACCGGGTGGCGCTCACCCATTGCAGCGGCGGCATCAATGTTCCCGGCACCGATACCTGTCTGAGGCTTGGCGGATACGCCCGCCTGGACGCCAGCGTGATCGGCAAGGACTGGCTCGGCACGAATGGCTATACCGTCGATTCAATCGGCGTGAACGGCTATTCGGTCGCCCCGAGCGGCGTCGTGCCGACCCTAAACTACGGGTTTCGCGACGATACGTTCGAGATGTACTCCGAAGCGCGCTTGCATCTGACAACGCTGACACACTCGGACTACGGGACCGTCCGAACCTATTTCGAAACCGAAGTCACCGACGACGACAATCGTACAGGCGGCGCGCTCAATTTGCGCCAGGCCTATGTGCAGTTCGGCAACTGGACCTTCGGCAAGACCTGGTCGACCTACCTTCACCTGGCATCCGGCCCCAGCTATTCCGACCCGTATACGGTCGTCGGCGATAATTCGACGTCGATCCGGCGCAGCCAGATCCGCTATACGCAGCCGTTCGGGAACGGAGTTTCGCTGGCCGTGGCCATCGAGGACCAGGGCTATGATTCGCCGCCCGCCGCGATTGTCGGCGTCGGGCCGAACGCGCCAGTCCTGAAGCCGGGTGCGACCGCCCTGTCCGTGACCACCGACTCCAGCACAATGCCCGACCTCGTCGCGGCGCTGAACTGGACGCAGAACGACGTCGGCTCGGCGCAGATCGCCGGCGCACTTCACCAGAACCGTTATGTCGAACTGCAGACCTTCGGCGGTACGCAGACGCCGACCGGCAATGACAGCGACATGGGCTTCGCGCTGCTCGCCGGACTGGCGCTCGACCTGCCGACCGGCGACGGCGACATGTTCACCTTGCTGGCGAACTACACCGACGGCGCAAGCCAGTATCTGCAGGATTTCTACGGCGACGCCACGACGGTCGTCTGGGGCCGCTGCGGCGCGACCGATTGCCTGCTCGACCAGCTCCGGAAGTGGTCGGTCGTATCGTCGTTCCTGCACCAATGGAGCCCGACCATCGCCACCTCTGTCGGCGCGGGCTACTCGGAGACGGACTACGGCGCGCGCGGAACCGCGCTGAGCGGGAATGCCAGATTACCCGGCGCCCTCAATGTCGTGAGCCTCGAGGCCTTCGCCAATGTGCAGTGGGAGCCGACGCCGCGCACGAACTTCATGATCGACGTCCACTACGGCCGCATCGACTACCAGGGATTCGACCTTGACCCTGCGATCGCGGGCATCCAGGACGAGCAGGGCGCCTGGGCGGCGACATTCGAAGTCACCCGCCGATATTGAACCGAACGCCGCTGCCGGCATTGCCGGCGCCGGGGTCGCCCATGCAGGCCCCGGCGGCAAGACGCATGGCGTGCAGGCGATGCTCAGTCCAGCGGCTGCTTCGTCACGCGCAGATAGGGTTTCGTCTTGGTGTAGCTGCCGAACTTGGCTGTGGCTTCCTCGTCGGATACGGCCGCCGTGATGATGACATCTTCGCCCGGCTTCCATTGTGCGGGCGTCGCCACCTTGTGCTTGGCGGTAAGCTGCATCGAGTCGATGACCCGCAGGATCTCGTCGAAGTTGCGCCCGGTCGTCATCGGGTAGGTCAGGGATAGCTTGACCTTCTTGTCCGGCCCGACGACGAAAACCGACCGGACGGTGGCATTGTCGGCTGGCGTGCGGCCTTCAGAGCTGTCGCCGGCGCTCGCGGGCAACATGTCGTAGAGCTTCGCGACCTTCAGCTCCGGATCTCCGATCAGGGGATAGGACACCTCATGGCCGGTCACGTCCTTGATGTCCTCCTTCCACTTCCTGTGGCTGTCGACCGGGTCGACGGAGATACCGAGGATTTTGGTGTTGCGCCTGGCAAACTCATCCGTCAGGCCGGCCATGTAGCCGAGCTCGGTTGTGCAGACGGGCGTGAAATCCTTCGGGTGCGAGAACAGCACGACCCAGCTGTCGCCGGCCCAGTCGTGGAAGGTCAACTCCCCCGCCGTGGTGTCCGCCGTAAAATCGGGAGCCTCATCATTGATACGCAGCGCCATCGAGCGTTCCTCCGTTGCTGTGCGAAATGCCTGTAGATGAAGTGACAGATCCGGCCGAAGATTACTGCGGCGACGTAACGTTAACAATGCCCGGCCGCAGACGAGGGCCGCCGGCTCGATCGGACTCAGGCGTCGAAGCTGAGCCGCAGGATCACGTCGGACCCGTGCGCGATGGTCGACGAGCGGTCCGGATAGACGCCCGTTCCGATCGCGCTCATGCCGGCGGTCGCGGGGGCTTCCTCGGTGTTGTCGGTCATTGACGTTCGGATGTCGGGAATCGACACCGGCAGGCCCTTGTAGCGAAGCTCGATGTCGAGGCTCGTATCCTCGCGGGTTGCGACGATCGACACGGTTTCCTGCAGGAAGTGGCCCTCCTCGAGCAGGCGTAGGGCGCTGCCGGCGTTGGCCATGCTCCGCTGGATCAGCTTTTCGCTCAGCCGCCAGTCGCGCGCGCGTTTCCTGAACACCATGCGCAGATCGTCGAGCAGTTCGTCGGCATCTTTCCAGCCGACGATCTCCTTGCGGTGCGCCTTGATCCGGAACAGCAGCGTCAGGACGATCGCTACGGACAGGCTGAGCGACAGGCTGCTTTCAGTGAAGGTACGAATCTTCGCTGGCAGTTGCTCGAAGAAGGCGTGATTGACGCTGCTGATCATCGCCATCAGCAAACCGACGCCGATGACGAAGACCGACCGGTTGTCGAGGAACCGCGAGCTCATCAACTGTATGCCGCTGGTCACCATGATCGAGGCGGTGAACACCAGCAGCGGTCCGGCGATCGACATCGGCAGTTCCAGGAAGGCCGCCGATACCCGCGGTACGAAGGCGAGCACCGCGAGCACGCCGGCGCAGGCGAAGGCGACGATGCGGCTGGTCACGCCGGTGGCGATGGAAACGCCGACGAGGCTCGGCCCGGTGCTCATGCCGGGCGCGCCCAGGAGCCCGCCGATCGTGCAGCCCAATCCGTCGGCCAGCACGCCCTTGCGGATATTGGTGAAGTCCGGCGCCACCCAATCGGCGTCGTTGGCGCGCTGGCAGGTGGTCAGCACACCGACGCTGCGCAGGGTTGCGGCAACGCCGGCGGCCAGGAACGCCGGGACGAGCTCGGGAACGAAACCAAACGAGATGTAGGAGAGATTTGGAATCGCGAACACCGGGTTGGCGCCGATGCGGGACAGGATGTCCGGCTCGTAGATGCCTGCGATGCCGGCGGCAGTGGCGCCGACGACAAGCCCGCCGAGCGAGCAGACGAGCCGCCACACGCCCGTACCCCAGACGGTGAGGCCGATTGCCGTCGCCAGCGTCACCATCGAGACAGCGAAATGATTCAGCAGGTCCGGCGATCCGATGCCGGCGACATCGAAGGACTGCTGCAGGCCAACGAGACCGAGCTGCAGGCCGACGACGCAGACGATCAGACCGGTGATCATCGGCTGGGTGATGAGCCGCAGCCGGCCGAGTATCATGGACAAGCCGATCTCGACCAGCCCGGCGAACACCGTCATCGCCAGCACCGCCGGCATTCCGCCGAGCTTGGCGGCCAGCACCGAGGGGCCGAGATAGATGGCCGAGAAGACCGGAGGCGCCAGGAACCCGGACCCGACAGGCCCGCGCTTCAGTGCCTGCAGCACCGTGGAGATGGCAACCGCGATCATGCCGAGGCTCACCGCGCTGCGCGAGACCTCGGGCGAGGCTCCGGCAGCACGAACGATGATGACGACCAGGATCAGATAGACCGAGTTCAGGAGCGCGTATTGCAGGCCGAGCAACGCCACATGCAGGGCGGGCGGCTTCTCATCGACGCCATAGTCCAGTGTAGACGGTTTTTGAGGCATGCGGTGCGCCGGCGGGTTCGTTCGGGCGCCCATAGAACACGAACGGATCTGTGGTCGCCACCCGGCATATCGCTCGATCGCCGCATTTCCCGATTAATTCAAATCAACGCGCGATGATATCCTCCGGCGGCAGATTGGCCGGCAGGTTCAAAACCACGTAAGCGAGGCCCGAAATGGAAACTCCCGTCGAAATCGCCTTCCGCAACATGGACTCGTCTGAATTCGTCGAGAAGCGCGTCCGCGAGCGCGTCGTCAAGCTGGAGCAATATTACGGCCGCATCACCAGCTGCCACGTGCAGATCGAGGCGCCGCACAAGCACCACCGCAAGGGCAACACCTATGAGATCCATCTCGAGGTACGGGTGCCGGGCACCGAACTGGCCGTCAACAACAAGCCCGGCAACGCGCACGCGCACGAAGACATCTATGTGGCCATCCGCGATGCCTTCGACGCCATGGAGCGCCAGCTCAAGAAGTGGAAGCAGAAGGCCAACGCCGAGGTGAAGGTCCATGACGCGCCGCTTGCCGGACGCGTCGCCGAGCTGCATCCCGACCGCGATTTCGGCCAGATCGCCATGACCGACGGGCGCCTCGTCTACTTCCACCGCAACAGCGTCGCCGGCAACGGCTTCGACGGTCTGGCGATAGACGACCCGGTCGAACTCGTCGTCGACAGCGAGGAAAGCGACAAGGGTCCGCAGGCCAGCACGGTGCGGCCGGTCGGCGACCTGAAGTTCGTCGACAGGCCGGCCTAGCCGGCCGCAGTCCTGCGGGCGCGGACGGGTCAGGCGACGACCCGCGCCGTCTCCCGGTGCCGCGGCCCGGCGTCTTCGTAGACGAGGTGCCTGATGTCCGCGAGTTCCGCCGGCCGGGCGAAATAGAAGCCCTGCGCTTCGTCGCAATGCTCGCTCTTCAGGAAGGTCAGATGGGCGTCGGTTTCGACGCCTTCGGCGAGGACCGGAATGTCCAGGCTGCGCCCGAGTCCCACAACCGCGCGGACGATCGAGGCCGCCTGATGATTGGAGTCGGTGCGCTCGGTGAAGCTGCGGTCGATCTTGATCTTGTCGAAGGGGAAGGCCTGCAGCGTCGAAAGCGACGAATATCCGGTGCCGAAATCGTCGATGGCGATCCGCACCCCCAGCGCCTTCAGCTGGCGCAGGACATGAAGGGTGTGGGCGAAATCGTCGATGAGGGTCGATTCTGTAATCTCGAGTTCGAGCAGGCTCGGGCGCAGTCCGGTTTCCAGCAGGACGCGGTGCACTACCGAGACGATGTCGGATTGCGAAATCTGGCGGGGCGACACGTTGACGGCGATGCCGAGGCTGCGGTCCCACATCGCGGCCTCGCGGCAGGCCGTGCGCAGCACCCATTCGCCGATCTCGATGATCGAGCCGCTTTCCTCGGCGACGGGTATGAACTCAGACGGCGGCACCAGGTCGCCCTGGCGGCGCCAGCGAATCAGAGCCTCGAAGCCGATCAGGTCGCCGCTGGCGACCGCATGCTGCGGCTGGTAGTGGAGAATGAACTCGCCGTTCGTGACCGCATGCTTCAGATCGAGTGCGAGTTTGCTGCGCCGGCGCGCCAATTCGTCCATCGATGTCTCGAAGAAGCACATGTTCTCGATCCCTGAACGCTTGGCGCGATAGAGCGCGAGATCGGCGCGCGTCACCAGATCCTCCGCGCTGTCCGCATCCTCGGGAAACAGGGCGACACCGGCACTCAGGCCGATCGCCAGCACCCTTTCACCGTGCGCAACCGGTTTCAGCGCTTCCGCCAGAAGCCGCCGTACGAATTCCGCCGCCACATCGCGGCTTTCGACATCCGGTTTGATCGCGACGAATTCGTCGCCGCCGACACGGGCGATGAACTCTCCGGCATGCAATGTCGCCCGAAAGCGCCGGGACAGCTCGCGCAGAAGGTCGTCGCCGGCCGCATGGCCATAAACGTCGTTGACCTCCTTGAACCGGTTCAGGTCGAGCGCCACTACGGCGATCTGCTGCCCGCCGGCACGGCTCTCCGCGATGAGCCGTGTCAGGTGGTCGGATTTAAAGGCCCGGTTCGGCAACCCGGTCAGCGGGTCGTGCAGGGCGAGGTAGCGGTACCTGGCAATCGCCTCCGACCGCGAGCTGCGGTCGATATAGTAGGTGGAAAACCCGGTTCCGATAACCAGCGACATGACGCCCATGACCGCCAGACCGAGGAGGTCGTCGGAGAGACCCCGGTCCGGGACACTGACGGTTGGATCCAGGCCGACGACGACGGCGCCCATTGCGGTGAAATGCAGGCTGCATATCGCCAGCGTGAAGACGGCCGCGGCGGCGCAGGACCACAGGCGGCCCTCGTGCCGAGCGGCCAAGTGGAGCGCAAGGCCTGAAAACAGCATCGACAACACGACCGAGGCACCGACCAGGGCCGGATCCCAGGAAATACGTCCGGGTATTGTGAAGGCGGACATGCCCGTATAGTGCATGGCGACGATCGCCAGGCCGATGATGACGCCGCCGAGTTCAATCGTCGATGTGCGGCCCGGCAGAGCCGATACCCAGGTCCCCAACATGCAGCCGCCGACCGCGATAAACAGCGACAGGACGGTCGGCGCCGCCTCGTAGGCCTTCGGCAGGTCCGGCAAAAACCCCAGCATCGCGAGAAAGTGGGTCGTCCAGATCGTCGAGCCGGCGGCCACGCCGGTCAGGAAGAGCCAGCCGCGACGCCGGCCGCCCTGCGCCTCACGGGCGCTCTGGAAGAGCCGTATCGTAACCCACGATCCCAGTACGCAGACGAAAGCCGCTGCGGCAACGAAGCGGTAGTCGTGATCGTAGGCAAGGCAGGACAGAACCGTGAGCATCAAAAACCCTGTTGGCGTGAAAAATCCCCGCGATGTGACGGTCTTTTATTACGCTGCGTAATAATAATTCCTTTATTAGTTAAATAAAATCGCCGGCGCGGCCGGGAATCGGGCTGGGCCTCACCATCGTCCTGGAGATCGCGGAAGCCTGCGGCGGCACGCTGACTGTGGAGCATTCCCGGGCCGGCGAGCTGCGCGCCGTGCTTAAATTTCCCGCAGAGCCCGTCCGCTGGCCGCTTTGTCGACACCCCTCCACAGGCCGTCATCGGACTGCCACGCAAGCGACATCCAAGTGTCAGGCGGCGGTGATACCGCCTGTTTCCTTGGGGCGCCGTTCGGGCGCGAGATCCACAAGGAGGCTTTCCATGACCATTTTCCGGACCGCCGGAACCAGCGCGCTCGCCGGGCTTGCCCTTGCCGGCGCCACGCTTGCAGCCGGCTCGGCCAATGCCGCCACCGAAGTTATCTGGTGGCACGCGATGGGCGGCGAACTCGGCCAGAAGGTCGAGAAAATCGCGGGTGACTTCAACGCCACGCAGTCCGAGTACAAGGTCGTGCCGGTCTACAAGGGCAACTACACCGAGACGATGACGGCTGCCATCGCCGCGTTCCGCGCCAAGGAACATCCGGCGATCGTGCAGGTGTTCGAAGTCGGCACCGGCACCATGATGGCCGCCAACGGCGCCATCTATCCGGTCTACGAGCTGATGAAGGCGGCCGACGAGCCGTTCGATCCGAAGGCCTATCTGCAAGCCGTCGTCGGCTATTACACCGACACCGACGGCAACATGCTGTCGATGCCGTTCAACTCCTCGACGCCGATCCTCTTTTACAACAAGGACGTCTTCGAGAAAGCCGGCCTCGACCCGAACACGGCGCCAAAGACCTGGGGCGACATCGAGAGCTTCTCGAAGAAGATCATCGAATCGGGCGCGGCGCCCTGCGGCTTCACCACCGGCTGGCAGTCCTGGGTGCAGCTGGAGAATTTCTCGTCGCTGCACAACGTGCCGTTCGCCTCGAAGGCCAACGGCTTCGGCGGCACCGACGCGGTGCTGGAGTTCAACGGCGACCTGCAGACGCGCCACATCGCCGACATGGGCGAATGGCAGAAGTCGAAGATCTTCGACTACGGCGGACGCCGCTCCGATCCCGCGCCGAAGTTCTATTCCGGCGAATGCGCGATCTACATGAACTCGTCGGCCGCGCTTGCGGGCGTACGCACCAACGCCAAGGACTTCGAAGTCGGCGTCGGCATGCTGCCCTACTACGACGATGTGAACGGCGCGCCCCAGAACTCGATCATCGGCGGCGCGACGCTGTGGACCCTGTCGGGTCACACGGACGAGGAATACAAGGGCGTGGCGAAGTTCTTCACCTACCTGTCCTCACCGGAGGTGCAGGCCTGGTGGCACCAGCAGACCGGCTACCTGCCGATCACCAACGCCGCCTACGACCTGACCAAGAGCCAGGGCTACTACGAGAAGAACCCGGGCGCCGACATCTCGGTCCTGCAGATGAACCTGAACCCGCCGACCGAGAACTCGCGCGGCCTGCGTCTGGGCAACTTCGTCCAGATCCGCGATGTCATCAACGAGGAGCTGGAAGAGGTCTGGGCCGGCAAGAAGAGCGCCAAGGAAGGCCTCGACGCGGCGGTCGAGCGCGGCAACAAGCTGCTGCGCGAATTCCAGGACCAGAATTCCTGACACAAAGAAAAGGCGGCCCCG
>CAJQNW010000168.1 GCA_905479765.1 uncultured Tepidamorphus sp. | reverse complement strand
GAGCCGCCGCTTGCGTTCGACACCGGCCCGGCGAACGCCCTGATCGACGATTGGGTCAGCGTGCACGCCGGCCTTCCCTACGACGATGGCGGGCGGATCGCGGCGGCGGGTCACGTGAGGGAATCTGCACTAAAGGCACTGCTTAAGAGTCCCTATTTTTCAAAAGAGCCGCCCAAATCATTGGACCGGAACGATTTTTCGATGTCGGCGGTTTCCGGATTGACGCTTGCGGACGGTGCGGCAACCTTGGCCGCCTTCACCGCCGCGTCGCTCGCACGCGCCCGAGATTGGTTTCGCGTATCCCCCCGCCAATGGATCGTTGTCGGCGGCGGTGCGCGCAATCCGACGCTGATGGATATGCTGCGCGACCGGCTCGACGCCCCTGTCGTCACCGGCGCGGCGATCGGCTGGTCGGGCGATCATGTCGAAGCCCAGGCGTTCGCCTACCTGGCGGTTCGCTCGCTGCGCGGCCTGCCGCTGACCTTCCCGACGACGACCGGCGTGCCCGAACCGATGACGGGTGGGGTCCTGGCGAGGGCACGGTGAGGACGGGCTGCCCTCTCTACCCGCTCATTCCCGCGAAAGCGGGAATCTGGCAGCGGCGAAAATGAGGACGTGCCATTTCGCCGGGATATTCCCGCTTTCGCCGGAATGAGCGCGAGAACGGGACTTTTGCCTCCTACGGCCGCACGATGATCTTGCCGACCACGGCGGCTTCCATCGCCTCATGGGCTTTGGCGGTTTCGCTGAGCGAAAACTCCGGGCCGAGGTGATGGACCAGCTTGCCGGCGCCAAGCAGCCGGTTGATCTCGCCGATGGCTTCTGCCCGTTCGGCGTCGTCCAGTTCGTAAACCAGAAAGAACTGCAGGCGGACCGTGTTCACCAGGCAGAAGGCGGCGGGAATGGTCGCCTGCGGTCCGGTCCCATAGATCACGACCTGGCCCTTCGGCTTGAGCACGGCGGGGATCAGGCCGGCATTGGCAGTGAGGTCCATTTCGATGATGCAGTCGACGCCTATCTGCATCGTCAATTCCTTGACGCGGGCGCCGACATCTTCGCGCTTGTAGTCGATCGTTTCGTCAGTTCCGGCTTCCTTGGCCATCGCCGCTTTCTCGGGCGACGAAACCGTCGTCAGGACACGCGCGCCGCGCGCCTTGGCGAACTGGATCGCGTAGTTGGCGACGGCGCCAGCGCCACCCGACACCAGGACCGTCGTATTCGGGCCCGCGCCGGTGAGCGACACCGCGTGGGCCGCCGTCATCGCCGGAATGCCGAGGCATGCGCCGACTTCGAAACTGGCACTCTCCGGCAGTTTGACGGCCGTCGCCTCCGGCAACGTGATGTACTCGGCCGCCGTGCCAAACGGACGCTTCCACTGGCCGTTCCAGATCCAGACCCGCTCACCGACGCGCCCGGCCGGCACGCCGTCGCCGACCTTGTCGATCGTGCCGGCTCCGTCGGAATGGGGAATGACGCGGTCGAAGCCGATCTTGCGCGCGGTGCCCGCCCGCGTCTTGACGTCGGACGGATTGACACCCGAGGTCGCGATCCTGACGCGGACCTCGCCGGGTCCCGGCTCCGGCGTCTCCACATCGCCGATGATCATCACGTCGGCAGCGGCGCCGTTTTCTTCGTAGTAGGCGGCGTTCATGGCGGTTCCCTCTCGTCTTGTCGGCTTTGGCCTTGGCGGTGACACTTAGCATCTGCGCCGGTCAGGATGTAGGGTTCGCCGGAACATCGGCTATACGGGAGGAGAGGCAATGTCGGACAAATCGAAGGGTGTGGCTTTGATCGTCGGGGCCGGAGCGGGCTTGAGCGCGTCGGTCGCCCGCGCCTTGGCGAACGAGGGCTACCGGATCGCGCTTGCCGCCCGCACGGTCGACGACCTCAACGGCCTGAAGAGCGAGACCGATGCCGCCGCCTTCGCCTGCGATGCGTCGGACCCGGCGCAGGTCGAGGCGCTGTTCAAGGGCGTCGACGGCCTGAACGCCGAACTGGACGTGGTCGTTTTCAATGCTGGCTACCGCACGCGCGGCCCGCTGGTCGAACTCGACCCGGCCGAAGTCGAGAAGACGCTGATCGTCTCGGGGCTGGGAGGATTTCTGATTGGCCAGCAGGCCGCCAAGCGCATGCTGCCGCGCGGCTCCGGCGCGATCCTGTTCACCGGCGCCTCGGCGAGCGTCAAGGGCTATGCCGGCTCCGCGCCGTTCGCGATGGCCAAGTTCGCGCTTCGCGGTCTGGCGCAGTCGATGGCGCGCGAAATGGCGCCGCAAGGCATCCACGTCGCCCATTTCGTCATCGACGGGGGCATCCGCAGCGCCCGCCGCCCGGTCGATCCGCAAAAGCCCGATGCGCTACTCGATCCCGACGCGATTGCGGCGAGCTACGTGCATGTCCTCAGCCAGCCGCGCAGCGCCTGGACCTGGGAGGTCGAATTGCGCCCCTGGGTAGAGACCTTCTGACCGGAACGGGAACGGGGCAATGGCTGACCCTCGGATCGGTATGCGCTTTTTCCAGCACCTGCGCTGGCCGAACTGGCTCTCGCGGCTGGCGGCGCTGGGTATCGTCACCGACGATCCAGA
>CAJQNW010000167.1 GCA_905479765.1 uncultured Tepidamorphus sp. | reverse complement strand
CGCGCGGCGAGATCCGCACGCCCGCCTTCATGCCGGTCGGCACCGCCGGCACGGTCAAGGCGATGTTCCCGGAGACGGTGCGCCGGACCGGCGCGGATATCGTGCTCGGCAATACCTATCACCTGATGCTGCGGCCGGGTGCCGAGCGCGTCGCCGAACTGGGTGGCTTGCATAAATTCATGAACTGGCCGCGCCCGATCCTTACCGATTCCGGCGGCTTCCAGGTCATGTCGCTGTCGTCATTGAGAAAACTCACCGAAGACGGCGTCACTTTCCGCTCGCATCTGGATGGCTCGGAGCACCACCTGACGCCAGAGCGCTCCGTCGAGATCCAGCGCCTGCTCGGCGCCGACATCACCATGCAGCTCGACGAGTGCGTGGCGTTGCCGTGCCCCGACGAGGAGGCCGAGCGCGCGATGGAACTGTCGATCCGCTGGGCGGAGCGCTCCAAGGCCGCCTTCGGCACCGATCCGGCCCGCGCGCTGTTCGGCATCGTCCAGGGCGGCACGGTCGAGAAACTCCGCATTCGCTCGGCCGAAGGTCTTCAGGCCATCGGCTTCGACGGTTACGCGGTCGGCGGTCTCGCTGTCGGCGAGCCGCAGGACGTGATGCTGTCGACACTGGACTACACGGTTCCCGCGCTGCCCGAGGACCGGCCGCGCTACCTGATGGGCGTCGGCACACCGGAAGATATGCTGTTGTCGGTCATGCGCGGCATCGACATGTTCGACTGCGTGATGCCGACGCGCGCCGGCCGCCACGGCCAGGCCTACACCCGCTTCGGTAAGATCAACCTGCGCAACGCCCGCCACGCCGCCGATCCGCGCCCGCTCGACGAGGAAAGCGACTGCCCCGCCGCGCGCGACTATTCCCGCGCCTACCTGAACCACCTGATCAAGTCGGGCGAGATGCTGGGCTCGATGCTGCTGACCTGGGCCAATATCCACTACTACCAGCAGCTCATGTCCGGCATCCGCGAGACGATCGGGCAGGGACGACTGGAGGAGTTCGCGGCCGGGACGCGGGCCGCCTGGGCGGCCGGCGACATCCCTCAGCGCGACTAACCTGTAACTGACTTTCTTGGAGGTCGGAAGACCTACGCCCCGACGCCCGGCTTCAATTGGCAACCCGTGATCTTCCAGGTCCCGTCAGGCTGGCGACGCAGCGAATAGACCGCGATCCAGGCCGATCCGTCCGGCCCGACCACGTCGACGATCTGCATGGCATCGTCGGCGCCGATCACCTGCTGCTCGATGAACGCGTAGGAGCGCGGACGGAACACCGGCTCGTAGCCTTTCTCGACCATCTGCATGAAGACGCCGGGCGAGGGGAATATCCGCTTGATCGTGGGCGCGGCGAACGAATAGGCACGCCCGCTGTCGCCGGCGCGAAACGCGGCGATCTGCCCGGCAATCGTATCCTGGATGGCGGATAGATCATCGCTTGCCCCTTGCGCAGAGGCAGGACCTGAGAGCGCCGTGACGAAAAAGATCGCAAACAACAGGTGACTGACGAATCGGGTCATGGAGACCTCCCGCTTTTTGAAGGGTACGCGGGCAAAACGAATCTGGATCAACCGGCGAACTATATCCCAAAACATTGATTCTCGGAGACACTTGCAAAACCCCGCCAGAACGCTTGACCTCGCCCCGCCCCCCACCTACGTTGCCGCCGACTTCGGGAGCCTGTAGCTCAGCTGGTAGAGCAACTGACTTTTAATCAGTAGGTCCAGGGTTCGAATCCCTGCGGGCTCACCAAGTTTTCCAATTAAATCAATACATTGGTGTCCGGAATTCCTGGGCGAACCACGCATTGCGGATTCGGTGTTCCTACGGGATTCCGTCGAAACCCGGTTTGATTATGCGTAACCGAACAAATCCGAGTTCGCAGAAACGGTGGGCTTCTTCGGTCAGACGATGCCGGTTGAAAATGCGTGGTTTCATCCTTCCACGCTGACAGGCAGGCCGCACGGCAATCTCCGCGCTTATTGTGACGCTATCTGCCAGCCAACCAAGTTGACTGAGAATGTTTCTTAAAAAAAACCGGACGTACGTCATAATTATATCGGCTCAATTGGCGACTAGGCGCGTTGAGCACGCTTCCAGCCAATAGCGCATGGAAGTAATGGATAGGATGTATGGCATTGAGCAATGAACGGGCGTTGATCATCGGCGCCGGACAGGCCGGCGGAGAATCCGCCGTGCAATTGCGGCAGAACGGTTGGAAGGGCGCGATCGACCTCGTCGGTGCGGAGCAATACGCACCGTACCACCGCCCACCGCTGTCCAAAGCATATCTATCCGGGTCAACAAGCGTAGACCGGTTGTTTCTGAAACCTCATTCTTATTATGAGGACGAGAAGATCGGACTGCGGCTCGGTGTGCCTGTTACCGCGATAGACCGCTTATCCGGGAGGGTCTCGCTCGAGAATGGCAGCACGGTGGCCTACAAGAAACTCTTCCTGGCGACAGGCACGCGGCCGCGACTCCTCGACTTACCCGGAGCCAGTTTGGACGGTGTCGGTTACCTGCGCGGCATCGATGACGTTAAGCAGCTTAGGCAACTGATTGGCTCGGGCACCCGCCTCGTAGTGGTCGGTGGCGGCTACGTCGGGCTCGAAGTGGCGGCGATTGCGCGGAAACTGGGCATGTCGGTCACGGTCCTGGAAGCAGGCGACCGCGTTCTCGGGCGGGTGACGAGCCCGCTGGTATCCGAATTCTACACCCGGCTGCATCGCGCCAATGGCGTCGATGTGGTGCTCAACGCCGAACTCGTCAAATTCCGTGGAGACCAGCACGTCGAGGCCGCCGTGCTCGAGAACGGGCGCGAGATCCCTTGCGACGTGGCCGTCATCGACATCGGTGTGGTGGCGAATAAAGAATTGGCGATCGACGCCGGTATCGACACGGATAACGGGATCCTGGTGGATGACTTCATGCGCACCCGCGACCCCGATATCTATGCCATTGGCGACTGTGCGCGCGGCTGGAGCGATTTCGCCGGCGGTCACATAAGGCTGGAATCGGTCGCCAATGCGCTGGAAGGCTCGGATCGCCGCGCGCCACGCCTGCGGCGCTCCGGCGAAGCAGCGGGAAGTGCCGTGGTTCTGGTCGGATCAGTACGACCTTAAACTACAGACGGCAGGGATCACGTCGAGTGCCTATGACCAGACCGTTTTGCGCGGTGAGACGTCGGCCAACAAGTTTTCGGTGTTTTACCTCAGCGCCTCGAAGCTGGTCGCGCTTGATGCGGTCAACTCGCCCCTGGAGTTCAACGTTGCCAAGCGACTTATCGCCAGCGCACCGCGGAGCCTGGATGCGGGCCAGCTTGCCAATCCGCAGTTCGAAATAAAGTCGCTGCTGTCGGCCTGACCGATCTGGAGCGGCGGTCCGTGTCGATGTTGGTTCAATTAAAAACCGTACGACCGTATTATATATTGAGAATACCGGCATTGTTGCCTATAAGCGAGACAAACACGAAGAAAGGCGGGGAGTGATGGACGCTTCAGTGCAGTCTACGAAATGGGAGCGGCTGATCGAGCCGGGACGTGTGCACGGATCCCTGTACGCCGATTCGGACATCTTCCAGGAAGAGCTCGAGAAGATTTGGTACCGGACCTGGGTCTATGTCGGCCACACCAGCGAAATCCCGAATCCCAAAGATTACGTGACCAAGTCGATCGGCCCGATGCCGATCCTCATGGTGCGCGACCGCAAGGGCGAGGTGCGGCTGCTGATGAACCGCTGCCCGCATCGTGGCAACGCGGTCTGCGTCATAGAGAAGGGCAACCGCGCGACCTTTACCTGCCCCTACCATTCCTGGACGTTCGCCAACGATGGCCGGCTGATGGGCTACGCCTATCCCGATGGATACGAGACGGCGGACAAGTCGAAGCTCGGACTTGGTACCGTGCCGCGGGTTTCGATCTACAAGGGCTTCGTCTTCGCCAGCATGGCGGAAGACGGGCCCACTCTAGAAGAGCACCTGGGCGGAGCGGCCCGGGCGATCGACCAGCTTTGCGAGAACTCGCCGGAAGGCGAAGTGGAGATCACCGCCGGCTTCCTGCACCATCGTTCCCAGGCGAACTGGAAGTTCATCGTGGAGAACGAATGCGATGGCTATCATCCAGCCTTCGTGCATGCCTCGATCTTCGCGGTGGCCGATAGCGGTATCGGCAATCTTTATGGTCCGGACTCCACCGCGGTCACCCGCGACTTCGGCAACGGGCACACCGAAGTCGACCTGCGTCCGGAATTCCGGCTGCGCGACGAGCCGCTCAGCTGGTTTGGTACTACCGCCGAACGGCTTCCCGACTACGTGGCGAAGATGAACGCGGCCCACCGTCCCGACAAGGCCCGGACCGTCATGATCGACGGTACGCCGCACATCATGATTTTCCCCAACCTCTTCATCGCTGAGATCCAGCTCTTCGTCATCCAGCCGATCGCCGCCGACGAGACGATCCAGCACGTCACCGCTCTCCAGTTCAAAGGCGCGCCGGACTTCAATCGGCGGATGCGCCAGCAGACCATGGGATCGGTCGGTCCGGCGGGTTTCCTGCTGGCCGACGATACGGAAATGTACGAGCGCAACCAGCGCGGACTTGCCACCCGGGAGCCCGAGTGGCTGTACCTGGAGCGGGGCGTGCACCGGGAACGGCGCGACGAGAATGGCTACCTCGTCGGACATTCCACCGACGAGGTTCCCTCTCGCGGTATCTGGCGGCACTACAAGAAAATGATGGAGGAGGAATGATGACCGCCGACACACAGTTGCTGGACGAAGTGTCGCAGTTCCTCTACCGGGAGGCACGGTTCCAGGACACGCACGCCTATGACGATTGGGAAGCGCTGTGGACGGACGATGCGATCTACTGGGTTCCGGCCAACGGCGAGAACCCCGATCCGGAAACGGAAATGTCGTTCATCTACGACAACCGCTCCCGCATATCGCTGCGCATCAAGCAGTTGCAGACCGGCAAGCGCCATTCCCAGACGCCGCCGTCGCAGCTTGCCCGGCTGGTGTCCAACATCGAACTGCTTGGTAACGACGGAGACGACGTACAGGTCGCAGCGAACACACTCGTGTTTGAAACGAACCTGCGCGGCGAAACGTTGTGGGCGATGCGCAACGAGTACAATCTCCGCCGCATCGACGGTGATTGGCGCATGGCAAAAAAAAGGTCGTGCTGGTCAACAACGACAAGCCACTATTCACGCTGTCCTTCCTGATCTGAGGATCAGGCCTGCCGTCCGCAAGGCGCGGACGTTGCGCCGGAATAGCCAGAAAAATGCAAGCAGGAGAACAAACGCGATGACTGTCGACAACGGCATTGAGAGGATCGTTTCGGAAGGACCAGTTCTTCTCGATCTGGACGGATCGGTTGCCCGGCTGCGCCTAAACCGTCCCGACGCGTCGAACGGCGTCAGTATCGATCTCCTTCGCACGCTCTACGACGTGATCATGATCTGCCACGGCGATCCGCGGATACGGGTCGTGGTGCTGACGGGCGAAGGCCCGAACTTCTGTGTCGGCGGCGACGTCAAGGAATTCGCCTCGAAAGGCACGGAGCTTCCCGATTTCCTCCGCAAGGCGACCACCTACCTGCAAATATCGGCCTCCGCATTGATGCGGCTCGATGTACCGGTGGTCGCTGCAGTGCAGGGTTATGCGGCCGGCGGTGGTGGGCTGGGACTGGTCTGCGCCGCGGACGTCGTCATCGCCGCGAAGTCCTCGAAATTCATGGCCGGTGCGACGCGCGTCGGCATGGCGCCCGATGCCGGTGTGACGGTTGTCCTCCCGCGCCTTGTCGGCTTCCGGCGGGCGATGGACATCGTTCTGTCCAACCGGATTCTCGGCGCCGACGAGGCCCTCGACATCGGCCTGATCACCCGGGTGGTTCCAGACGAGGATCTCGAGACCGCCACCATGGAGTACGCCAACACACTGGCGGCCGGCGCGCCGAAAGCGCTTGGGGCAACCAAGCGGCTGCTCTGGAACGGCATCGGCCTTGGCGTAGAGGCCTGCCTGCCCGAGGAAGCCCGGGTAGTCTCCGAACTGTCCGGAACGGCGGATTCGCGCGAGGGGCTTACGGCAGTCATCGAAAAGCGCAAGCCCGTATTTACTGGGAAATGACCGGCATGGCCCCGTTCGACATCTCGACGCGATTGACGGATTGCCGGGCCCTGGTGACGGGCGGCGCGAAAGGCATTGGCGCGGCCATTGCGCGCCGTTTGGCTGCCGAAGGCGCATTCGTCGTTGTGTTCGACATCGACGCGGAGGCCGGTCAGACGCTGGCAAGTGAGATCGGGGCGTCGTTCGCGGCGGTGGACGTTGCCGACAACAAGTCTGTATTCGATGCGGTAGGCCAACGCGGTCCCTTCGAGATCGTCGTCAACAATGCCGGTGTCGATCAGCACGCTTTCTTCACCAGAACGACACCGGCCGACTGGCACAAGCTGCTGACCGTGAACCTCGAATCGACGTTGGCTGTCACCCACGCAGCACTTCCGCTGATGCAGTCGGCGCGCTACGGCCGGTTCGTCAATGTGTCGTCGGAAGCCGGTCGCCTGGGCTCGCGGGGGGGGCGCTGTCTATGCTGCTGCGAAGGGCGGAGTGATCGCCTTCGCCAAATCGATTGCGCGCGAGAATGCGGCGTTCGGCATCACCGCCAATGTGGTTGCGCCTGGACCGGTACGAACGCCGCTGCTGGACACCGCGGTCGCGCGGGACGGCGAAGCGCTGATGGAGGCTATGAAGGCGGCAACGCTTGTCGGGCGGCTCGGCGAGCCTGATGAGGTTGCCGCGGCCGTGGCCTTTCTGGCCTCCCGCGAAGCAGCATTCATCACCGGCGAAACGCTGGGCGTTTCGGGCGGTATGGGGATCGGCTAACCGACGACGAACAAGCCATACGGCTAGCCGGCATTCCACTGGCCCCTGAAGAACGCGCCAATTGCCTCGATCGAGGCCTGAGCCTCCGGCAGTTCGCTGAAAACCTGGAAGTGATGGATCATGTCATCCCAGATGACGAGATCCACCTCGCAGCCCGCCCGTTTCGCTTTTTCTGCAAACACGCGCGAGTCGTCGAGCACAGTTTCATGGTCTCCGACATGGATCAGCATCGGCGGCAGGCCTGACGGGTTCCCGTAGATTGGCGAGACCAGCGGATTGCGTGGATCGCCAGTCTTGCCCAGATAGGTACGGGCCATAAGCAGAATTGTGTCGCGCTGGGTCATCGGATCGACGTCGGCGCGCGACCGGTAGGTCTCGCCGGTCGCCTCCATGTCTAACCAGGGCGACAGCAGCGCGGCACAGCGGGGCAGGGGTATGGCAAGATCCCGCGCTTTGAACATGGTCGCCACCGCGAGACCGGCGCCGGCGGAGTCGCCGCAGAATGCGATGTCGGCGGCCGAAAGTCCCTGATCGAGCAGCCACCGATAAGCGGATTGCCCGTCCTCGACCGCGGCGGGAAATCGGTGCTCGGGTGCAAGACGATAGTTGAAGCCAAGGACGCGACAGTAGCCCGCTTTGGACAGCCGTATCATCAGTTCGCGGTGGGAAATAATCGAACCGATCTGATAGCCCCCGCCGTGGAAATACAGGATCACCGGGGCCCTGCTCGTTGCCCCCGTCGAGATCCAGTCCGCCTCCATGGCATCGATCGAAATACGCTGGATTTCAGCTGGCAGAGTGTTGGCGAGCATATCATCGAAACCGGCGCGCATCTGCTGCAGCGTCGTTTCCCGTGTCCAGGAGCCGAAGCTCCGCGCGATCCGGTCCCTGACGATCCCCAGGGCGCGCTGCGTTGCTGCAAGGTCGTTCATCGTGCGTCGTCTCCAGTAGTGGCGCCATTTCCTTGCGCCGGGTATGGTGGGAATTATAAGACAATCATCCGGTTTATTAATAGGAGCCCGGTGCCATGTAATTTCTCATCATCTGCGCCCATATGGATCCGTTATCCTTTAACGCGGCGATGCTGAAGACGGCACATTATACCCTGAAAGCGCGCGGACATGACGTTCGGATTTCGGATCTGTACGAGATGGGATTTGATCCGGTGACCCGGCCAGGCGATTTCAAGGCGCCGAAGGATCCCGATCATATCCGCTATGACATCGAGCAGCGTCATGCGGTCGCCCATCGCGGACTCGCCGACGAGATCGATAGCGAACTCGAAAAACTGCTCTGGTGTGACTGCCTGATACTCCAGTTTCCGTTCTACTGGTTCGGGCTCCCGGCCATCCTCAAGGGCTGGGTCGACCGCGTGTTCGTAAACGGAATCGTTTACGGTGGGGGCAAGTGGTACGATCGTGGAGGCCTTTCAGGAAAGCGGACTATGCTGGCCTTTTCGACGGGCTGTTATCCAACCATGTGTGGCCCCGACGGAATCAATGGCGACATGGATGTCATCCTGTGGCCGATCCAGAACGGCATATTGCGGTTCTCGGGGATGCAGGTCTTGCCGCCGCATATTGCCTATTCCGTCGCCTACCGGACCGACCAACAGCGCCGCGAATTGCTCGAAGAGTATGCGGCGCGGCTCGGCGCCATTGAAGCCGACAAGCCGCTCGAGTTCCATCACCGCGATGATTTTACCGCCGAGTGGCGCTTGAAACCGGGTATAAAGCCGGTCGCGGTCGGACAACGTAGCCCCGGTGATTCAGGCGGATAGGAACCCGTTCAGGAAAGTATCCGCCGTCATGTCGGCATAAGCCTCAGCCGATATCGGACCATCCCGGTTGAACCAGGTAAACGTGTAGTTGATCATCCCGAAAAGCATCATCGTATAGGCCTTCTTGTTCACCGTATTGAGCCTGTGGGCGGTGTCGATGCGGATCAGTGTGTCCGAGACGATTTCCGTCAGTTTGCGCTGTTTGTTGACGATCCCCGCCTGCTGGTCTGCATTCAACTCTCCAAGGTCGTTGAGGAGGACGATCTGTTCAGCCTGGGATCGGGCGTTAAACAAAACGATTGTCCGGACTATCTCGCGAAACTGATCTGTCGGGTCCTCTACGGTGTTGGTAGAATCCTGAACGGCCGAATACAAGCTGTCCACGTGATCTTTCAGAATGTGGAAGAGTATATCTTCTTTGGAATCGAAATAGTGATACAGCGCGCCTCTGGATGATCCACACGAATCAGCGAGATCAACAATAGTGGTCCCCGAATAGCCCTTGTCGGCGAACAATTTTGCCGCTTGGGCCAGGATATTTTCCCGGATTTCCGGGTATTTTTCCGATTGCGTGCGAGCCACAGCCGTTGTTCCTTATCTTGTGTCTGCATACCCGCAACGCAGGTGCTGTTCAATACACGGTGCTCGGCGAGAGCTGTTCGGACACCGGTTGAATTGGCCGCCGGATGCGTTGCCCGTGCCATTCATCGGGTTGGATCGTTACACAGTAAAAAGTTTCGGTCTCAACGCGAAAAAATTAATTGATCGGTTGTCCGGTTCGAGGAGACTTTCGATCTCGTCGGCGCGCCGCTGCCTTTGCGCCCGCCGACACCGGCCAATGCATTCTATCTCGACCGCAAGGTGATCGACGTCGGAAAGGGGGGCTGGGGCATACTGCTGGGTAGCCTCACAAAGCAGGCCGCCAAGGTGCTCGATCAGTTTGCCAAGGCCAAGTCTGGCTCGCTACCGGACGGACGGCT
>CAJQNW010000166.1 GCA_905479765.1 uncultured Tepidamorphus sp. | reverse complement strand
TCGGGCCAAACGCCGCGGTGCTCCAGATCGTCTGGCTTCGCTATAGCGCCGGGGCGCTGGTGGCCCTGGCGATCTTCCTGGCGACCGGCCCCCACCGCATCAACCGGCAGTCACTGAAAGCCAACGGCCTGCGCTCGGTGGTCATGATCGTCGCGGCCAGCTCGTTTTTCTTCGCCATTACCCGGATGCCGCTGGTCGAGGCGGTGACGCTGTCGTTTACCGCGCCGATCTTCATGGTGCTGATCGCCCGGGTCATCCTGGGCGAGCCCATCACCGCGCGCGCCATTGTCGGCGTCGGGTTGGGATTTGCAGGCGTGCTGGTGGTCGCAGCCGGCGGAATGGGCGCGAACGAAGCGGACGGCGGTCCAACCCTGCTGCCGATGGGCATCGCGGCTGCCCTGCTGGCGGCAGTCGCCTACGCGCTCGGCATCATCCTGCTGCGCAAGCATTCCACCCATGATTCGATCCCGGCGCTGGTGTTCCTGCAGGCGGCGATGGCGATGGTCATCATGACGCCGATCGGGATCGCCACGTGGAGCGGGATCGGCGCGAACGACCTGATCGCCTTTGCCGTCATCGGCCTGCTCGGCACGATTGGCCACATCCTGATGGCGTCGGGGTTCAAGCACGCCCACGCGGCCCGGCTGGCGCCGCTGGAATACACCAACCTGCTCTGGGCGACAATCTTTGGCGTCCTGTTCTTCAGCGAGCGGCCGGCGCTAACCACATTCGCCGGCGCGACCCTGATCATCGTCGCCTGCGTGATCGCCACCCGCCCGGGCCGGCCGATCTTTCCGCGCCGCAGATACGCCGCGCCCGAAGATTAACGGCCTGGTCAGTTCAGACCGACTAACCTGGCGAAAGTTGCGCAAAGGCTTCAAATGAGCGACTGAGTTGCGCGGGAAGTCGCTTTCCGTCCCTGCCGGTTAAGGCTCGCGCCGCCAAAACCCTTGACAGTTTCCAACCCTATCCTTATCTCCACGCCGACTGCTGGCACTCCTTCGATGAGAGTGCTAACAGCGTCCCATCAGACTCTGTGAACCTGCGGCCCCCTAAAGAGGGTCGCCTAAATGGAGGGTAACGTTTCATGCACTTTCGTCCTCTGCACGATCGTGTGCTCGTGAAGCGCATTAGTGAAGAAGAGAAGACCTCGGGCGGCATCATCATCCCGGACACCGCCAAGGAAAAGCCGAGCGAAGGCGAAGTCATCGCCGTCGGCCCCGGTGGCCGTGACGAAGATGGCAAGCGGATCGACATGGATGTCAAGTCGGGCGACCGCATCCTGTTCGGCAAATGGTCGGGCACCGAGGTGAAGGTCGATGGTGAGGATTATCTCATCATGAAAGAGTCCGACATCATGGGCGTGATCGAAAAGAAGTCTGCGAAGAAGAAAGCCGCGTGACCTGACAGGTCGACGCGGTTTTTTGTTTCTGAGCAAGCACTTACGAAAGGTAGCAACCTATGGCTGCGAAAGAAGTTAAGTTTTCAAGGGATGCCCGTGAGCGGATGCTCGCCGGTGTCGACATCCTCGCCAACGCGGTGAAGGTGACGCTCGGCCCGAAGGGCCGCAACGTCGTTCTCGACAAGTCTTTCGGCGCCCCGCGCATCACCAAGGACGGTGTGACGGTCGCCAAGGAAATCGAGCTCGAGGACAAGTTCGAGAACATGGGCGCCCAGATGGTGCGCGAAGTGGCCTCGAAGACCAACGACATCGCCGGTGACGGCACCACCACTGCCACGGTTCTGGCCCAGGCGATCGTGCGCGAAGGCGCCAAGTCGGTCGCCGCCGGCATGAACCCGATGGACCTGAAGCGCGGCGTCGATATGGCCGTGGTTGAGGCTGTCGCGAGCCTCCAGAAGCGCTCGAAGAAGATCAAGTCCTCCGAGGAAGTCGCCCAGGTCGGCACGATCTCCTCGAACGGCGACGTTGAAGTCGGCAACATGATTGCCGAGGCCATGCAGCGCGTCGGCAATGAAGGCGTGATCACGGTCGAGGAAGCCAAGTCTCTCGAGACGGAACTCGAAGTCGTCGAAGGCATGCAGTTCGACCGCGGCTATCTGTCGCCGTACTTCATCACCAACGCCGAGAAGATGATCTGCGACCTGGAGGATCCCTACATCCTCCTGCACGAGAAGAAGCTGTCCAATCTGCAGGCGATGCTTCCCGTTCTCGAGGCGGTCGTTCAGTCCAGCCGTCCGCTGCTGATCATCGCCGAGGACGTCGAAGGCGAGGCCCTTGCCACGCTCGTCGTCAACAAACTGCGCGGCGGCCTGAAGGTTTCGGCCGTCAAGGCTCCGGGCTTCGGCGATCGCCGCAAGGCCATGCTCGAGGACATCGCGACGCTCACGGGCGGCCAGGTGATCTCCGAGGACATCGGCATCAAGCTTGAGAATGTCACTCTCGACATGCTCGGCACCGCGAAGAAGGTCTCGATCACCAAGGAAGAGACCACCATCGTCGACGGCGCCGGCAAGAAGAAGGACATCGAAGGCCGCGTCGGTCAGATCAAGGCCCAGATCGAGGAGACGACCTCCGACTACGATCGCGAGAAGCTGCAGGAGCGGCTGGCGAAGCTCGCCGGCGGCGTTGCGGTGATCCGTGTCGGCGGTGCCACCGAGGTCGAGGTGAAGGAGAAGAAGGACCGCGTCGATGACGCCCTCAACGCCACCCGTGCGGCGGTCGAGGAAGGCATCGTTCCCGGCGGCGGTATCGCTCTGCTCCGTGCCAAGACAGCGGTCGCCAAGCTGACCTCCGACAATGCCGACGTTCAGGCGGGCATCAACATCGTGCTGAAGGCGCTTGAAGCCCCGATCCGGCAGATCGTCGAGAACGCCGGCGTCGAGGGTTCGATCGTCGTCGGCAAGGTGCTGGAGACGAAGGGCGACACCTTCGGCTTCAATGCCCAGACCGAGCAGTATGGCGACATGGTCGCCCAGGGCATCATCGACCCGACCAAGGTCGTTCGTACCGCCCTGCAGGACGCGGCTTCGGTCGCCGGTCTGCTGATCACGACCGAGGCGATGGTCGCCGAGGTTCCGAAGAAAGATGCCGGTGCTCCGGCCATGCCCGGTGGCGGCATGGGCGGCATGGGCGGCATGGACTTCTAAGTCCATAAGAGCCGCCCGGACTTCCAAGAAGTCCGGCACTGCCAGAAATACCAGGGGCGGCCTGCGGGCCGCCCCTTTTGCTATGCGGCCTGCGGTTCGTCAGGTTCCATGTTTCCTGCCGGTTCGAATATTCACTCGCCCGCACGTTGCAACCAATCGCTATTTTTGGTTGAATTTCCCCAACGGAATGTTTCGTTCCGAGGGGGGTGGGGCAGGTCATGGAGACCTCACGATATCAACGAGGCACCGGATCGTGCCTGCGCGCGCTCCTGTACGGCGCAATTATCTTCTGCCCGACGTCCCTAACCGCCTGGGCCGAAACTGAGGCGGACAGGATACCGCCGCGCTGGCATCTGTTCTTCGGTCTGGACGGCGCCGAGCAATCGTTCTTCGGTCATGGCGGGCTTGTCTGGGCACCGCACGGCGATCTGGACCACACGGGCTGGCGAGTGCGCGCCAGCGCCAACGGCGGAACGTTCAATTACCTCGCCGGAACGACGGACATAACCGGCCGGCTGCTGTCGGCCGAGGTGCTGGCGGGCTTCCAGTGGCTAGGCCGGGACCTTGGCATCACGGTCTACGCCGGGCCGACCGTTCAGGACCAGACGACGGCCCCCTACGATCCAGGCAAGCCGCGGCAGGGAACGCATTTCGGCGCCAAGGCGCTCGTCGAGGGATGGCTGCGCCCCGCCGACGGCATGATCTTCAACCTGTCGGGCTCCTACGCGACGGCAGCGGAGACCTATTGCGCAAGGTTCGCCGTGGTGGTCGACATTGCGCCAAACCTCAGCCTGGGGCCGGAAATTTCCGCCTTCGGCGAACCCGGCTACGATCAGCAGCGCTATGGCGTTCTGGTCGGCTATCGTGTCCGGCCGGCGGTGGAAGTGAAGGTCGGCGGCGGCTGGGCAGTCGAACCGGACGGCGACGGCCCCTACGCGGCGCTCCAGATCAAGATGTGGAAATAGCCACGCCCGCAAAATATTGTTGTGCGTGCCTCTTCTCTTGCGGCTAGCGCCATCCGATATCATTGCCGCGATGGCGCTGGTGCGCCCGCCCCGGGCCCTGAAAGTCCGCGGTTTCCGAAGAAAGACCCACACCCATGTCTAACCTGCCCGAAGCCGTTGCGCCGCAGCGTGTGGCCGATGGCACGCGCTCGATCGCATTGATCAATACGATCGGCATGACCGTGCTGTTCGGCATTGAAATTTGCTTCCTCGCCCTGGCGTTCGACTGGTCGCTTGCCGGTCTGCTGCACCTGCCCCCGGCGGTCTCCGTGCCGCTCGGCGTCATACCGATGGCCGCTGCCATTGTCGCGACTGTCTGGATTGCCCGCAAAACCTGGCAATTCGAGCGCGACACTATCGGCTGAGCCAAGCCTGATCAGGATACGGAGGGCTTCAGAACGCGCCCGACTTCCACAACAGGTGAACCACCATGTTCACCGATACGGCCAGCACGAAAAGGCCGTAGAAAAGGTGATGCCGCCGTTCCCCGATATGCTTGTTGAGGAGCGCACCGAGCGGGGCAGCGATCAGTGCACCGAGGGTGATGAACACGAAGCCGAAGATGTTGACGTAACCGAACTGGCCGGACGGCAATCCGGTAACGCCGATACCGCCGATGATGACGACGAGAAGCGCCGGCCCCACGATGGCCGGCGCGATCGCCGCCGATGTGCCGACAACCCGGTCCTTCGGCAGGCCGCAGCCGCCGAACAGCATGACATTGAAGACACCGCCGCCCAGCGCGATCAGAGCGGATGCGAAACCGATGACGGCCTCAATCGCCGTGCCGATCAGATTCAGTGGCGCGGTCTTCAGGAGATGCAGGCCTTGAGGCCGGGCCAGCGCGACGATGGCGATCGGCAGCAGCAGGACGATGTAGACGACCTCGATCGCGTCGGAGGGCATCAGGAAGGCCAGCGAGGTGCCGACAACGGCGCCGATCAGGCCGCCCGGCGCGTACCAGCGCCAGATCGACCAGTCGACATTGCCGGCACGCACATGGGCGTAGGCCGCGGCGCTGAGCGTCGGCAAGGCGGTCGCCAGCGACGTAGCGATCGCCACATGCATGCGGATCTCGGGAGGAACACCCAGGAGCCCGCCCGCGACGAGCAGGATGGGGACGCGAACGACGGAACCGGTAACGGCAAAGAGCCCGGCGACGAAGCCGGAAATCAGGCCGGTGCCGAGCATGGCCAGGGCGACAAGCGCCAACGAGCCATAATCCGTCGCGTGCAGCAGGTTCATCGCCCCTCCCCCCGGCCAGCGGCCCGGATCCGGCCTAGAATCAGCCCGCCAGGCGTCGCATCACCCTATCGTAGAGGGGATTTCGTGCCTGGAATACATAGTCCGCCTGGGCGACGCTGACAGCTTCGGAGCCAAGCTCGCGCAGATGATCGGCAACGGCGTGGATCGCGTCGAGCGGGCAATGCAGGACGAGCGGCCCGGATTTTTCGGTCCCGAAAGGCGCCTCGCAGCGGAATTTGTCGGCCATGTCGTCGGCGACCTTGCGGGCGTCGCCCGGCACGGCGGCGCGGACTTCGCGGATCGTGCGGGCGCGTTCCTCGGCCGCGATCCGGTCGAGCAGGCTTTTCAAGGCGCGGCGCTGCGGCCCGCCCCAGTCGGCGTTGAGGGCGGCGACCAGATTGGCCTCGCTCTTCAGGATGACGCCGTCGTCTAGGATCTTCAGCGCGTTGGCTTCAAGCGTCTCCCCGGTCGTCGTAATGTCGACTATAAGGTCGGCTGCGCCGGATGCTGGCGTGCCCTCGGTCGCGCCGAGGCTTTCGACGATCAGATAGTCGCCGACCGCGTGATCGGCGAAGAAGGCGCGCGTCAGGTTCACATACTTGGTGGCGACGCGCAGACGGCGGCCGTGGCGGGCATGGAAGCCCTGCGCCACGTCGTCGAGATCCGCCATGGTGCGCACGTCGATCCACATCTGCGGCACCGCGACGACGACATTGGCGCGGCCGAAGCCGAGCGGCGTCACCAGCTCGATCGCGCTGCCGGCATCCGGAATCACCTCGCGGACGAGATCCTCGCCGGTGATGCCGAGATGCACGTTGCCGGCGCCGATCTCGCGGGTGATTTCGGAGGCCGACAGGAACAGGACCTCGACACCGGGAATGCCCGAGATCGTGCCACGATAATCCCGGTCGCCGCGCGAACGGACGACGGAGAGGCCGGCGCGGCCGAAGAACGCATCCGCGTTTTCCTGCAGGCGGCCCTTGGAGGGAACGGCGATCAGCAGCGCGCTCATGACGACGCCTCCCCGGTCAGCCGGTCTACCCAGATGGCGCAACCGACGGCTGGAATTTCAGCCGGCGCGCCGAGGCGGCTCAACAGCTTGTCGTAGCGCCCCCCGCCGACCACCTGGCCGACGTCGCGGCGGGCAGGATCGTAGACCTCGAAGACGAAGCCCGTGTAGTAATCGAGCCGGCGGCCGAAATCCGCCGAGAAGGTGACCCGTTCGAGCGGCACGCCGCGCTCCACCATGGTCAGGAGACGGCGGGCGAGCCCGACCAGTTCCTCGTTGACATCGAGACCGCCTTCCTCGGCGATCGCGGTAAATGCCTTGAGCGCGTTCTCCGGCTCGCCGCGCACGGCGGCGGCGCGGGTCAGCACGTCGCGGGCACGCTCGTCGAGACCGCCGCCACCGGCGAGCTCGGCCTGTTCCAGCAGGCGCTCGGCGATCTCCTGCGGACTGCGACCGCCGATCGGCGCGATGCCGGCAACCGCCACCATCTCCTCGACGGCGGCGCGCGCCGCGCCCGGATCGGTGCGGGCGAGACCGGCGAGAAACGCATTGCGCCGGTCGTCATCGGTTGACGCCACCGGCTTTCCGGACAGGGCTTCGGCGAGGCCGCCGGGCCGGCCGAAGGCCGCACTGAGACGGCGCGGCCAGGGCTCCGGCAGCTCCAGCGCCCTGACGAAAGCCATGAACAGGCTCGGATCGCCAAGCCGGACCTCCGGCGCGGTCAGGCCGAAGCGGCTGACGGCATCCAGCGACAGCGCCACGATCTCGGCATCGGCGTGGTCGCGGTCCTCGATGCCGTAGAGCTCGATGCCCGCCTGGACGAATTCGCCGGGCGACGCCTGCTGCGGCCGGTAGCGGAACACGGGGCCAAGATAGGAATAGCCGGCGGGCTTGTCGGCGGAGGGGCCGGACAGGTGATCGAGGCTGACGGGGATCGTGTAGTCGGGCCTCAGGCACAATTCGCGGCCGGAGGGCTCCTGCACCAGATAGAGCCTGCGGCGGATATCCTCGCCCGACAGGTCGAGGAACACCGAGGCCGGCTGCAAAATCGGCGGGTCGACGCGCGCCAGCCCGCGCTCGGCAAACAGCGAGAGCAGCGCCGCGATGGCCCTGTCTTTGTCGGCGGGGTCTTTTTCGACGGGTGGGATCATCGTATGTGGTTCGTTGAGCGATTCAAATCATGGAAGTTGCGGCCTTTTAGCAGGCACGCGCGCGAATGGCGACAGGCCAGCCCGCAGGGCAGCCGGCGGGCCAGCACGCAGGCTAACCCGCGCCGTGCGGCTCAATGATGTCGGGCGACGATCTCGCGGACGGTGTCGACGAGCTTCCCGACCTCGACCTCGACCTGGGCCGGGCGGGCTTCCTTCCACTCGGCGTGGTCCTCGATGCCCTTTGCCATGCGGGCGCCCTCGATCAGGTCCTTGATCTGCACGACGCCGGCCTCGCGCTCGTTCGAGCCCTGGATGATCACGCAAGGCGCGTTGCGGCGGTCGGCGTATTTCATCTGCGCCTTCATGCCCGACGTGCCGAGATACATCTCGGCGCGGATACCGGCGGCGCGCAGGCCGGCGACCATCGTCTGGTAATCGGCGATGCGGTCGCGGTCCATAACGAGCACGACGACCGGGCCGAGATCGGCGGCCGTATCGACGCGGCCGAGCGCCGACAGGGCGGCGAGCAGACGGCTGACGCCGATGGAGAAGCCGGTCGCCGGAGTCTCGTCGGGGCGGAAGCGGCCGACGAGGCCATCGTAGCGCCCGCCGCCGGCGACGGAGCCAAAACGGGCCTTCTCGCCCTTTTCGTTGACCGTCTCGAAGGTCAGTTCCACCTCGTAGACGGGACCGGTGTAGTATTCGAGGCCGCGAACGACGGAGGGGTCGATCTTAACGCGGTTCGGGCCATAACCGGCGGCCTGCACTAAGCTGCGGATTTCGTCGAGCTCGGCGAACCCAGCGTTGTAGGTTTCAGACGCCCGAGACCTATTCTCGTACTCCGAGTTCTGATCCATCTCCTTTTCCGAAGATGCCTCAAAGAAGCGTTCGAATGTCACGACATTCAGGATGAATTCTGCCTGCCCCTCATTCAGCCCCGCACCCTTGGTGAAGTCTCCGCTCTCGTCCTTGCGGCCTCCGCCTAGCAACAGCCGCACGCCGTCCGCACCGAGCCGGTCGAGCTTGTCGATGGCGCGCAGCACGGTCAGGCGCTTGCCGGCGTTCTCGTCGCCGTCGAGACCGATCGCCTCCATCACGCCGTCGAGAACCTTGCGGTTGTTCACCCGCACGACGTAGTCGCCGCGCTTAATGCCCAGCTCCTCCATGACGTCGGCGGCCATCATGCAGATCTCGGCGTCGGCGGCGACGGAGGCCGTGCCCACCGTGTCGGCGTCGAATTGCATGAACTGCCTGAAGCGCCCCGGCCCGGGCTTCTCATTGCGGAACACATAGCCGGCGCGATAGCTGCGGTAGGGCTTGGGCAGGCGGTCGAAGTTCTCGGCGACATAGCGGGCGAGCGGCGCGGTCAGGTCGTAGCGCAGGCTCAGCCACTGCTCGTCGTCGTCCTGGAAGGAAAACACGCCCTCGTTGGGCCGGTCCTGATCGGGCAGGAACTTGCCGAGCGCCTCGGTGTATTCGATCGCCGGGGTCTCGACGGGATCGAAGCCGTAGCGCTCGAAAACGGCGCGGATCGTCTCCAGCATGGCGCCGGTGACGCGCAGCGTGCCGGTGTCCTGGTCCTGGAAGCCGCGCGGCAGCTGCGGCTTAAGCCTAGGCTTTGGGCGGTGCGCCTTATCGGTCTTGGCCATCGTGAAACGCTCTGAAGCAAATGAGAAAACGCCCGCGGCGCGGGCGCGGACCTACCTAGATCATCGCCGAGGATACGGCAAGGCGGGCGAAGAAACCGGGGATGTTCCCGATGCCGCTCATTCCCGCGAAAGCGGGAATCCGCCTGCGGTGAAGCATCGTACTGGCGGCACCTGATTCCCGCTTTCGCGGGAACGGGCGGTGTGGGCGGAAGAGACCCGGTGGCGGCAATCCGGCGACCGCCGGTCAGTCGAACAGGGCGTCGATATCGTCCTGCGACGCAACGCCGATGTCGGTTTCCAGCGCCGGCCCATGCATGATGGTGCCCTTCTCCATCGTGCTCTCCGGCGCGACGAAGGCTTCCAGATCGCTCCAGAGCGACATCATCGTGTCGACGCGCTCCTCGATGAAGCGCAGCGTGTTGACGATCTTGGTGATGCGCTGGCCGGTCAGATCCTGGAAGTTGCAGGCCTCGAAAATCTTGACGGTCTGGTCGCGGATATCGTTGATCAGATCGACATTCTCGTTGTTCTTCAGGCGGGCGCTGAGATCGTTGGCGTCGTTGTCGATCACTTCGGCCGCCTGCAGCACCTGCTCGGTCGCGTCCTCGGTGCCCTGCACGACGGCGTCGAGCTGGTCGGTCACGCTGTGGATGTCGCGGCCGCCGGGACCGGCATGCAGCGCGGCCAGCTCCAGCTTGGTGGTGTTGATGGCGTGCTGGACCGACTCGATCTCGTTACGCAGCGCCTTGGCTTCCTCGGCACGGTCGCGATAGTCGACTACGATCTCGGACTGCACCTTCTCGGTATTGCCAAGCGAGGTACGAATTTCAGCCAGCGCCGCGATGATTTCATTGTGCCGCTCGTATTCGGACCCGCTGATATCCTCATCAGGACCGTTCACCATCTCAATGCGGAAGCGGCGCGCCGGATTGGTCATTTCAATGCCTCGTCTCAACCCTAAAACTTACCGCCCACAATGCCTTGCATGACTTAATGAACCGTTCACCGGCTCACTAATTCGGCTCACTACCGCGGATCGCCTCGTGTCGTTGAACGGGGGTGTCGACGAGCGGGGCGTCAATGAACGGGCGATGAACCGACAGTTCAAAGCGAGTTCAGCAGCACTCCGGCATTTTCCTTCCCGACGCTCGGCGACACCAAAGCCGCCGGCCAGTTCCGAAGGAGAGCACCATGATCGCCAAGTCCCCCAAGACGGATACATCAACCGGCCGCCGCATTGCCTGCCTCGCGCTTGGCGCCGCCATGGCACTGACGGCGCCGCTGGCCGCCCAGGCCGGCCAGAACAAATCCGAAGTCGCCACACCGCGCATCGCGGTTCCGCATGTTCCCGTGCCGGGTCCCGGCGGTGTCGCCGGCTGCTGGTCGGCCCAGCGCCTGATCTACGGGCCCCATGCGTTCTCGTTCTGCACCAACGGCCGCTATGGCAGCTACCAGGTGCATGGCGGCGGACTGAACTGCAACGGCAACGTCACCCTGACACAGGGACGCGGCGGCGCCGTCACGGTGCAGCTGAGCCGCAGCCCCTGCAACGGCCGCACCGACTGGAGCGCCGACACTCTGCAGTGCCGCAACACGGGTGGATATGCGGGCGGCTGGAACGGCGGCTGGAACGGGGGATACGGGGGAACCATGGGTTCGCGCGATCGTTCCGAAGTGGCGGTGCCGCGCGTGGCGGTTCCCGCGGCGGGCGGCCGTCTCGACTGCACCTATTATCCGGCTGCTCCCGGATATCGCGCAACCGGCCTGGCACTGGTCCGCAACTGACACGTCGACGTTGCGAGCCCAGCCTGGGCTAACCCGTCCTGGAGGGATCATCCGGCCTCAATGATACCAACCACGGCGACGCCAGGCCCCGGACAGGCGCATCCAGTGCGCCTGTCCGTTTCGTTAATGAAGCGTCAACCAGTTCCTTAAACTTGGCGTCAACCACGTCCGCAAATGCCCCGTAAAGCTGAACACCGGTTTACCATTCGCTTGCCGCTCCTTTCGTAGTCTCGCAGACTTCACGGGGGCACCATGTCCGTCGATCCCCGCTTTGCGACGATATGTAGAGTGAGTACGTCGATGAAACGCTTGATCCTTCTGGCGGCCATCCTGGCCGCCGGCGCGGCCGGACCGGCGCGCGCCACCCAGGTCGACAACAGCCAGATGCCGTTCCCGGCACTCATGAACGCGCTGTTCGGCAACCCGGCCGGATCCGCCAGCAGCCAACAGAACTACGGGCAGGAGGCCTATGGCCAGCCGCAACAGCGCGCCGTCCGGCCGACCTACGCGCAGCCTGGACCATCCTACCAGCAGCCGCGGTCGGCCTACGGTTCGCGCGCGGTGGTGCAGCCGAACGGCTTCGTGCAGCCGGGCCAACGCCTGCCGAGCTACTCGGGCGTGGCCCCCAGCCGGGGCAATGTGGCGGCGCTGCAGCCGGCGCCGCGCACCCATGTCGCGGCGACACGGCAAGTGCCGCAGTTCGATCCGGCCCTCGCGCCGAAGGTCGTCGCGTTCAACGGCCCGGAAAAGCCCGGCACGATCATCATCGATACCAACGAGCGCTTCCTGTACCTCGTCCAGAAGGAGGGTACGGCGATGCGCTACGGCGTCGGCGTCGGTCGGCCCGGATTCGAATGGGCCGGCACCCACAAGATCACCCGCAAGGCAGAATGGCCCGGCTGGACACCGCC
>CAJQNW010000165.1 GCA_905479765.1 uncultured Tepidamorphus sp. | reverse complement strand
AACGGCGAAAACATCGAAAGCGCCGAGGAGTTGGATGCTTACGTGGAAGAGCGCCGCCAGACCTGGAAGGTAACGATCATCCGCGAGGGCCGGCTGATCACGTCCTCCTTCGGCGGATAGCGCCACAACGGCCTTGATGGGGTAGGCTGCCGTGCCATGAGCACCTTGTTCGAAGCTGCCGGAATGGAGCAGGACGTGCCACGTCCGCTGGCCGACCGGCTGCGCCCGAAGACGCTTGGCGAGGTCGTTGGCCAGGATCATCTGGTCGGTCCCGACGGAGCGCTGACCCGGATGCTCCGCTCGGGCAGTCTCGGCTCGCTGATCCTGTGGGGGCCGCCCGGTACCGGCAAGACAACGGTGGCGCGGCTGTTGGCCGGCGAGACGGATCTTGCCTTCGAGCAGCTCTCGGCGATCTTCTCCGGCGTTCAGGACCTCAAGAAGATCTTCGAGACGGCCCGCCAAAGCCGAACGATGGGGCAGGGGACACTGCTGTTCATCGACGAGATCCATCGTTTCAACCGCGCCCAGCAGGACAGCTTCCTGCCGGTGATGGAAGACGGCACCGTGGTGCTGATCGGGGCGACCACGGAGAACCCGTCATTCGAGCTCAACGCCGCCCTGTTGTCGCGGGCGCAGGTGCTGGTGTTTCGGCGGCTGGACGCCGCGGCGATTGACGACCTGTTGTCCCGCGCCGAAGAGGTGGAGGGCCGCAAGCTGCCCGTCACGGCGGACGCGCGCGAGGCGCTGGTCGGGATGGCCGACGGCGACGGGCGCGCGGCGCTGACGCTTGCCGAGGACCTCTACAGGGCCTCAAGCGTGGATGAAGTGTTCGATGTCGCGGGGCTTACCGAAGTCGTGCAGCGGCGCGCGCCGATCTACGACAAAGGGCAGGACGGCCACTACAATCTGATCTCGGCCCTGCACAAGTCGGTGCGCGGCTCCGATCCGGACGCAGCGCTCTACTATCTGGCGCGCATGTTCGCGGCTGGCGAGAACCCGCTCTATATCGGCCGCCGAGTCGTGCGGATGGCAGTCGAGGATATCGGCCTTGCCGATCCGCAGGCGCTCATCATCGCAAACGCCGCGAAAGACGCCTACGACTTCCTCGGCAGCCCGGAAGGCGAACTGGCGATCGCGCAGGCGGTGATCTTCATGGCGACCGCACCGAAATCGAACGCCGCCTACAAGGCATTCGGGGCGGCAGGGCGGGCGGCGAAGGAGTTCGGCTCGCTGGCGCCGCCCAAACACATCCTCAACGCGCCGACGAAGCTGATGAAGTCGGAAGGATACGGCGCGGGCTACCAATACGATCACGATGCCCAGGATGCCTTCTCGGGTCAGGACTATTTTCCCGAGGAGATGGACCGACAGACCTTCTACAATCCGCCCGACCGCGGTTTCGAGCGGGAAATCCGCAAGCGCCTCGACTATTGGACGAAACGCCGGCGGGTGCAGGGCGAAGGCGACGACGAAGAGGAAATTTAATAGCCGGGATGGAAACATTCATGCGTCTTTGCGTTATTTGTTAACGGGTGGCTGTTCCGCTTCCCGTCTGCACCCGCATCAGCGGGATACCAGGACCTTAGGCCTCGCTTGGCCTGAGCTGCCTGGGATCCCGTCGCCGCGGGTGATCGCGGAGACAGTTCGGGGGCACTTTTGTCTATCAGAGCGCCGTCGATAGCGGCAGCGAGGTCTGTTGAGCCTTTGGTCATCCCGACGGGACCAAGGCCATGAAACTGCTCATCCTGTATGGATCGACAGAGGGGCAGACCCGTAAAATCGCACGCTTCATCGCCGACCGGATTCAGGCGAAGGGAATCATGGTGGACGTCGTCGATGCGGCGTCGGTGAAACCGGACTTCTGTCTGCCGCTGGCGGATGCGATAATCGTCGCGGCGTCCGTCCATCTCGGATCCTACCAATCTGCCATCCAGCACCTGGTTACGGCGAACCGGGATGTGCTTCAGGCGATCCCGACCGCATTCCTATCTGTTTCCCTGGCGGCTGCCGGCGACGCCGATGACCTTCAGGACGTAAAGGCGTGCGCCGAGCGGTTCGTTTCGGTGACTGGCTGGATGCCGGGGCGGATAGAACATGTCGCTGGCGCATTCCGCTACACAGAGTACGATTTCTTCAAACGCTGGATCATGAAAGTCATCGCCAGACAACACGGCCAGCCGACCGATGCCAGCCAGGACTACGAGCTGACGGATTGGCTGGCCTTGGAGTTGTTCGCGGACGAATTCATCGGTCAGCTCGAAGCCTGACACCGCAAACGGGTGGCGCTATCCGCGTTTCAGGCTCAACAGAGCCTTGCGGACGCCGACAGCGGCGGACCACAGGGTTTCGTCGTTCTTGATTTGCCGCTTGGCGCGCTCCCAAAGCCGGAACGCGCCGGACGCTACATTTCCCGTCGACGTCAGCGGCATGGCGGCGTCAACGAGGTCGAGCGAGACCTCGCACCATTTGTCCTTGTAGGCCTCGTCGCCGATCGTGAAATCGAACAGGGTCAGATTGTTGTCGAAGCTCCACTGCATCAGCCGGTACATCAACTGCCGGCCGGGAGATTTGTCGGCGAAGGTATCCAGGTCGTAGCTGTGCAGCACGTAGTAGTAGGTGTCGCCGAAAACCAGGCCGTAGTTCGCCGCCGCAATCCTGTCTCCACAGTAGTAGGCGGAAATCTGCGCGCAGCCCATTCCTTCAAGGCTGTCGTGAGCAAACTGGCGGTAGAAATCGCGTACCCCGGTCGGGGCGAACATGTCGTCGACGCCAATGCGGGCGAGCCCCTCGCGCTTCTGTTCAAACAGCGTATCGAGGACTTCGTCGACCTTGGCGGCATCGTCGGCGATAACGAAGGACAGGTCTCCGAGTTCGGCGAGTTGGCGTTCCTTGGAGCGGTCGGTGCGCCGCCAGCCGCTCTTGCGTTTTGATTTATAGTAGGTGTCCCAGTCCGGTTCGAGGCGCGTCGCGTGGGCGCCGTTGGCGTTCGGATAGGTCTTCGCTTGCAAGAACGGATTGGGGGTGCCGCGGTAGTCAGCCGGCATCTTGGTGAAATGCAGCAGGTCGGCGCCGCCGATCGCTTCGACAAAGCCATCGACGAAGGCGTCGAACGCAGCCCTGTCGGCTGACAGCCGGGCCAGGTATTCCGAATCGAACAGGCCGCCCAGATAATCCGCCTGGTCGCCGCCCAGCCATTCAACGGTGCGGGCACCGAGTTTGCAGCGGATGCCGAGAGGCAGAAGATACAGCAGTTTGCCGTCCTCGGCAGTTCCGGTAACGACGATCGGTTCGACACCTTCGGCCAGCGCGGCATGGGCGCACCAGGCGGAGGTGAAGTCATAGGTCTGGAAGACATGTCCGACCGCCGTCGTCTCAAACAGCCGCCATACCGCTTGCAGCGAGGCGATGTCGCTTGTCGCGGAAATCCGGATCACAGGCGCGGACATGTTGTTTTCCATATAATCGCGAACGGCTGCGTGGTTCATCGAAATGCATTCCCTTCGCCGGTCTGGCGAGCCTCCTCCAAACCGCCGATATGGTGTCCGTATCGCGGCGAAAAGCAGGAACCAACGGCCGAAAGAGCGCGCGGAGAATGGGGCCGGGGACAATACCGCTTTGTAAAAATTTATAAACGAGCGACCTTGCGATTTCCTTGACGTTGTCTGAGGTTCGGGCCAATCCAGATCACGTGCTCGTGCTTTTCGGCCAGAGGTTGCAAATGCCCCCACATCTAGTCCATTTGCTGCTTGTCGCCGGTGGCGGCGCAATCGGCGCTGGCGGGCGGCATCTGGTCAATCAGGCCGCCCTCAAGATTCTCGGGCCGGGGTTTCCCTGGGGTACACTGATCGTGAACGTTGTCGGGTCGCTGGTCATGGGACTTCTGATCGGCGGGCTGGTGAAGTGGTCGCCGGGCATTGGCGGCCAGAGCTTCCGGCTTTTCGTGGCGACGGGGGTTCTCGGCGGATTCACGACGTTCTCCGCATTTTCGCTGGATGTCGCGGTGATGTGGCAGCGCGGTGCGGTGGTAACGGCGTTCGGTTACGTCGCGGTGTCGGTACTGCTGTCGATCCTGGCGGTGTTCTTCGGGCTGTGGGTCATGCGCGGGCTTGAGCCATGAGCGGCGTTCAACACCTTACCGTCGGCCGCGACGATGACGGGATGCGGCTGGACCGATGGTTTCGCCAGCAATTTCCGCAGGTTACTCAAGGCTATCTGCAGAAACTGCTGCGCAAGGGACAGGTGCGTGTCGATGGGACCCGTGCCAAGGCCGCGGATCGCTTGAGCGAGGGGCAGGATATCCGCGTGCCACCCTTGCCGGTGGCGGGTGAGCGGCCGCCCAGGCCAAGGCAAGGCCTGTCGCCGGCGGATCGGGATTTCCTCAACTCGATGATTCTTTATGAGGATGACGATCTCCTGATCCTCAACAAGCCGTCCGGCATTGCCGTGCAGGGTGGCACCAAGACGACGCGGCATATCGACGGATTGCTCTCTGGCCTTGGCGAAGATGCCGATACGCGGCCCAGGCTCGTGCACAGGCTCGACCGGGATACGTCGGGCGTTCTCGTCGTCGCCAAGCGGCGGCAGATCGCAGCCAAGATGGGCCGCATGTTCCAGACCCGCTCGGTGCGCAAGATCTATTGGGCGGTGGTGCGCGGCTTGCCAAGGCCGATGCAGGGCAAGGTCGACGCCGCGCTGATCAAGGCGGCGGGACCGGAAGGCGACCGGGTGCGCGCCGCGCTGGCGCATGAGCACGACGACGCGCAGACGGCGGTGACGCATTATTCGGTCGTCGATCACGCGGCCCAGAAGTTCTCCTGGATGTCGCTGAAACCGGTGACCGGCCGGCAGCATCAGTTGCGCGCCCACATGGCAATCCTCGGAAATTCGATTCTCGGCGACCAGAAGTATCCAGGCCATGACGGCGAGCTGCCCGACGCGATCGAGAACCGCTTGCATTTGCATGCTCGCCGCATCGCCTTTCCGCACCCCTCCACGGGAAAGCCCGTCGACGTTACGGCGCCGCTGCCCGATCATTTGCAAAAGACCTTCAATGCCCTCGGCTTCGAGGTGAAGGAGGGCAAGGGTGCCGACGACGGGCCGGAGGACTGACGCCAATGTCGACGCAAGCCGCCACGGTCGACGATTACAAAGTGCACGACCGGCTCGACGGGCTGGCGACGACGCTTGTCCTCATTCTGTGCCTGGCGTGGGGCCTGAACTACGTGTCGATGAAAATCGTCAACCAAGGGCTCCAGCCGGTCTTCCAGACGTCCCTGCGCTTTGGGCTTGCAGCGATCCTGGTCTATGGCTGGTGCGTGGTGCGGCGCGTTCCGCTGTTCAGGCGCGACGGCACGTTGATTGCGGGCATCCTCGCCGGTGTCCTGTTCGGTGTCGAATTCGCGCTGATCTCGACGGCGCTCGACTATACGAGCGCTTCGCGCAGCATCGTCTTCGTCTACACGATGCCGTTCTTCGTTGCGATCGGAGCGCATCTGTTCGTCCCCGGCGAACGCATGGGACTGCATGCCTTCGTCGGGCTGGTGCTGGCGTTTTCCGGCGTGGCCGTGGTGTTTTCCGACAAGCTCAGCCTGCCGTCGCCCGAGGCGGTGTACGGCGACATCCTGTGCGTCGTCGCGGCGGTGTTGTGGGCGGCAACGACAATCCTCATCAAGACGACGAAGCTCAGGTCCGCCAAGCCGGAAAAGGTGCTGCTCTATCAGCTGGTCGTCGGTTCGGCGATCCTCATGGTGGCGGCTCCAGCGTTCGGCCCCTATGTCCGCGTCATCACGCCGCTCGTCCTCGGCGCCCTGGCGTTCCAGGTCGTCATCGTCGTGTCCGGCACGTTTCTGGTCTGGTTCTGGCTAATCCGAAATTATCCGGCCTCGAGACTGACTTCGTTCACGTTTCTGACGCCGGTCGCGGGCGTGCTGCTGGGCGGGTTTCTGCTGGATGAACCTATCGGCTGGCGGCTCGGGGTGGCGCTGGTGCTGGTGGCGATCGGCATCTACCTGGTCAACCGACCGCCGCGCACGGCCATGGCTCCCCCTTAGCGGAACCGCTTCGCACCAAACTGCGTTGTGAGGGTAGTCGTTCTCACGATCAGGAGCCTTCGCATGACGGGATGGAGACATGCTTTCACGCGGTTTGCCAAGCACGCCGCTTCGGTTGCCGGTCATCCCGCGACGTTTGCGGGCGCTGCGGCGCTGATCGTCATATGGGCCGCCAGCGGTCCACTTTTCGGCTTCAGCGACACATGGCAACTCGTCGTCAACACGACCACGACGATCATCACCTTCCTGATGGTCTTCGTTATCCAGAACACCCAGAACCGCGACACCGAAGCGATCCAGATAAAACTCGATGAGTTGATCAAGGTGACGTCGAAGGCCAACAACGCGCTTCTCAAACTCGATGAGATGGACGCCGACGAACTTGCCCGGATCAAGGCCGACTACGAAGCGTCGGCGAAGGGGGGGCGATCGGGTTCGCGCGGGGCGAAATCGCTGGCAAAAAAGGCACGCAAGACCGGCCCGGGCCGCCGCCGGCGAAGCGCTGCCACCGCCGATTGACATCGGCGAGCCTTGACCGGCCGATCAAACGGGGGCATTGCCTGCGCTTGCCATGATTGCGAGCGCGCCGATGAAACTGATCCTCTTCGATTGCGACGGCACGCTCGTCGACAGCCAGAACCTCATCGTTTCGACTGTGGAAGCCACATTCGCCGCGCACGGGCTTGCCGCCCCGCCGCGCCCCGCCGTGCTGGGCATCATCGGGTTGTCGCTGGAAATGGCGATTGCGCGACTGCTCGGCGCCGACGCCCACCGTGCCGACGAGATGGCGGCAAGCTATCGCACGTTGTTTCTCGCGCGGCGTGCGACCGAGCCGCTGGAACCACTCTATCCCGGTGCACGCGATGTTGTGACGCGGCTGTCCGAACGTGACGATGTGCTGCTGGGTATCGTTACCGGAAAGGCGCGGCGTGGTGTCGATGCGGTGATCGGCGGGCATGAGTTGCTCGACCGGTTCGTGACGATCCAGACCGCCGACGACGCCCCCTCAAAGCCGCATCCGGCGATGGTGCAACAGGCGATCGCGGAAACGGGCGTCGAACCGCGCGATACGGTGGTGGTCGGTGACACGACCTTCGACATGGAAATGGCCCGCGCCGCCGGAGCGGGGGCGATCGGGGTCGGCTGGGGCTATCATCCGCCGCACACCTTGCCTGACGCGGGGGCCGAAACGGTCTTGTCGTCCTTCCACGACCTGCCGCCGTGGCTCGACCGCCGCTGGAACGTTTCTGAAGCAACCCGGAATATCATTGGCGAAGGCGCCGCATGAGCAACGAGAATTCCGATAATCCGATGGCGAAGGCGCAAGAAGCCGACCGCGCGACCTTGCCAAAGCGTTTCTACAAGTCCGCCGA
>CAJQNW010000164.1 GCA_905479765.1 uncultured Tepidamorphus sp. | reverse complement strand
GATCGTCCAGACCCCGACGCAGAAACATCCGGTCGCGACGATCATTCGCGCCATGCTTCCACGGATCGTCGAACACGGCGTTGCCACCGAAGGCGAGATCGACATCGAGACGCTCGAGACCCGTCTCGACGAGGAGCGTGTCAGAACCGACACCACCTATGTCGGCGACATGATGTTCGGGGCGTGGGCCCGCAAACCGGCGTAAGGCGCTTGCCTGTACGATCGGAGTGTCTCGGCGCCTCCGGCGCTCAGGACTTGACCTTGCCCTCCAGCGCCTTGGTCAGGCGCAGATCTTCCAGATAGGGATCCTTGGAAAACCGCACGTTTCCGTTGGCGTCGATCCAGGCCGACTGGAAGACGATCATCACGGGCATTGGGTCCACGTCCGGCACGATCAGCGTTTCGCGGCGGGCAAGCGTGCGTTCCAGATAGTCGTCCGGACCGAGCCTGCGGGTGACCAGCACCTTCATCAGATCTAGGCCGTCGACGACGGCGATGGCGCCCTTGGGAAGGCGCGGATCGCAGAACTCCGGCGGTGACTCGGCCGGGGCGTCGAACAGGAAGGCCTCGTCGATCTCGTTCAGCCGGTAGACGTAGCGGCCGTATGGGTTCTGGATGCCGGGCTTGAGGCGGAAGCGGAACTTTTCCTTTTCCTTCGACAGCGTCGACTGGGGGATCTGGCGCCAGGGCAGGGCACTGAGCGGCATCGCGGTGTCCTGATACAGAAGCTCGTAGCCCTGCTGCTCGACGATTGCCGGATCCCGGGTGAGTTCGGGGTAAAGCTGGGTGACGAAATACTCGAATGGCACGTCCCAGCGCGGGTTGAGGGTCATCGAGCGCATGTTGCCGGCGACGATCGCCAGGTTGTCGCGCGGACAGTTCGGCAGGATGCGCCACTCCCGCGATGTGCCGTCGGGGCTCAGAAGCCGCAGGATGCCATCGCCCTTGTTGGCAATCAGCACGCGGTCGGCGACTTCCTCGGGCATCCACCTGAGGCGCTCCATCGACAGCATGATCTGCTCGATGCGGCGCTCGACGGGAACGTTCAGGGCCAGCAGCGTGGGCTTGTCGAGCATGCCGGTGATCGGCACGTCATGATGCAGCTGGAAGGCGCGCAGGCGCTTTTCCAGTTCCGGATCGAGGACGTCGGGCTCGTCGCCGTAGGGGGCCTCGAAGCCGTATTCCGTGTCGAGCCGCGCGCGCAGCGCCTCGATGCGCGGATCGCTGTCGCCGAGCGCGACGTCGGGGCCGGGATCGATGGTTCCCCAGCCGCCTTCGTTCCGAATTTCGATATAGGTGACTAATGAATTTCGGAGGTTGTCATATTCGATGTTGAGCGGATCCCAGGCCTCGAGGAAGCCGTAGAGATCGGGAAACTGCGGCAGGGCACGCAGCACATTGTCGCCGTCGATCGCCTTGCGGGGCATGTAGAGGTCCGGATAGACCATGCGCGGCAGCACGCGACCGACCTTGATGTCTGCGGCGAGTTTCAGGAAGTGGGCTGCGAACCAGACCTCGATCTCGGCCAGCCGCTCCGGCGACGCTGTCTCCGCCTCGACGTCCAGGTCTTCGAGGAATTCGATCGGATAGGACTCCGGATCCAGGCCGTCATACTCGGCGTCGAGCATCCGCGTGATCAGCGCGCGGCCCCGCTCGGTCGCCTGCTCGGAGCCGACAAACAGCGGCTGGGCGTTGTCGGAGGAGTAATAGCGGATCAGATCGAGACGGACGCTCTCGATCGGCAGCGCCTGCCGGGTTTCGTCGCTGAGAACGGAATTGACGTTGAAGACAATCGGGTCGGTTTCCGCAGCCCTGGCCACCGCGCCAAGCGGGCCTGCAGCCAGAAAAACTCCGATCACAACGAACAGAATACGACGCGGCATCATTCCCATACTCCAGCGGGTGACGTCTAACTGCCGGCTACTGTAGTTGGGTTTGACGTCTTGTCACGTATTCACCGCAATGAACGCCTAGCGCCATGGCAGGGATCGCCGCAATGCCGGGCGGTCCGGTTCAAGGCGAATACAACGCGAAGGGATGGATCTGGTGGTGAGGTTTTTCGAAACGTCGAAGGAAGTGGCCTGTCGGCCTTCAACGGGTGCACTCGCGGCCCTGTTCGCGATCCTGTCTGTCGGACCGGCTGCCATTCCGGGACCCGCATACGCCGAGCCGATTGGCGTCACCGCCACGAACGAGACCGTGCCTACCTTGTGCGCGGAGGAGGACAACGTCTACGTGACGCTTGCCAGCCCGACCGGCGGTGAGCCGATCACGCGCTTCAGCGTCGGCGCGCGCCATCCCGCCTATGTGGGGACGATCATTTCCGACATGTCGGCTGCCGACTATTCCAACTGCGAGCGATCGAAAGAGCAGTTCTTCGAATTCGATACCCGGCGCGTGACGCTCTACGAGGACCGGTCGATCTGGCTGATCGGCTACGTCTATGAGCGCTACTGGCTCGACAAGGACGTGCCGGTCCGCGTCGGCGATCGCGTGGAGCACGGCCTGCACATGATCCAGCTCTGGGTCCAGGGGCCGCGCGGGCCCGAGGAATTCCTGGTGCTCTATCCCCCCGACGGCTACTGGCGGCTGCGGCCGCTGATGCCGGCCCATCTCAAGGGCACGGCCTACGGCAGCTCGGTACTGTTCGGACCGATCGAGACGAAGGCCCGGCCGATCGTCGATATCGACGCGGTCAGCTTCGATCCGGAAACGCGCACCTTCGACATCGCCTTTTCGCGCGGCGGCCATGCTGTGGTGACGGTGAAACAGGCCGACGATGCGGGAACCGTGCTCGACGTCGATTTCGGCGACACGCCGCTCACCGGCGTCTTCGCGGGGGTGCGGTCGATGTATGTCACGCCCGGCAATGCCGACGCCTCGGACGTCGGGTGGCGCGGCGAAGCGGAGCGAGCCTGGCATTTCGAGCCGCTTCCGACGTTCACAGAGGCGGACGACGTGCGGGAGCTTTGGGTCGGACGGCACATCGTGTCGCGCCACAACACCAGCGCGCCGGACACGGTATTCGACGGATTTGAAGGCGGGGAATGAAGACGATCTCACCGACGACGTTCGCCGTGCCGCGGGGCTTGTCACCGTCGGCGTCCGGATTTGCGGGAAAATGCCTGCATCTCACTGGCATCGCCGAAAAATTGCAGCGGGCGCTCGACATACCGTAGCCATATGGGCACTGTCTGCGCGATTGAGGCCACACGACCGATCCGATGCCGAGATTCAAGTACCAGGCGCTAGATACCTCCGGCGACGTGCTGAGAGGCGAGATCGACGCCGCATCCAGCAAGGATGCGTTCGCCGAGCTGGAAAAGCTCGGCCACATGCCCATCGAGGCGACCGAGCTGGCCGAGGGGCAGGGCGGTTCGAAAAAGGGTTTGCTGGGCGGGCTGTTGTCGTCCAAGCCAAGCCGCGAGGAAATCACCGAGGCCACCCGCGACCTGGCGATGCTGCTGAAGGGCGGCGTCAGTCTGCACGAAGGTCTCAACCTGCTCTCGGAGATGGGCGGGAAGGCCCCGCTGCGCCATCTGATGGAAGCGCTGCGCAACGAGATCGCCCAGGGCAAGAGCTTCGCCGAAGCGCTGGGGGCGCACGCGGACGCGTTTCCGCCCACGTACGTCAAAATGGTCGAGGCGGCCGAATCCGCCGGTACGCTGGAGGAGTCGCTCGAGAAAATCGCGCAGGACCGGATTCGCAGCGAGGCGCTGCGCCGCCGCGTCACGTCGTCGCTGACCTATCCGCTGTTCCTGGTGGTGGCGGCCATCGGCGTGTTCTTCTTCGTCATGCTGAAGGTTATTCCCGAGTTCGCCCGCGCGCTGTCGGGTTTCATGGAGAAAATGAACCCTCAGGCGCGGATGATCTTCGGATTGTCCCAGTTCATCCAGGACAATGTCGATGTGATTCTGGGCGGAATCGCGGTGGTTCTGGTGGGCGGCCTCCTGCTGTCGCGCAGCCGGGCGTTCATCGGGCTGCTGCTGCGCACGCTGGCGCGGCTGCCGGGCACGGGCCGGATCGTGCAATACCAGCAGACGGTGTTCTTCTGTTCCACGCTCGGCACGTTGCTGGGCAGCGGCGTTGACATCACCTCGTCACTGAGGCTCGTCAGGGACCTGTTCCGCGATCCGTATACGGCCCAAAAGGTCGACCAGCTCATCGCCGAGGTGCGGCAGGGCCACCGGGTTTCCGATGCGCTGGCCAACCTGCACCTTCTACCTGACTACGTGATCCCCATATTGAGGGTCGGTGAAGAGGCGGGTGAACTGGATACGATGGCGGTCAGGATCGGCGGTTTTTACGAAGATCGACTTGACAGGGCCCTCGCTCGCCTGACATCCATCCTCGGACCATCTATCTTGATGCTGGTGAGCCTGATGATCGCTTGGCTCATCGTTACCGTCATCACCGCCCTAATCAGTGTAAACGAGCTGTTGGTCTAGACGTGTTGGGACTATCGCAAATCGAACGGTGGAAGACGGGGGCAAAATACAGGCGCGACAGGCGCGGTGGGTTTACCCTCATCGAGCTTCTCGTCGTGCTTGTCATCCTCAGCCTTATCATGGGCCTGGTCGGGCCACGCGTGCTGTCGTACCTGTCGGATGCGCGGTCGAAATCCGCCCGGTTGCAGATCGAATCGCTGTCTTCGGCGCTCGACCTGTTCTACCTCGACACGGGACGGTATCCGACCACGTCGGAAGGGCTCGGCGCGCTGGTGGCGCGCGTGCCCAATGTCGATCGCTGGAACGGACCATATCTCAACCAGAACACCGTTCCGATCGATCCATGGGGCAATGG
>CAJQNW010000163.1 GCA_905479765.1 uncultured Tepidamorphus sp. | reverse complement strand
ACTGATCTGGGACGGCGCAACGGGAATTGCAGCTCAGCTATGATAGGTAGTCTACTCCGAATTGCGTACTAATTCGCGGCCCGCTACCCCTACAGTTTCTTTCGATTACAAGGCAGTTTCCAAAGGCTTCATTGAGTGTGGCGTCTCAACGAGTCGAGCGCGCCCAAAACTGAAAAAAATTCGCCCAGGGTTGAGCAATAAAGGCAACATCATGACCATATTCGCACGAAATTTCGCCGGATTCGGCAAGTTAGCAATGGGGCTCGCCGCGATTCTCTCCGCAACGGCCCTTCTTTCGTCCGCCGCTGAGGCAAAACATTGGACCCCCAAGTGGACTCATCCGAAGTCCGACGTCTGTGTTCTGCTGAAGGGGGAGGACGAAAAGCAGGCATTCGTCGCAAACTCGGGTGCGAAAATCCTCGCGCCGCAATGCGAGATCCACGTCAAGTCGGAGGCCAAACCCGCTGCTATCTTCAACGCGGACGCCCACCTCCTTGTCGCGAAGACCTGCGTGGAAGGCAACACTGTGATCACGAACGGCGGACCCGTTCCCTCGCTCGAGACCGGCTGCGATACGGTCAAGGATCCTTATGCCAAGAAGATCTGGGAGCTTCGAAAGGCGATCTATAGAAAGAATCTCCACAAATGCGACTACGAGAACTACCAGCCGAAGGACGGCAAGAATATCATCCGGATGGAGCCGGGGGTCTATTGCGGCTGGACCAACTTCAACGCCAACCGGGGCGTCATCCTGAAGCCGGGCGTCTACGTGATCAGGGACGGCGGCTGGAACGTCAATTCCGGCGTTAAGTTCATCGGCAAGGGCGTCACCTTCTACTTCCATGATTCGTCCATCATCCAGTTCAACGCCAACGTGAAAGTTCTCCTGCAGGCGCCGAAGTCCGGTTACTTCAAGGGAATTCTCATGTACGAGAAAAGGGACTTGGAACCGTCGAATATCGCCATCAACGGAGACGGCGTGCTGCCGACGATCCTCGAGGGCCTGATCTACCTGCCCAGCCGCAACGCGATGTTCAACTCGGACAACGTGAAGGGCCCGAACCGGGCGGGCATGGTGTTCAACACCTTGATCATGAACGAGACGTTCTGGCTTATTAAGCCGCTGTCCGATAGCAAGCTGCCGTCCAAGAAATAGCGGCAGGAACTTCGGTAAACGGCGGCGCGGTCAGCGCCGCCGTTTTTCGTTTTTTAACACCGGCCGGGCGGTCTCCCCGGAAAGCACGTCCCGCAGAACCAGCGTCGGCGGCCATTCCGGCCGGGCGTAGGTGACGGGAAATGCGCGTGACCGCGACGCCATGACCCTGCGGCACCGACCGCGTCAGGCGTGTCCGCCCCGCCCCCCTACCGGATCACCCATGCCGTCCTGTTCGTCACCGGCCTGAATCAGATCCGGAATGGCGCAGCGAGACGTTCATCTGACGCGAACCCTGGGGACAAACGGATCCCGAACGGTCGGCGGCTCCCAATGGTCGGCGCTAGGGAGTCTTCTTGCCGATCGACAGCGGCGTCTTGCTGCCCTTGGGCGTCGCCGAGGACTGTGCTGCTGCGGCCGCGGTCTTCTTCTTGTCCGCCTTCGGCTTCTTCTTTTCGCGATTGCTGCGCATCTGGCCTTTGGCCATGTCACTCTCCTGTCGTCCCACGCGCGCCGGGGTCCGGCGGCGTCTCTCCGGCGAACGGTTTCGCGGGATGGGATAGGTCTCTGCCGTTCAAGTTAGCATGGTTCGTCTACGCGTCGGCTTTCTTTCGAGCGGGACGGCCAAAACCCGGGCTACGTTCTTGTTGCCTCGGATAGAGCGCTTGGCTAGCGTCTTCCGGAAATCGGCGAAAGACCGGCAATCGAACAACCGTGCGGGGAGAACCAGCGTGCCAAGCGCCTACGATCGCGATCTCGACAAGAATCCGGCGAACTACCAGCCGCTGACGCCGCTGGCATTCCTAGAGCGCGCCGGCACCGTCTTTCCCGATCACACCGCGATCATCCATGGCAACCAGCATACGACCTACGCCGAGTTCTATGCGCGGTCGCGCCGGCTTGCCTCGGCTCTGGCCAGGCGCGGCATCGGCAAGGGCGACACCGTCTCGGTAATCCTCGCCAACACCCCGCCGATGCTGGAGGCGCACTACGGCGTGCCGATGACCAAGGCCGTCCTCAACCCGATGAACACGCGACTCGACGCTGGCGTCATCGCCTTCACGCTCGACCACGCCGAGACCAAGGTGCTGATCACCGACCGCGAGTTCGCTCCGACGGTGAAGGAAGCGCTGGCGCTGGCCAAGACCAAGCCGCTGGTCATCGACTACGACGATCCGGAATTCCCGCAAGACGGCGAGCGGCTCGGCGACATCGACTATGAGGACTTCCTGGCCGAGGGTGATCCCGACTTCGCCTGGTCGATGCCCGACGACGAGTGGGACGCGATCAGCCTCAACTACACATCCGGCACCACCGGCAATCCCAAGGGCGTCGTCTACCACCACCGCGGCGCCTATCTGCTCGCCCAGGGCAACGTGCTGACCGGCTCGATGCAAAAGCACGCCGTCTATCTGTGGACGCTGCCGATGTTCCATTGCGACGGCTGGTGCTTTCCCTGGACCATCTCCGTCATCGCCGGCACCCACGTGTGCCTGCGCCAGGTGCGCACCGGGCCGATCTGGGAGGCATTGGCCGATCATCGCGTCACCCATCTGTGCGGCGCGCCGATCGTCATGGCGACGATCCTTAATGCGCCGGACGACGAAAAGCGCGCGCTCGATCATACCGTCGAGTTCTTCACCGCCGCCGCCCCGCCGCCGGAAACCGTGCTCGCCGCCATGGCCGAGAACGGCTTCAACGTCACCCATCTCTACGGCCTGACCGAAACCTATGGACCCGCCGTCGTCAACGACTGGAAGCTGGAGTGGGACGAGCTCGACGGCGCCCACCAGGCCGCCCGCAAGGCGCGCCAGGGCGTGCGTTATTCAGCGCTCGAGGCGCTGTCGGTGCGCGACCCCGAGACGATGCAGGAGGTGCCCGCCGACGGCGAGACCATCGGCGAGGTGATGTTCCGCGGCAACGTCGTCATGAAGGGCTACCTGAAGAACCCGCAGGCCAGCGCCGAGGCGTTTGCCGGCGGCTGGTTCCATTCCGGCGACCTCGGCGTCATGCACGCGGATGGCTACATCCAGCTCAAGGACCGCTCCAAGGACATCATCATTTCCGGCGGCGAGAACGTGTCGTCCGTCGAGGTCGAAGACATTCTCTACAAGCATCCGGCGGTGCTGTTCGCAGCGGTGGTTGCAAAACCCGACCCGAAATGGGGCGAAGTGCCCTGCGCTTTCCTCGAGCTGAAGGACGGCGCCACGGCGACCGAGGCCGAGATCATCGCCTATTGCCGCGAGCATATGCCGGGGTTCAAGACGCCGAAATCCGTAGTGTTCGGGGTGATCCCGAAGACATCCACGGGCAAGATCCAGAAATTCCTGCTGCGCAACCAGGTCGAATCGGCCAAGGCGATTTCGGCCTGAGCGATGGCGACACTCAGCCCTCCGCAAGGCGGCCGAGCAATTCGTACAGCAGTTGTTTCTGGTCGGCCTTGAGCGGCGCGAGCGTCGTCGCGGTGCATTCGATCTCGATCGGGATCAACTGCTCGACCAGCGCCACGCCGGCGGTGGTCAGGTCGATCAGGATCAGCCGTTTGTCGGTCGCATCGCGCCGGGTCGCGACCAGGCGGCGCTTCTTCAGCCGCAGCACGACGTCGCGGATATTGGCCGGCTCCATCGCGACCAGCCGCCCGAGCAGGTTCTGCGACAGCGCCCCGCGCTCATAGAGCCGGGCCAAGGTCGCATATTGCGGGGCCGTCAGGTCGTAGGACCCGATCCGGTCGACCAGGTTGGACGAGGCGCGCTGATAGGCCCGGCGCAGCAGGAAGCCAACCTGGTCCTCCAGCCTGTAGTCCGACGCAACGCGCCTGACCGGCGCCGCTGCCTTAGTCGACGTTCTCGGCATCGCGGTACATCACCTTGTGGCGCGTGGTCGAAACCCATTCGTCGATCTGGGCTTCGGTCATGAAGTGCTGATCATCAAACCTGTTCCAGTTGCTGATGTCAGCCAGGCTCTTCTTCCAGCGCTTGTACGGCGGCTTGGCCGGCGGACCGAAGCACATGATGTCGAGCACGGATAATTCATCGGGAATGCCGAGCAGCGGCTTCATCGCCTGCTGCGCCTTCTCCTGCCCGATCGCGGTCACCCACCAGACGTTATAGCCGAGCGCGGCCGCCGCCAGATGCGCCGACATCGTCGCCGCCGCCACGCTCTGCAGCAGGATGCGCTCGGCGTTCTCCTTGTACATCTTGTCGAGCTCGGAGCCGTCGTTGAGCACGGGAAACGCCTTGACCCAGCGGAAGTCGCTGGCGACGACGATGAAGCCGGGGGCCGACGCGAGGCCGCGATAATCGGGCGTCGGAAACTTCATCTTGAGCCGGGCGCGTGCGACCTGCTCCTCGCGGAAATATTCCGTGATCCTGTTTTTCAGATCCTGGTCGGTGACGGCAATGAAGTGCCAGGGTTGCGCATTGGCGCCCGACGGCGCGTGCCGCGCGGCCTCCAGGATCATGTCGTAATGCTCCGGCGGCATCACGTAGCTGGAGTCGAACGCCCGGGTCGTCAGGCGGTTCTTCACGACATCCATCAGCGCGTCATATCGCGTGCGATCGGTGTAATCGCGCGTCGCCACGGCTTCCGTCATCTGCGCCTCCCGTTTATCGTTATGATCATAACGATATGCCCTTTGCGTGAAAGGTCAAGGCAGGACCGTTGGCGATCGTATGCAACCGCCCGCCGGGCGGCGGGTTAATGGCGGTGGTCGCGGGAAAACCCGATCCGAAATGGGGGAAGTCCTCTGCGCCGTTGTCGAACTGAGGAAAAGCGCGCGGGTGACGGAGCCCGCACGTTCCCGAAGACATCGGCCGAAAGATCCAGAAATTTCGGCGGCGCTATCGGTTCGGTTCAGCGAAACGGTTTTGGGGTGAGGCAATCACATGATCGTCGTTCGCCGGTAGACACAGCGAGCGATGCCTCACCGCGTCGATGAAGGCCAGGATTTCTGCAATCGCGGGATCCGCGTCCGCCAGTTGCCTTACCTCGTGCAGACGCGCGGCAAACACACCGGGGCCGCGAAATAGTTTCTGATAGAACGCCCGAACCACCGCGAGGCGTTCGCGGGTAAATTTGCGGCGTCGCATGCCAACCAGGTTGAGCCCGGCGAGGCCCGCGTACTGGCCGCTCGCAAGGCCAAACGGGATTACGTCGCCACGTACGCAACTTGTGGCCCCGATCATCGCCTGCGCCCCAATTCGAACGAATTGATGGGCAGATGAGAGGCCTCCCATAAAGACAAAATTGCCGATTTCGCAATGGCCGCCGAGCGTCGCGGACGTGGCGAAGATGACGTCGTTCCCGACGACGCAGTCATGACCGACATGGCTGCAGTTCATGAAATAGCCGCGATCGCCGACGCGGGTAACGCCGCCACCCGCGACGGTTCCGGCATTCATGGTGACGTGCTCGCGGATCGTGCAATCCTGGCCGATCTGAAGTTTGGTCAGTTCGCCGCGATAGCTCAGGGCTTGCGGCGGCGTGCCGAGCGAGACGAACGGATAGATCGTGCAGCCGCCACCGATCGTGGTCTCCGCGGTCATGTGGACGTGGGCGATCAGCTTGCAGTTTGCGCCGATAACGACACGGGAACCAATAACGCAATAAGGACCAATCGACGTGCCGGCGCCGATCACCGCCCCATCCTCAATCCGCGCAGTGGGATCGATGAGCATACAGTTCCCTCAAAAACGGATTATTCGCGACCTTCA
>CAJQNW010000162.1 GCA_905479765.1 uncultured Tepidamorphus sp. | reverse complement strand
GGTCACCCGTGGCCGCGATCCGCGCGACTACGTGCTGCTCGCCTTCGGCGGGGCCGGCGGCATGTTCGCTACCGACGTTGCCGACTTCCTGGAAATCGACAAGGCGATCTCGCCGCCTAATCCCGGCAATCTGTCCGCCTTCGGCCTGCATGTCTCCGATATCAAGCGCGACTACGTGCAGACCCTGGTGCGACAGCAGTCGACGGCGAAGCACACGGAGATCGAAAAGGTGTGGCGCGCGCTGGAAGATGCCGGCAAGCGCGAGATCGCCGACGAGGGCGTCGATGCGAAATCGATCACCCTGCAGCGCTCCGCCGACGTGCGCTATGTCGGCGAGGGCCACGAGGTGCCCGTCGTGCTGCCGATCGCCTTGGCGGGGCCGGAGGCGCTCGAAAAGGTCTGGTCGGATTTCCACGAGGTGCACGAGCGCACCTTCGGCTTCTCCTATGAGGGCAGGCAGGACGTCGAGATCGTCAACCTGCGGGTCCAGGCCGTCGGGCGCGTCCATCGCCCGACCCCGCACAAGGTCGGCAAGGCCGGCGCCGCGGCTGCGTCGAAGGGCAATCGCAAGGTCTTCTGGCGGGCGACCGGGTGGGTCGACTGCCCGCTTTACGACCGCGCCGCGATCCGCCCGGGCCAGCGCATCGCCGGGCCGCTGATCAGCGAGGAATACGGATCCACCGTCGTGGTTCCGCCGGGCTGGGCGGTGACTTGCGACGACTATGGAATTCTGCATCTGGAACGGGGGGCATGACCGCAGTGTTGAAGAAAACGGCTTCCGGAAAACCCGCCGGCCAGACGCGCCGCAAGCTCGATCCCGTCGAGCTCGAGGTGATCTACGGCACCATCCGCTCGGCTGAACTGGAAATCGAGGCCGCCGTCGAGCGCACCTCGCGCTCGCCGATGATCCGCGACCAACACGACTACCGGGTGGCGCTGTTCGACGCCAAGGGCCGCAAGCTCACCGGCCGGTCCTACTCGGCACTTGTCGAGCCGGTCTTCGAGTATTTCGGCGAGGACGATATCCACCCAGGCGACGTGTTCTTCTGGAACGATCCCTACAATTCGTCGGGCGGCATCGGCCATGTGCCGGATCTCTGCTCGACCATCCCGATCTTCTACGAGGACCGGCTGATCGGCTTCTCCCAGGTGTTCGGCCACCACGACGATGTCGGCGGCTCGGTGCCGGGCAGCCTGCCGGTCCACGCCACCGACCAGTGGTCGGAGGGATTGGCGATCCCGCCGGTCAAGCTCTACGACAAGGGCGTCCTCAATGAAGGCGTCTACCGGATCGTCGGGCGCAACTCGCGCCTTGCCGAGCACCTGATCGGCGACATCGACGCGGAGATCGGCGCGGCCAAGCTCGGCCAGAAGCGCATCCTCGATCTCGCCGCCCGCTACGGCGTCGACACGCTGGAAGCCGCCTTCGAGGCGATCCTCGACAATTGCGCCGACGTGCTGCGCACCGAGATCCTGCCGAAGATCGAGGACGGCGTGTATCAGTGGGAAGACTTCATCGAGAACGACGGGGTCGACGCGCCGCGCCTGCATGCGATGCGCCTGACCATGACCAAGTCGAAGGACAAGATCCTTCTCGATTTCACCGGCACCGATCCCGAAACCAAGGGTCCGATCAACTGGCCGCTCGACTATGCGGAAGGCCGGTTCCTGCGCAAGTGGATGGGGCCGGTGCTGCGCTCGCTTGCCGAATCCCCGGAGCGTGCCGCCGAGATCGACATCAACGAGGGCGCCCTGCAGGTGATCGACGTGAAGCTGCCGGAGAAGGGCAGCATGATGTCGCCGACCTACGGTCGCCCGTCCGGCATGCGTTTCTTCCTGATGCTGCGCTCGCTCGGCCTGTTTGCCGCCTGCCTGTCCAAGGCGACCGGCGGCAGGATGCCCGCGGATCACGAGACGATCCGCATCTGGGGCCTGCACGGCGGCAAGAACGCCGACGACTTCTTCCTGTTCCGCGAGGTTCTCGGCGGCGGCGGACCGGGCCGTCCCTGGGCGGACGGCTCCGACGTCGTCCACATCGTCCCGAATTCACGCAACCTGCCGGCCGAGTTCTCCGAAACGCGCTATCCGATCCGAGTCGAGCAGCTGGGGCTTGCCACCGATTCCGGCGGTCCGGGCTATCGCCGCGGCGGCTTCGGCTACGACAAGCTGATCCGTTCGCTGTCGCCCACCAAGCTGATCTCGAATGCCGACCGCGCGATGCTGCACCCCTACGGCGTCAACGGCGGCAAGCACGGCGGTCAGTACAAGGTAAGCGTTGAATACGAAGACGGCAGCGTCGAGCAGGTCGACGGCATGTCCGACGATGTCGAAGTGCCGCCCGGCGCCATGGTGCGCATCGTCACCACCGGCGGCGGCGGCTGGGGCGATCCGCTGGCCCGTGAGCCCGAGACCGTCGCCTATGACGTGCAATGCGGGCTTGTTACCCGCAAGAGCGCCCGCGACGACTACGGCGTGGTGCTGCGCAAGAAGGGCCTGCTTTTCATCGTCGACGACGAAAAGACCGTTTCGCTGCGCAAGCAAATGCGCAAGGATCGCAAGCGGCTGGCGATGTTCGATCGCGGGCCGTTCTTCGAGAAGGTCGCCAGCACCAAGGGCATCGACCGGCCCAAGGGATTCAAGGATCCCGACAAGGGCTGGTACGCGGCAGGGATCAAGACATGAAACCAGCGCGCTTCGAGTATGTGGCCGCCAAGACCGTCGCCGAGGCGATCGACGCCCGGTCGTCCTTTGACGATACGGTGATCCTGGCCGGCGGGCAGAGCCTCATCCCGATGCTGAACTACCGGGTCGCCCAGCCGGACGCCGTCATCGACATCAACCGGGTGCCCGGGCTCGATACGATCTCTGTCGATAACGGCGCGGTCCGGGTCGGCGCGCTGGTGCGGCACCGGCAGCTGGAACTGAGTGCCGAGGCATTCGCCGCTCACCCGCTGCTACGCGAAGCGCTCGATAACGTCGCCCATATCCCGATCCGCAACCGCGGCACGATCTGCGGCAGCATCGCCCATGCCGACGCCGCCGCCGAAATGCCGGCCGTCCTTGTCTGCCTCGATGGATTCGTGACCGCGCAGGGCTCCGGCGGCGAGCGAAACGTGCCGGCCTCCGACCTGTTTCTATTTCACATGACGACGACGCTCGACAGCGACGAGATCATCACGTCGGCGACCTTTCCCGCGCTGCCTAAAGGATCGGGCTATGCGTTCGAGGAACTGACCCGCCGGCACGGCGACTATGCGGTTGCCGGCATCTGCGCAGTGATCACGCCGGGCCCCGACGGAAACTGCGCATCCGCGTCGCTGTCGGCCTGCGGCATCGCCGAGAAGCCTGTCCGCCTGTCCGCCGTAGAAGCCGCCCTTGTCGGCACGAACCTGTCGGACGACGCCGTGAGTGCCGCAGCCGCGCTGGTCGACGACATGGTCACCAACGAGGACGACGGCGCCGGCGGACGCTACCGCCGGCAGGTCGCGCGCACCTTGATTACCCGCGCCGTCGCCAAGGCATGTCAACGCGCAGCGCAGGGGAGAGCATGATGCTGAACCAGCCCGACAGAACGGCAACGCAAGGTCTGGCCGACGAGGACCGGATACCCGTCAGCGTGACGGTCAACGGCGAGGCCTATGAACGCTCCGTCAGCCCGCGCCTGCTGTTGTCCGATTTCCTGCGCCACGAACTGCGGCTGACCGGCACCCATGTCGGCTGCGAGCATGGCGTGTGCGGCTGCTGCACCATCCGCCTCAACGGCGAGACGGCGCGCTCGTGCCTGACGCTCGCGGTGCAGGTGGACGGCTGCGAGATCCATACGGTCGAATCGCTCGGCAGCAAGTCGGCGCTCGGCCCGGTACAACAGGCCTTCAAGGAATGCCACGGCCTGCAGTGCGGCTACTGCACGCCAGGATTTCTGATGGTTGTTACCGATTACCTGGAAAACAACGCCGACCCCGATCTCACGGACGCGGGCATTCGCACCGCGCTCAGCGGCAACCTGTGCCGCTGCACGGGCTACCAGAATATCGTCGCCGCCGTCCGGCGCGCGCACAAAATCATGCACGCCGGCTGAGCCGGCCGCGACAAGGCAAGGAGAAGCGCCATGGCAACCCGGACGTTCGGTGAACCGGTCCAGCGCAATATCGACGATCGTCTGCTGACCGGCCAGGGTCATTACATCGACGACATCGATCTGCCCTCCGTAGCCCATGCCGCGTTCCTGCGCAGCCCGTTCGCGCGGGCGAAGATCACGTCGATCGATGTCTCCGCCGCCCGCGCCCATCCCGGTGTACTCGGGGTCTTCACCTGCGACAACATCGGCCACATCGATCAGGACCTGCCGCTGCTGATCCCGCATCCCTGCCTGGTCGGACCGCGCACCCAGCGTCCGCTCGCCCGCGGCGACGTCTATTACGTCGGCCAGACCGTGGCGATGGTGGTCGCCGTCGACCGTTACACCGCCGAGGACGCCGTCCGGTTGATCGAGGTCGACTACGATCCGCTGCCAGTTTCAGTGGAACTGGAGGATGCCGCGGCCGATGGCGCGAACCTCGTGCACGAAGACGTCGCGGGCAATGTTGCCGCCCACTTCGTGCAGAATTCCGGCGACGCGGCGGCTGCCTTCGCCAGGGCCGATCACGTCACCAAGATCACCGTCCGCGTCGAGCGCTCGACGGCTGCCCCGATGGAAGGCCGCGCGGTCTGCGCGCGCTGGGACCGCATCACCGAACAGCTGATGGTCTGGGACAGCACCCAGGCGCCGATTTCGGTGCGCGGCGGTCTCGCCTCGCTGTTCGATATCGACGAGGACCGGGTGCGCGTCGTGGCACCCGACGTCGGCGGCGGTTTCGGCCAGAAGGTGCTGTTCTTCTATCCCGAGGAAGTGCTCGTGCCGATGGCGGCGATCCAGCTCGACCGGCCGGTCAAGTGGATCGAGGACCGCACCGAGAATTTCATCGGATCGACGCAGGAACGCACGCAGGTCCACACCATCGAGCTTGCCGCCACCAAGGACGGCGAGGTTCTCGGCCTGCGCGACTTCTTCCTGCACGACACCGGTTCGTTCATCCCCTACGGGATCGCCATCGCGCAGGTCGCCTCCACGTCGATTGCGGGCCCCTACCGCATTCCCAACATCGAGGTCGAGTTCAAGGCGATCTACACGCCGACGGTTCCCGTCACGCCCTATCGCGGCTGCGGACGGCCGCAGGCGTGCTTCGCGATCGAGCGGGCAATGGACAAGCTTGCCGAGGAGCTTGGCCTCGACCGTTTCGAGGTGCGGCGCAGGAACTTCATCGCGCCAGACCAGTTTCCCTGGAAACGCGAGGGCCTGCTCTTCGCCGACGGTCTGGCGGTCTGCTACGACAGCGGCGAATACGACACGGCTCTCAGCAAGGCCGCCGAGGCGATCGGGCTGGACAGGCTCGACGAGATGAAGGCCGACGCCCGCGCCCGCGGCAAGTATCTCGGTCTTGGCCTCGGCTTCTATGTCGAGGGCACCGGCCTTGGGCCGTATGAGGGCGGCCATGTGCGGATCCATCCGATCACCGGCAAGATCTATGTGAATACGGGCCTTTCGACCCAGGGGCAGGGCCACGACACCGTGTTTGCCCAGATCGCCGCCGACCAGCTCGGCGTCGACCCGTCCGACGTGATCGTGGTAGAAGGCGACACCGGCGCGTTCGACTGGGGTGTGGCGACCTTCGCCAGCCGTGCCGCCGTCGTCAGCGGCAACGCCATCCACAAGGCCGCTTCCAAGGCGCGCGAAATGGTCATCGAGGCTGCCGCCAACATGCTGGAGGCGGCCCCGGGCGATATCGAGCTTGCCGAGGGCAAGGCGCGCATCTCCGGGTCCGACCGTGCCGTGACGCTGGCCGAGGTGGCGACCGCGACCAACCCGCTGCGCTATGCCTTCAACAAGGCGGCTCAGAGCGCCACCCAGTTCGCGCCGGCTTCCAAGCACGACGGTCCGCCGCTGGCGGACGGCAAGGCGCCGGGCATTGAGGTCACCGACTACTATTCACCGCCCTATTCGACCTGGGCGTACGGCTGCCACGCCGCCCTGGTCGAGGTGGATCCGGCGCTGTGCACGGTCGATATCCGCCAGTATGTCTGCGTTCACGACTGCGGCAACATGATCAATCCGATGATCGTCGAAGGCCAGGTGATCGGCGGCATGGCGCAGGGCCTCGGCGGGGCGCTCTACGAGAAGGTGCAGTACGACCAGGACGGCAATCCGCGCAACGCCGGCTTCATGGATTTCCTGATGCCCTATGCAACCGAGATGCCGAAGGTCGACATCGTCCACATGGAAACCCCGTCGCCGCTCAATCCGCTCGGTATCAAGGGCGTCGGCGAGGCCGGCACCATCGCGGTTCCCGCGACGATCATTTCGGGTATCGAGGATGCGCTGAAGCCGCTTGGCGCGGGCCATTTTCACGAAGCGCCTGTGTTCCCGCACATGATCTTCGAGAAGCTCGGCGGGGCGGATCAGGCGAAGGCGAGTTAGTCTTCTTTCCTGTCAGGCTGAGATCTCTATGCCTCGAAACTGCTCAGGCGCCGCCGCAGGTTCCGTCCGCCTTCGACGAGGTCCATCCGGATCGCCTCGCGTAGGGAAAAGGAGTCGCGGGCCCTCAGAGCATCCAACACATTGAGATGCTGGTGGCGCTCATCGTAAGTCGGTTGCGCATCGGGATAGAGTTCGCTCAACAGCGGGCCAACCCGGATCCACAGTCCCTCGAGCACATCGATCAGCGTGGACATGTTCGAGCGCCGGTAGAGCCCGAAATGGAAGTCGAAGTTAGCCTGCAAGGCGGTTCGCCAATCGCCGGAGGCCTCGGCGGCAACCAGCCGTTCATGTTCGGCGACCAGTGCGGCGATATCGGCCTGCGTGATGAAGGGCAGGGCCCGTTCGGCGGCGAGCGGTTCCAGGTTCAACCGGATATCCTTGATCTCGGTATATTCGGCAAGCGTCAGCCGGCGCACCCTGATGTAGTAGCGTGGCTTGATTTCGATCGCGCCTTCATGAGCAAGCTGGAACAGCGCCTCGCGCACGGGCGTTTCCGATGTGCCCATCTGCTGCGCCAGGTCGCGCACCTTGAGGCGCTGGTGCGGCGCGAACTCGGCGCGCATCAGTGCGGCGCGCAATTGCGCGTAGACGAAATCCGACAGGCTGCCGTTGTCGTCCCTGATCTGTGCATCGTCGTCCGAGCGCGCCAGCTGGGTCACATCGTCATGCATGGGGAATCATTCCGTAGGGAAAGACCATAGAGCCATATGATATATCATAAGTTGCCGCAAAATAGCGTTTTGCCGACGTTATTTCCTGGGCGAAGCGCTGTTTGTTGAATTATGGCGCTGTATGATATATCAAAAATGCAAGGATCAAGCTGCATCCCGGTTGCTGAGACCGTCGCGGTCTCGCGTGCGGCAGGCAGCAAGGATCGCGCAACAAGGGGGGTCTGGATGTCGGACAGGGGAAACGTCAGCCTTGCGGTGCTCGAGGACCGCGCGAAGTTCATCCGCACCGAAACGGTTCGCCTGACGAAGATCGCCGGCGCCGGGCATTATTCCAGCACCTTCTCCTGCGCGGAGATCCTCGCTGCGCTGTACTACGCGCAACTGCGGATCGAGCCCGCCCAGCCCGATTGGCCGGATCGCGACCGCTTCGTGATGTCGAAGGGCCACGTCGCCATCGGCCTGTATCCGGTGCTGGCGGACCTCGGCTATTTCGACCCTTCAGAACTCGACACCTATACGCGGCTGGGTTCGAAATACGGCGACCATCCCGACATGAAGAAGGTCAGGGGGCTCGATTTTTCCGCCGGCTCGCTCGGCCACGGCTTGTCCGTCGGCGTCGGCATGGCGCTCGCCGGTCGCGCGACCAGCCGCGACTACCGCACCTACGTGCTGCTGGGCGACGGCGAACTGAGCGAGGGCCAGATCTGGGAGGCCGTGATCTCGGCCGGTCACTTCGGCCTGCAGAACCTCGTCGCGATCATCGATCGCAACGGCCTGTCGATCGACGGCCATACCGAGGACGTGATGAAGATCGAGCCGGTCCACGAGCGCTTCGCGAGCTTCGGCTGGGATGTTCAGCGCATCGACGGCCACGACCTGCCGTCGCTGCTCGAGGCTTTCCGCAACCTGCCGGGCGGCGGGACGGGCAGGCCCCAGGCCATCGTCTGCGACACGATAAAGGGCAGGGGGGTGAAGCGCATGGAAATGTCGCTCGACTGGCACGTCGGCAATCTCGTCGGCGAGGACTACGACGACGTCATGGCCGAGCTCGATGCCGGATTGAAGCCCTATGAGCCGGAGCTTGCCGAATGACCGACATGCAGCACGAAAGCGAGATCTTCCGCGGTACGACCACGGGCAAGACTGCGTTCAAGGACACCCGCTCGGTGCGCGGCACGCCGAAGGCGGGCATGCCGGCCTTCGTCCTCGGCGAGGAACTGGCCGCGCTCGCCAAATCCGATCCGCGCATCGTCGTGGCGACCGCCGATCTCGCCTCGGCCAACCGCACCAACGATTTCCGCGACGCTTTTCCGGACCGCTTTTTCAATTTCGGCATTGCCGAGAAGAACATGATCACCGCCGCCGCCGGCATGGCCGCCTGCGGGATGATCCCCTATGTCGCCACCTTCGCCAGCTTCTCCGCGATCCTGGGGGCCGAACAGATCCGCACCGACTGCGCCTATCCGAAGATGCCGGTGCGCGTCGTCGGCACCCATTCGGGCATGTCGATGGGGTTCTACGGCACCTCGCATCATGCCCTGGAGGACCTCGGCATGCTCCGCTGCATGGCCGACCTCACGGTCGTCTGCGCGACCGACGCCAACCATTTGCGCGGCGTCCTGCGCGCCTCCGTCGACCACCCCGGTGCGATGTACATCCGGCTCGGTCGCGGCCGCGATCCGGAGGTCTACGGCACCGTGCCGGAGATCACCTTCGGCAAAGCCATCCGGCTTCGCGAAGGCACCGATCTGACGATGATCGCGACCGGCAGCCAGGTTCGCGCCGCGCTCGATGCAGCCGAGGCCCTGGCCGGCGAGGGCATACAGGCCCGCGTCGTCGACATGCACACGATCAAGCCGCTCGACCGCGACGAGATCGTCGCGGCGGCGTCGGAAACCGGCGCCATCATGACGGTGGAAGAGCACAATGTGACCGGCGGCCTCGGCTCCGCCGTCGGCGAGGTGCTTCTCGACCTGCCGCGCCTGCCGTTCCTGAAGCACGGCGTGCCCGACTGCTATGTCGAGGTCGGGCCCCCTGCGGCGCTCTATGCCAAATACCGCCTGGACGCGGCGGGCGTCGCGGCCACCGCCCGCGAGTTTTTCACAGGGCGGGGATAAACGGGGCCGCGCGGGGATGACCGGACTTTCGATCAGCCGCCTTGATCCATCGCCGCGTATTGCGGAGGATCGCCCCATGACCGCAGGAACAGTCCAGTCTGTCTCCGCCTCGGCCTCGGCTGCCCGTCGCCCGCAGCGCGCGCGGGGGCATGAGCGGTTCGCACGTTTGCTCGATTCGACAGAGGCGCTTCTCGCCGAACGACCCGACGACGACGTGACGCTGGCGATGATCGCCGAGAAAGCCGGCGTACCGCTTCCCTCCGTCTATCACTTCTTCCCCAATCGCAACGCCATCTACGTGGAGCTTGCCAAGCGCTTCCACGAAGACCTGGCGGCCCTGTCGCACATGCCGATCGAGCCCGCGCCCGAGCGTTGGCAGGACCTCGTCCTGGCGCGCCAGACCCGCGCCCACGACTACCTGAACGATCATCCGGCGGCTCTGCGTTTGTTCATGGGGGCCGGCGTCAGCGTCGAGGTCCGCACCCTGGACCTGCGCGGCAACTCGTCCATCGCAGCGCTACGCACGGCGGAATTCCGCCGGCGTTTCGATTGCCGCTCGCTTGGCGGGCTGGAGGACTGGCTAGCGAATTCCATCGGCGTCATGGATGGTATCTGGGCGATCTCCTACGCCCGGCACGGGCGCATCACCGACCACTATCTGCAGGAGGGCTGGCGCGCGTCGGTCGCCTACCTGCGGACCTACCTGCCGGACACCCTTCGTGAGACCGGCAAGACCTGGCCTTGAGAAAACCGAAGCCGTTATCACTAAGTCGCCGCTTCGCACGCGCCCGGTCATCAGCGGCTCCGAATTCGATTATTCACCGCTGATAGCGAAAAGCCCCGGAATTACACGTAAAAACGGGAAAATCAGGTCGCTGTCGCCGAGGAATGCCTTGCTGGAATGCAACCGGAAAATGGCGATCAACTGCGGACGAATAGCGCTTGTCAGTCAAATTTTCCGTCAATACGATTTTTGAGGCTTGACATATTTACAACAGGTCCGGGGGCTGTCGATGTGGAGTGGAAGTAAGGACAAAGCTCTCCGCGAACGGGCCGCGGAAGTTATCCCAAACGGAATGTACGGCCACATGTCGACGGTCCTCATGCCCGAGGACTATCCGCAGTTCTTCACCCGAGCCGAAGGCACCCGCATCTGGGATGCCGACGGCAATTGCTACATCGATTACATGTGCGCCTATGGCCCCAACCTGCTGGGGTATGGCCGGTCCGAAGTCATGGACGCCGTCCGAAAGCAGCAGGCCAAGTCCGACACGACGCCCGGTCCCGCGCCCGTCATGGTCGAGCTGGCCGAGGCGATGGTCGCCATGATCTCCCATGCCGACTGGGCCATGTTCTGCAAGAACGGCTCCGACGCCACGATGATGGCGCTGATGATCGCGCGCGCCTACCGCGGCAAGCGGAAGGTGCTGGTGGCGAAGAATGCCTATCACGGCGCGATGCCGTGGAATACGCCGCGCCCGGCCGGCACCCTGCCCGAGGACCGGGCCCACGTGATCACCTTCGATTACAACGATACCGACAGCCTTGCCGACGCCGTGCGCGAGGCCGGCGACGACCTGGCCGGCATCTTCGCCGCCCCGTTCCGGCACGATACCTTCGCCGACCAGTCGTTGCCTGATGCCGAATACGCGCGGACAGCCCGCAAGCTCTGCGACGAGCGCGATGCCCTGCTGATCGTCGACGATGTCCGCGCCGGCCTCAGGGTCACCCGCGACTGTTCCTGGGAAACGGTTGGCGTTCGTCCCGATCTCAGTGCCTGGGGCAAGGTACTGGGCAACGGGCAGCCGATCTCTTCCCTCGTGGGCAACGACCGTGCGCGCAAAGCGGCCGGCGAGATCTTCGTGACCGGCTCCTTCTGGTTTTCCGCGGTTCCCATGGCAGCGGCGCTTGCCACGCTGAAGATCGTCAATTCGACAGACTATCTCGAGCGCATGCAGGATATCGGCGATACATTCCGCGCGGGCCTCTGCGCGCAGGCGAACGACTATGGCTTCGCGCTGCGCCATACGGGTCCTTCGACGCTGCCGATGGTCCTCTTCGAGGAGGACCCCGATCTACGCGTCGGCTACGGCTTCTGCCGCGAAGCGATGCAGCGCGGCGTCTATTTCTCCCCTTACCACAACATGTTCATCAATGCGGCGATGACCGAACAGGACATCGCCGAAACCCTCGAGGCGACCGGCGCAGCCTTCGAGGCGATCAAGCGGAGCCGCAACTCTCTCAAACCGTCAGCGGCGCTGGCGGCTTTGATGGGGGGATGAGCGGCCGAACACGCGCCAAGAGGGAAACTAGAACCATGACCATCAACATCAGACGATTGGGAGTACGGCCGCTGGCGGCCCTGCTCCTGGCCGGATCGGTGCTGAGCGCTCCGCTTCCTGCCGCAGCCGAAGACAGCGACACGCTGGTCATCGGACGTTCCATGGACGTGAACTCGCTCGATCCCGCCCGCGCCTTCTGCGACACCTGTCAGTTCTATCTGACCGCCGTCTACGAGACGCTGATCACGCTTGGCGAGGACAACAAGTCGCTGGTTCCCAATCTCGCCGAGAGCTGGGAAGTGAACGACGACTTCACGGAATTCACCTTCCATCTCAAGGACGCAGCGTTTGCCGACGGCTCGCCGGTCGAGGCCTCCGACGTGGTCTGGACCTTCGAGCGGCTGAAGAACCTGAAAGGGTCGCCCTCCTTCCTGATGGACGGCCTGGTCAGCGCGGAGGCGGTCGATCCCCGGACGATCAAGATCACCGTCGAGGCGCCCAATTCCGAGTTCCTGAACAAGGTCTCGGCGCCCTATACCGGAATCGTCAACGCCGAGGTGGCGAAGGCGGCCGGCGCGATCGGCGACGAGACCGCCGCGGAAGCCGACAAGGCCGAGTCCTGGTTCATGGAGAATTCGGCCGGGTCCGGCCCCTTTGCGCTGGCCGGCTACTCGCCGGAAGCGGAGCTGCGCCTTGCCCGCAATGACGCCTATTGGGGTGAGGCTCCGGCGTTCTCCGAGATCGTCGTCACCCAGATCCAGGATGCCGTCAGCCAGGCACAGGCGCTGGAGACCGGCCAGGTCGACATCGCGATGCAGATCGATCCCGACACCGCCAAGTCGATCCGCTCGCCCGACGTGGTGACCGAAGTCGTGCCGTCCTTCAACTTCGTCTACATCGGCTTCATTCCCGGTGCGAAGGGCATGGCAGACGTGCTGACGCCGGACGTCCGCGAGGCGCTGGCGCTGGCGGTCGACTATGACGGCATGCTCGACTTCACGGTCGGCGGCAACGGCAAGAAGCAGGCAGCCCCGATCCCGAACGGTTTCCCGGGCACGGCCGGCCTGACGCCGCGCAGCCAAGATATCGAGAAGGCCAAGGAGATGCTGGCGGCTGCCGGTGCTTCGGACCTGAAGCTGGTCGCCGGCTATCCCAACGACAACGTCTACGGTGTCGACTTCAACATCATGATGCAGAAGCTCCAGCAGGACTTCAAAGCGGTTGGCGTGGAACTCGAACTGAAGCCGCTAACCTGGGCGGTCTGGCGCGAAGAGCTGGGGACCGGCGAATGGCCGATCACCGCGGTCTACTATGCGCCGGACTACTTCGGCTCGGGCCAGTATGCCGCCTACTTCGCCATGGTCGACGGCTATCCCTGGACCAAACGCGCCAGCGTCGGCAAGCCTGAGTTGGTGGTGAACGCGGCCGAGACCGGCATCTACGCCAAGGCGCTTGCCTCGTCGGGCGAAGCGGCGGATGCTGCCTATGCTGAACTTGCCGACGAGATGATGAAGGACACGATCATCCTGCCGCTTGTCTCGCCGGACCTGGTGCTGGCCCATCGCTCGGATATCGAGGGTGTTCGATATTCGGCCTGCTGCAACCTTCCGCTGGCCGAGATCAAACGGAAGTAATCGGAGAAGGCGATGCTGCGCTACATCGTCAGACGGCTGATCGGGATACCGTTCCTGCTTCTGGGTGTGGCGAGCGTCGCCTTCCTTCTCTCGCAAACCACAAAGGGCGACCCGCTGGCCGCCCTTGTTCCCGAACGAATGATGTCGAATACCGAGGTCGTCAACGCGGTGAAGGCCGAGTGGGGTCTCGATAGGTCGCTGCCGGTCCGCTACTTCATCTATATCGGCAACCTCCTGCAGGGCGATCTCGGCACGTCGTTTGCCACCCGCAGGCCGGTTGCGACCGACATCGCCGAACGCCTTCCCGCGACGCTGGAACTGGTGATATCGGCGATGATCATCGGCACGGTGATGGGATTTTCGCTTGGTCTCCTGTCCGCCCGGTTCCGCAACACCGTGACGGATGGTTCGGCGCGGATGTTCGCGCTGGTCGGCTCGTCGCTGCCGATCTTCTGGTCGGGCCTGATCCTGCTTTATCTGTTGTCGGTGCGCTTTCCCATCGTGCCCGGCACCGGCCGGTTGCCGCCGCGCACCACGCCGCCGCCCGAGGTGACCGGCTTCTACACGATCGACTCCCTGCTCGCCGGCAACATCCCGCTGTTCCTCGAGGTGCTCTCGCACCTTGCGCTGCCCGCCTTCGTTCTCGGCTGGGCGGTGACGGGGATCATCACTCGGCTGGTCCGTTCATCGCTGATCGAGGGGCTCTCCCAGGACTACGCGCGCACAGCCCGCGCGAAGGGTGCGCCGGAGCGCGTCGTCCTGATCCATCATGTGCTGCGCAACGCGCTCATTCCGGTTCTGACAGTGCTTGGCTTCACCTTCGCCTATCTGATCACCGGCGCGGTGCTGACGGAATCGATCTTCAGCTGGCCGGGCATCGGCTCCTATACGGTCCGCGCGGCGGCGTCGCTCGACTATCCGGCGATCGGCGGCGTCACTATCGTCGGCTCGGTCGCCTTCCTCATGGCCAATCTGATCACCGACATCGCCTATGCCTGGGCCAATCCGCGCATCAAGGTGCACTGAATGTCGGTGATCGGCACCGACATCGCTCCGTCCGCCAACCGGCGTCGCATCGAAAACTCGATCCGCACATTCCAGCGTCTGCCGCTGACTGCCCGGATCGGCGCTGTGATCCTGCTGTTCTGGACCATCACCATGCTGACGGTCCAGCTGTGGCCGCTTGCCGATCCGCTGGCGATGGTCGGCCGCCGGCTGCAGCCGCCGTCGCTTGAACACTGGCTCGGGACCGACGCGCTCGGCCGCGACGTCTTCGCCCGTACCATGGAAGGCTCCGTCTGGTCGATCCCGATCGCTTTCATCGTGGTCGCCGCCGCCGTCGCCATCGGCTCGGCGCTCGGTGCAATCTCCGGCTATTTCGGCGGCCTCCTCGACAGCGTCATCATGCGCGCGGTCGACGTCACGCTCTCCTTCCCGCCGATCCTGCTCGCCATGAGCGTTGCCGCAACACTGGGGCCGGGCCTGGGTAATGCCACCATCGCGATGGTGGTCGTCTGGTGGCCGATCTATGCCCGGCTGATGCGGGCGCAGGTGCTGGAGGTGCGCGAACGCGAGCACGTCGAGGCGGCGATTGCCGGCGGCGCCGGCCGGATGCGGGTGCTGGTCGTCCACATCATGCCGCTGTGCTGGACGCCGACGCTCGTCAACGCGACAATGGATTTCGGCCAGGTCGTGTTGCTTGCCGCCTCGCTCAGCTTCATAGGTCTCGGTGCCACCCCGCCCAGTCCGGAATGGGGCTCGATGATCGCCGAGGGCGCCTCCAAGTTCTACAGCTGGTGGATTGCGTTCGGGCCGGGCATGGCGATCCTCTCGGTGGTGCTCGCTACTTCCTTCCTGGGCGATGGCCTGCGCGACCTGTTCGACCGGAGAAGCGCCTGATGAAGCCGCGTCAGGACATGACCCCGCTTCTCGACATTCGAGGCCTACGCGCGGAATTCACGGCCTACGACGGGCGCCGGGCCGAGGCCGTGCGCGGCATCGACCTGACGCTGGAGGCCGGGCGCACGCTTGGTATCGTCGGGGAATCCGGCTCGGGCAAGTCGGTCTCGATGATGGCGCTGCTACAGCTTTTGCCGGATGGCGCCCGTGTTTCGGGTTCGGCAAAATTTCGCGGGCAGGAATTGGTGGGCATGCCGGAGCGGCACATCCGCCGGCTGCGCGGCAAGGACATCGGCTGCATCTTCCAGGACCCGCTGTCCGCCTTCAATCCGGTGCTTACGCTCGGCGACCAGATCGTCGAGGCGATCCGCCTGCACGATCGCTCGGTGTCGCGCCGCAAGGCGCTGGACGAAGCACGGCATCTCTTCGATCTCGTCGCCATCCCGCAGGCGAAACAGCGTCTCTCGCAATATCCGCACGAGTTTTCCGGCGGGATGCGCCAGCGCGCGATGATCGCCATGGCGCTGGCCAATCGCCCGGCGCTGCTGATCGCCGACGAGCCGACGACGGCGCTCGACGTCACCGTGCAGGCGCAGATCCTCGACCTCCTATCCGGCCTCCGCGAAGAACTCGGCATCGGCCTGATCCTGATCACCCACGACCTGGGCGTGGTGGCCGGCATGGCCGACGAAATCGCCGTCATGTACGGCGGCCGGGTCGTCGAGCGGGGCGATGTCGACTCGATTTTCTATGCGACCCGTCATCCCTATACGCGCGGTCTGATCTCGGCGGTGCCGAACCTCGAAGGCGCCGCGGTTCTGCAGCAGATCGAGGGCACGCCACCCTCGATCTGGTCGCGTCCGCCGGGCTGCTCCTTCGAGCCGCGCTGCCCGGTCGCCCGCGCGGATTGCCGAAAGACCGATCCGGAATTGCGCCGCGTGAAGCGTACCCGCAGCGCCTGTCTCTATGCCGACGAGCTGCCTTCAATGGTGACGGAGGCGGTCGTATGACGGCGCATGGCGAGATTGCCACCGTCGCGGTGGCACAGGAAACCGATACCGCCCGCCCCGTGCTGAAAGTCGAGGGACTGACGAAGGCATTTCCGTTGCGCGGCGGCCTGCTAGGCCGCAAGGTGAGGGCGGTGCAGGCCGTGTCGGGCGTCTCGTTCGACATCGCGCCCGGCGAGACGTTCGGTCTGGTTGGCGAATCCGGGTGCGGAAAATCGACGCTTGGCCGTTGCATCCTGCGCCTGTTCGAACCCACCGGCGGGCGCGTCACGCTCGACGGCGCCGATATCACGGAGGCGGGAGCCGAGGCGTTGCGGGGCCATCGGCGTGCCATGCAGATCGTCTTCCAGGACCCCATGTCGTCGCTGCATCCGCGCATGACGGTTGCGCAGATCCTGACCGAGGGCCTGCGGCTTGCCGAACTGCCGCGCGATCAGGTGCGCGTGCGCGTGGCCGAACTGCTCGACATGGTCCACCTGCCGGCCGACACCGCCACACGCTACCCGCACGAACTGTCGGGCGGACAGCGCCAGCGGATCGGCATCGCCCGCGCGTTGTCGCTGAAGCCCCGCCTGATCGTGCTCGACGAACCGGTTTCGGCACTGGACGTCTCGATCCAGGCCGGAGTCCTGAACCTGCTCCGGGAACTTCAGGAGGAACTGGGCGTCGCCTATCTCTTCATCGCCCACGATCTCGGCGTCGTGCGCTACATCTCACGGCGTGTCGCGGTGATGTACCTCGGCCGCATCGTCGAGGTGGCGCCGGTCGGTGATATCTTCTCTCGCCCGCAGCATCCCTATACGCAGGCGTTGCTGTCGGCCATTCCCCGCGCCGATCCGCGTGTCGAGCGGGCGCGGAAACGGATCGTCCTGGAAGGCGACCTGCCGTCGCCGATCGATCCGCCTTCTGGGTGTCGGTTCCACACCCGCTGCCCCCGCGCCGCGGCCCGCTGCCGCACCGAAACGCCGCAACTCGTACCGGATCCCGCCACCGGGAGCGCTGTCGCGTGCCATTTCCCGGGGCCACTGTAGCGGTCCTTAGGTGCGCCTCCGGGTGGCAGGCAGGTCGCCGTCGGTGTTGATTTGAAAATGCATCGCTTGATGTAAAAATTCATCATTTTCAAACCGCCTGGAGCTTTTAGATGCCCAATTATCTGGGCATGTCGCACATAATATATTAAATTATTACAATAGTTTGAGCCATATTCCTACTTCTCTAAGGAGTCGGTTGGCATGTTACCTGCAAATATCCAAGCCGAGCGAGCCGGTGTATGTAAGATTGCATCATACATGCTTCGGCTTCATCGGGACGGGATAATGGGCAAAAGCGACCGGACAACAGAAAACTCCGAACAAAAGTTCCAGGAGCCGCCATTTCCAGGTGTCGCCGGATTTCGCGAAGACCATGACGCGGAAGCGGAAAACGCGATCCTGAAAGGCATGGTCGCCGCATCGACGGATGCGTGCTGGTGCATGGAGTTCGGAGAGCCTGTCGACCTGACCGCGCCGGATCGCGAGGTGATCCGGCAGATCTTCGAAAACGATCCCTACTGGCGATTCTGCAACGATGCGATGGCGCGCCTCTATCGGCTGCCGGTCCATCTGGACATCAACGATCGCCCGGTCAGCGAAATCTTTCCGCGCAACAAGCAAAACGAAGCCTTTATCGAAAACCTGTTGAGCAGCGGCTTCGCGGTCGACGCGGCGCCAGCGCTCGACAGCCGTTACGATGGCAGCGAGCTTTACGTCGAAAACGATGTGCGCGCCCACATCGAAGGTGGCCGCCTCATCCGGATATTCGGCGTCGTGCGCGACGTCAGCAAGCATCGCCGCCGCGAGATCGATCTCAAGGATCGGCTCGTGCGCATCCGTGGCATGTTGTCGGCGCTGCCGGATGCGCTGATCGCCTTTGACGACAATCTTGCCGTGCTCGCCGCCAACCCGGCCGCAGGCCTTCTTCTCGGTGCTGAAACGGAGACCCTGCCCGGGACGACGCTGCCGGCGCTGTTTGCCGAACCGGCGGACGCGACGGGCGAAGCGACCGCGCACTTGCGGCAGGCGACCAGGCGCCTTGGCGACCTGCCGGGCTGTGCCGATATCGTGCTCCCGCTGCCGGACGGCCGCAAGTCCCATTGGCGTATCGGCATGGAGGGGAGCGCGGACCTGCCGGTTCAATATGTCTCGATCATCCGGCTGGTCGATGATGGTGTCGGCGAACCGGTGACGGGTGCAGCTGTCGCGGGAGGGCTTGGCTGATGTCCGCCCCCGATCGCGCGCTCTGGCCTGACCACCCGCTCTTCGATGCCGAGACGATACCGGATGCTGCCGAACGGCTGAACTTCTTCGACGAGGGGCTGATCTTCGTTGGGACAGATCTGACAGTCACGAGCGCCAACGTCGAGGCGTGCGCTCTCATGGGCCGCGAGTTCGGCTCGGTCGATGGCGAGGCGTTCGCAACGCTGTGTACGGAGTTGCCGGGCTGGTCGCAGCTCGCTGCGGCCGTCGAACGCGGCGCCGATGCCGAACTGACGGTGCGCACCGCGAAGGGCAAGACGCTGCTCGTCACGGTGCGGCGCGCGAGCCGGAAACCGGTGGCGCGCGAGCCTGGGGCCCGCCACCCCGTGGCGGTCATCCTGCGTGATCTGGAGGTGCTCGACTATCGGCGGCGGAAGGCGTTCGGCCGCGCCGCGCAGCCTGCGTTCCGGACGCTCGCCGATAACAAGGCACGGCCTGATTTCGGCACCCAACGGCGCATCGCTCCGCAACTCGAAAAGGTTCTGTCGCGCGGCGAACGAGCAATTCTGCAGGGCGCGCGTGTGCTGATTACCGGCGAGTCGGGTGTCGGGAAGACGGAAATCGCGCGCTACTTCCACACCTTTCTTGCCGACACCGGCGACGCCTTCCAGGTCGTCAATTGCGCCTCCATCCCGGAGACACTCTTTGAATCCGAGATGTTCGGCTACGAGAAGGGCGCCTTCACCGGCGCGCTGCAATCGGGCCGCGCCGGTTTCATTGAACAGGCCGAAGGCGGGACCCTGTTTCTCGACGAGGTCGGCGAAATCCCGCTTAGCGTTCAGGCGAAGCTCCTGAGCTTCCTGGAAGAGGGCATGATTCGCAGGGTCGGCGGTGGCAAGCAGCGTATCGCCAACGTACGAATCCTGACCGCCACCAACCGGGACCTCCGGCAGATGGTCCGGGACGGCCAGTTTCGCGCCGATCTCTACTACCGGCTCGCCGTCGTCCACCTGCCGATCCCGGCACTGCGGACGATGCCGGAGCTGACCGGACACCTGATCGACCGGTTTGTCGACACGATCAACCAGCGGCGCGGCAACCGGTTCGTCGTTCCGGGCTGGGTCCGCGCGCGGCTGACAGCCTACGCCTGGCCCGGCAACGTACGCGAGCTCCTGAACGTCGTGCAGCAGCTTTCGATCTTCTTCGACGAAGGCGCGGACATGGACGAGCTTCTGTCCGACCTGCTGAGGCCGCTTTCGGAGGAGCAATTTTCTGCGGGAGATTCGTCCCGGGGCGACGGAGATGCACTGCCGGCGGCCGTGGAAGACATGGTCGCCATCGGTCCCGACGGGGCGTTCGATCTCAAGGAAGAGGTCCGACGCTACGAGAGGGCGCTTATCGACAGGGCGATTTTGCGACACGGCTCGAAACGCAAGGCGGCCCGTGCGCTTGGGGTGGATATTGGCACGGTCGTCAGAAAAACAAACGATATTTCAATGAACTAACAGGACTGCCAACAACAGAGGGAGACTAACATGGCAAACCGCAACTCAAGACTGGTGACGTCGCTATCCGTGGTGTCGCTGCTGATGACCGGCACGGCGCCGGCATTCGCCGAGGGGGAACTCAACATCCTGACGTGGGAGGGCTATGCCGATGCCAGCGCCATCGAGCCTTTCGAGAAGGAGACCGGCTGCAAGGTCAACGCCACTTACGTCGGCTCCAACGACGACTTCGCGCCGAAGCTTGCCGCCGGCGGTGGTGTCTTCGACCTGATCTCGCCGTCGATCGATTCGACGGCGCCGCTGATCGAGGCCGGCTTCGTCGAGCCGATCGATACCAGCAAGATCGCGGAGTGGGACAACATCTACGAAAAGTTCCGCAACTCCGGCGGCATCAACAAGGACGGCGAAGTCTACGGGGTGCCTTACGCCTGGGGCGCGATCGCCTTCATGTACCTGAAGGACAAGTTCGAAACGCCGCCGACCTCGATCGCCGAACTGTGGAACCCCGATCTCGAGGGCAAGGTTTCGCTCTGGGACGACAAGAGCGCGCTCTATGTGGCGGCGCGTCTGAACGGCGATACCGACATCTATAACCTCACCGACGAGCAGCTCGACGCGGCCAAGAAGAAGCTGGCCGAACAGCGGCCGCTGATCCGCAAGTACTGGTCGACCGCCGGCGAACTGGTCGATCTTTACGCGGCCGGCGAGGTCTGGATCTCCAACACCTGGGCCGGCTACCAGTCCTCGCTGCTTGCCGACAAGGGCATCGAGGTGGTCGAGTTCATCCCGGAAGAGAACGCCGAAGGCTGGATGGACTCCTTCATGATCGTCAAGGGAACGCCGAACGAGGACTGCGCCTACAAGTTCCTCAACATGGCCGTGAGCGAATCCGGCCAGTGCGCCGTCGCCAACGTCAACGGCTACTCGGTCGCCAATCCGGTCGCGGCCAAGAACTGCATGACACCCGAGCAGTTCGTGGCCTTGCATCAGGACGATCCCGACTATCTCGACAGCCTGCTGCTTTGGGAGAACCTCGGCGAGCGTCTCGGCGACTACACCAACGCATGGAACGCGGTGAAGGCCGAATAATCGGCTCCGGGCCGGGCGCCGCGGCGCCCGGCCCACCGAATCTCAGGAAAAATTCAGGCAGTCAGGACGGGACCGTGTCCGAAGTCATTCGCATAGAAAACCTGCGCAAGGAGTTTGGCGACGTCATCGGTGTCGCCGATGTATCGCTGTCCATCGAGCGCGGCGAGTATGTCACGCTGCTCGGCCCGTCCGGCTGCGGCAAGTCCACGCTGCTGCGCATGATTGGCGGATTCGAGGCGCCGACCAGCGGCACCATCTGGCTCGATGGCGAAGATGTCACCGACCTGCCACCGAACCAGCGCGCGGTGAACATGGTCTTCCAGGACTATGCGCTGTTTCCGCACATGACGGTCGGACAGAACGTTGGCTATGGCCTGCGCGTTTCCGGCACCCCTCGCGCCGAGATCAAGCCGCGCGTCGCCGAGACGCTTTCGCTGGTCGGTTTGACGGACAAGGCCGACACCTCGCCAGCCGAACTCTCAGGCGGCCAGCGCCAGCGAGTCGCGTTGGCCCGTGCCATCGTCCGGCATCCGAAGGTGCTGCTTCTCGACGAGCCATTGTCGGCGCTTGATGCCAACCTGCGCGAACAGATGCAGGTGGAACTTAGGAACCTGCACAACAAGGTCGGGCTTACCTTCATCATGGTCACGCACGACCAGTCCGAAGCGCTCGTCATGTCCGACCGGGTTGTCGTGATGCGCGACGGACGCGTCTCGCAGACCGGCGATCCGGTCTCGCTGTATGATGCGCCGGCCAACAGCTATGTCGCCGACTTCATTGGCGCCACCAATCTCTTCGCTTCGCCGGTGAAGGCATCGAACGGAAAGATATTCGTTTCCTGTTTCGGTCAGGAACTGGAGATCGATCATCCTGCCGTCGATGGCGTTCCTGCCGCCGAGCGGCTCTTCGGCTTCCGGCCGGAAAAGGCGCGCCTGGTACGGGCGAATGGATCGGTTCCACAGGGCAACCTCCTAAAAGGCCGTCTGGAAAACGTCCTCTACCACGGCGCCATGATTCGCTCCGTGGTCGTGGTCGGGGAGGGGCGCATCCTTGTCGACACCCTCCTCGATGACACCTTTGACCCGGCCAGGCACGCCGGCACGGGCGACGAGGTATTCGTGGATATCGATCCGCACAAAATCATGCCGTTTGCGCGGGACGGCGCGTCATGAGGCTTGCAACCCGCAACCGGCTTTCAAGCGGCGGCGTCCTGTCGCTGCCGCTGGTCTGGACGTTCCTGTTCCTGTTCATCCCCTACGCCATTCTTTTCATCTACAGCTTCTGGGAGAAGAAGTTCCCGACCTTCGTGCCGGCTTTCCAGTTCGGCAATTACCTGGAGCTGATGGTCGATCCGCAGTACGTCCGCGTCCTGCTCCGGACCATCAAGATCGCCGGCCTCGTGTCACTGCTTTCGCTGCTGCTGGCCTATCCGTACGCCTATTTCCTGGTTCACAAGGTCAAGCGGCCGGGCGTCAAGCTCGTCCTCTACATGGCGGTCGTCCTGCCGTTGTGGGTCTCCTATCTGCTGCGCGCCTATACGTGGAAAACGATCCTCGGGACCCAGGGCATTCTGAACTCGTTTCTGGTCTCGACAGGCATCCTGTCCGAGCCGTCGTCGGTCTTCCTCTACAACCAGACGGCCATGGTAGTGACGCTGACCTATGTGTTCATCCCGTTCATGGTGATGCCGATCTACGCGGCGCTGGAGAAGATCCCGGGCAGCCTGACGGAAGCGTCGCGTGACCTGGGCATGTCGGCGATCCAGACATTCGTCCGGGTGACGCTGCCCTTGTCGATGCCGGGCGTCATCGCCGGCTTCACGATGACCTTCTGTCTGTCGTTCGGCGACTTCATTGCACCGTTCCTGGTCGGCGGGCCTGACGGAATGATGATCGCCAATGTCATCGCCACCCAGTTCGGTGCTGCGCTCAACTGGCCGCTTGGCTCGGCGCTGGCGTTGGTGATGCTGGTCATCGTCCTGACCATCATCACGCTGTCCGACAGGCTCCAGGGTGTCGGAAGGGGGAAATACGCATGACAATGGGCGTCTCCACCGACACCGTGGACACCCAGATGGGTCGCGCGCCGGCCAGACGCCGGGGGAGTGCCACCGCGCGGCGGGCCGAGACTTGGGCGTCCAACGCGTTCTTCTACGGAATGGTCGGGTTCGTCCTTGCCTTCCTTTACATCCCGATCGCGGTCCTGATCGCCTTTTCATTCAACTCGTCGCGGTCCCTGTCGTGGCCGATGACCGGCGTTTCACTGGAGTGGTACGCGCGCCTGCTCGCCAATGAGGACCTGCTGGAGGCCCTGTGGAACAGCGTCTATGTCGCTGCGGCCGCGACGGCGTTGACGCTCATCATCGGCGTACCGGCTGCACTTGCCCTCGACCGGTTCGACTTTCCGGGCAAGGGACTGTTCCGCAAGCTTGTGCTGCTGCCGATCGCTTTGCCGGGGATCATCACCGGCATATCCATGCTCATCATGTTCCGGATGATCGGCTTCAACCTGAGCCTCGAGACGGTCATCCTGGGCCACGCAACCGCGTTGGTGTCTGTGGTCGTGACCCAGGTGTTCGCGCGTCTACAGCGCCTGCCGCGCAGTTACGAGGAGGCGTCAGCCGACCTCGGCGCGTCGGGGCTTCAGACATTCTTTCTCGTCACACTGCCAAACATCCGTACCGCGATCATCGGCGCTGCGCTGTTGTCCTTCACACTGTCCTTCGATGAAATCCCGGTCACCTTCTTCCTGACCGGACGCGACAACACGCTGCCCATGTACATCTGGTCGACGCTACGGCGCGGCCTGACACCGGAGATCAACGCCGTCGGCGCGCTGATCGTCGTTTTCTCGATCGTCCTGATCACGCTTTCGGTTGTCCTTACCCGGGACAAGTCGGGTAAGCGCGGCTGAGGACGCCATCGATCATAAAGTCATCAAGGGAGGTTTTCATGAATATGATGGATAGCATCAAGCAGGAAGTCACACGCGCGGCGCTGATCGGCGGCCATTGGGTCGACGGCGCGGCGGGGCACTTCGAGGTGAAGTCGCCGCATTCGGGCGCCGTCCTGCACAAGGTCGGCCAATGCGACGCAAGCGATGTCGACAAGGCGGTGGCCGCGGCAAGGGCGGCGCAGCCGGAGTGGGGGGCGCTTCCCTATATCGAGCGGGCCAAGGCGATGCGGCGCATCCACCAGCTCTTCCTGGAACGCGCCGAGCCGATCGCGCAGATGATCACTGCCGAGATTGGCAAGACGATCACCGATTCGCGCGAGGAAGTGTTCGAGTATTCTGCGCCGTCCTGGGGCAAGGCCGCCGAGGAGATCCTGCGTCATCGCGGGTTGTCGTTTCCCTCAACCCAGGAGCAAACGACGAACAAGCGGCTGGTGATGAATCATCGTCCGCTCGGCGTCGTTGCGGCGATAACGCCCTATAATTTTCCGACCGATATTTCCTCAATCGCGCTGGCCCATATCGCGGCGGCCGGCAATGCGGTGATCTGGAAGCCGTCGGAATACTCGCCGGTCTGCTGTGCCATGCTGGCGGACCTCTTCAAGGAAGCGGGTCTACCCGATGGTGTGATCAATGTCGTCCAGGGACGAGGCGACGTCGGCGCGGCGCTCGTCGAGCACGCAGGAGTCGACGGTGTCTTCTTCACCGGCTCGACGAAGACCGGCCGAGAGATCGCCGGAAAATGCGCGCTTCGGCCTCATCTTCTGGAACTGGGCGGCGACGGGCCGTTCATCATCCTGGCCGATGCCGATATCGACCGCGCTGTGGAAGGCGCACTCAACGGCTGCTTCTACTATTCCGGCCAGGTTTGCACCTCCGCCGAACGCCTGCTGGTGCACGAGGCGGTCTACGACGAATTCCTCGAAAAGCTCCGCGCCGGCGCCCACAAACTCAAGATCGGCGATCCCTTCGACGAAGCAACACAGATGGGTCCGCTCTGCAATCCCGATACACTGAAGCGGGTGAAGGCGCACGTCGACGACGCCCGCGCCAAGGGTGCGAAGATCGAACAGATCGGCCCGGAGGAGGGACTCTACTACCCCGCCACCATTCTGACCGACGTCACCACCGACATGCTGATCGCTCAAGAGGAAACTTTCGGTCCGGTGGCGCCGATCATCAAGATCAAGTCGGCCGAGGAGGCAATCAAGATCGCCCATCAGTCCGGTCTCGGACTGATCGCGTCGTTGTGGACGCGGGATCTCGCCACTGCCTGGCGCGTCGGCGAAGCGCTTCCGCATGGATCGGTCAACATCAACGAGACATCGAACTACTGGGACCAACTCGCGCCCTTCGGCGGTACCGGCCTGAGTGGCGTCGGACGCGAGCTTTCGCAGTGGTTCCTGGAGACGTTCACGGAGCGCAAGCTCCTGGTCTTCGATCTCGGCGGCGAGCAGAAATACGATCGCCGTGCGGAAGGCGGCTGGTAGCGGCTCTCACGAGGCAGATTTCGCGACATGGTACCGGCGCCGCAGTTCATGCGGCGCCGGCAGGCCAGTCTGTCGCGACCAGCGCACCATCATTCCGTCTTGTAGAGGCGCCGCAGTAGGATCGGTGTCAGGTACATCGGAATCTGGTAGCAACCGATGAAGAGAAGCAGGGGATCGGTCACGCTTGCCGGCAGCGCAACCAAGAACAGAGCGATGTTCCGGTTGCCGGCCACGATACCATAGGCTGCCCGACTGTCCCGCAGGCTGGTGTAATTCAGCGCCACGGCGACAACGATCTGAAGCCCGAAATTGACGGCACTTGCCACTGCCAGCCAGTAGAAGAACGTCGCGGGCATTTCGGCTATTGCCGGGCCGACTGCAGACATGAGACCGACCACGACCACCGCCATCGCAATCGCGGATACGCCGTCGAGCGCCCGCATCGTTTCCGGAGTTGGCTGGCGCATCAAAGTCCCCCGAATCAGGAAAGCGGTCCCGCCGGCGATAGCGATGACCGCCAGCAGGCGTCCCGCCGCACGGAGTACTTCGCCCGCTGCACCAAGTTCAGGCAACAGCCAGAACGGCACCAGGACCGTCGCGGGCAGCATTGCGGTGCCCAGGATAAGCAGCCGCAATGCCGGTGCCGGGTCGTGGCCGGTCATCAGGGTCAGGTTCGGACTTCCGGAAATCGAGGGCGCCGACAGCATCAGCACGAGCGACATAGCGATCGGGGTGGCGAGCCATCCGCCCGCATTCATGACCAGAATGGCGCCTACGGGCAACGCCAGCTGAAACAGCAGGGCGACACCCGCGGTCACCGGAAGGTCTCGGGCGGCGCCGATCGCCTGGCGCGGACCGATGCGCAGCGCGGCGACGAACAACAAGGCGGCGACCAGTTCCGGCAGCCAGGCTCTCATCACAATGGCGGCGCCCGGCAGAGTGATGCCCGCGGCCAGGCCCGCGACGAGAAGCAGCCGGCCGTGGCGCGCAGCATGGCCGAGGACAGACTGAAGTACGGTCACGTCAGCCCCCTTACAATCAGGACGATGGCCGCCATCCCGCTGATCGCGAGCAGCGCGGGGCGGTATCGTTTATCAAAGCGCCCTCCCAGGAAACGTGCGGCGACGATGCCGGTGAGCATGGCCGGCAGCATGGTGATCGCGAGCGCCAGATCGTGCAAACCCGCCCAGCCGGCGGCGTAGAGCCCGGTAAGCGAAAAGGCGCACCCAAAGCCGAAGAACGTGGCAAGCGTCGGCCGCGCGGTGCGGGCGGGCCGATGCTGATAGACCAGTGCCATCGGCGGGGCGCCGACCGAGGTAATCGTTCCCATCACGCCCGACACTCCGCTCATGGCGGCAACGGAAACTCTCGAGAATGCGATGCGCCAGCCGCTCACCGAAAGTGCAACGGCGATGGCGATCAGCGTGCCGAATACCAGCATGAAGGCGTTGCGGTCGGCGAGAGAGGCCAGGATCGCGGTTCCGGCGAGCACTCCGGTAGCCCGGCCGATCAATCCGAAACCGACCTCGTCCCAAGCGATGCTGTCGCGTTCGCGCCAAGCGCCCCAACTCGCGGTCAATAGTCCGAGGAACAGGGTCGGTGCGGGCACCAGGTCAGGATTGAGCAGCGCCAGCAGGGGCGCGGCCGTGAGCCCGAACCCCATTCCGAGCCCGACCTGCACGATCGCGGCTGCGAATACGATCGCGAATACGGCGACGGCCAGCCAGGGCGAACCGAGCGCCGCGAATCCGATGTCCACCCGAGCCTAGCCTCCCGGCCGCTGGCGCATGTTCTCGGGCAGCCACGTGGCGAGATCCGGGAAAGCGATCAGTACGAAGACCATGAGAACCATGATCAGAAACATCGGCGTTGCCGCGCGCGCGATGAAATTCATCTCGTGGTTCGTCATCCCTTGCAGGACGAAAAGATTGAAACCGATCGGCGGCGTGATCTGCGCCATCTCGACGACCACCACGATGAAAATACCGAACCAGATGATGTCGATGCCGGCTTGCCGGATCATCGGTTCGACGACCGCCATCGTCAGCACCACCGACGAAATGCCATCGAGGAAGCAGCCGAGCACGACATAAAATACCAGAAGCGCCATCAGAAGTTCGAAGCGCGTGAGGTTGAACGAGTCGATCAGTGTCGCCAGTCCGCGGGGCAGGCCGGTGAATCCCATCGACAGCGACAGGAAGGCCGCCCCTGCGAGAATCAGTGCGATCATGGCGGAGGTGCGCACGGCGCCCATCAGGCTCTGGACAAAGGTGTCCACGGTCAGTGACCGCTGGCCGGCAGCGAGCGCCAACGCACCGAGCACGCCGAACGCGGCGGCTTCGGTCGCGGTCGCATAGCCCAGATACATCGAGCCGATGACCACCAGGATCAGGCAGATGACGGGGATGAGAAAGCGCGAGTTTTTCAGTTTCTCGACGAAGGTCATCGCCGGTTCCGGGGTCGGATTGTAGGCCTTCGAGACCTTCGAGTAGACCGCCACATAGGCCATGAACATCGCCGCCAGCACGATGCCCGGCACGATGCCGGCGATGAACAGCTTGGTGATCGATTCATTGATCGTGACGCCGTAGACAATCAGCGTCAGCGACGGCGGGATCATCAGGCCGAGTGTCGCGGCACCGGCCAGAGTTCCGATGATCATGCGTTCGGGATAGTCCCGCCGGCGCAGTTCCGGGACGGACATCTTGCCGACCGTGGTCAGGGTCGCGGCGGATGATCCGGAAACCGCCGCGAACACCGTGCAGCCCACGATATTGGTATGGATAAGCCCGCCCGGCAGCCGTGCCATCCAGGGCGACAGGCCGCGAAACATGTCTTCCGACAATCGTGTTCGATAAAGGACTTCGCCCATCCAGATAAACAGCGGAAGGGCGGTCAGTGTCCAGGATGACGACGACGTCCAGATCGTCGTGATCATCGCGTCGCCGGCAGGCCTCGCTGTGAACAGTTCCATGCCGACAAATGCGACGCCGAGCAGCGCGAGCCCGACCCAGACACCGCTGCCGAGCAGCAAAAACAGAACGAACAGGAAGATCGCGATCGGAGCAAGCTGTTCCATCGGCCGCCCCTATTCCGCGTGGCTCTGGTCAACGAGATCGGCCTTGATGCCGTGCGATCCGGTGACAAGAAGCCGAACGAGATGGTCCCAGAAGCACAGCGCCAGCAGCACCGTTCCCGCGGACATGGATAACTGCGGGATCCAGACGGGAGTCGCATCGAGCCCCTGGCTGATGTCCTTCAGTTTCCACGACCAGTAGGTGCCCCTGACGGCGTACCAGGCGAAATAGGTCGATGCGGCGGTCCCTATCACGAAGCACCAGATTTCGAGCCAATGCCGGTGCCTGCCGAGGGCGTTCAACAGGATCGAAACGCGGATGTGCGCGCCGTGGTTGAGCGCGTAGGCGAAGGCAAAGAAGGACGCTCCCGCCATGCAGTAGCCCGCATAGTCGGTGGCGCCCGGGAAGACGTGGCCTGTCCACCGCGCCAGCATCTGCAGCACGATCAGGGCGAGGATGGCGATGGTGAACATTGCCGCGATCACGCCGCCGGCGAGATAAAACGCATCGAGAATGCGTCGTAACACACGGCCCGTCGCCAGCATGGCAAGATCCCCCCTGTTTCAAATGAAAAGCCGGGACCGGGCGGTACCCGGTCCCGCTACCGCTACCGCTACCGATTCACATGGACTTGTAGGTCTCCACGATCTCCTTGCCCTGGTCGCCGGCGGTTTCGAGCCATTCGTTCGTCATGGTCTCGCCGATGGCCTGCAGCTCCTTTACCAGCTCGGGATTCGCGCGCTCGACCGTCATGCCGTTTTCCTTCAGGCCATCGAGCGTGAACTGCGTGTATTCCTTGGAACGGGCGAGGCCGTCCGTCTGAGCCTTGGCGGCGCAATCGGTCACAATCTTCTTCGTCGCGTCATCAAGGCCGTTCCACGAGTCCATGTTGGCGAAAACCGCATTGCGCGGCAGCCACGCATCGACCTCGTAGAAGTTGCTGAGGTGCTCCCAGACCTTGCGGTCATATCCGGTCGCACCGGAAGAAATGAAGGCCTCGGCCACGCCGGTTGCCAGAGCCTGCGACAGTTCGGCGGCTTCGACCTGGACTGGAAGCATGCCGGTCATTTCGGCCATCCGCGCCGTTGCCGTTGAATACGACCGGAATTTGGCGCCTTTCATGTCTTCGATCGAGTTGATCGCCTTGTTGAAGTAGAGACCCTGCGGCGGCCATGGGACGGAGTACAGGTAAACCAGATTATCGTCTGCCAACGCGGAGGCGATTTTCGGTTCGGCGATTTTCCATAGTTTCTCGTGCTCATCGAAGGACGACACGAGGAAGGGGATGGAATCGACGCCATAGAGCGGGTTTTCGTTCTGATGGGCGGAAAGCAGGCGTTCGCCGATCGGGGCCTGGCCGGTCTGGACGGCACGCTTGATTTCATTGCCCTTGAACAGCGAACCGGACGGGTGCGTTACCACCTCCAGATTGCCGCCGGTGCCGTTAGTCACGCATTTGGCGAACTCGGCGCCGATTTCGGAATGGAAGTTCGTGGCCGAGTAGGCCATCGGCATGTCCCACTTCTCGGCCATCGCCGCGCCGGCGCCGATAACCGAAATGGCCGTCGCGGCCATCAGTGTGTTCAAGATTTTCATGATTTCTGTCTCCCTCTGTTAAGCCACGTTACTGAATCCCGCCCCTATCGAAACCGCGTCGGGGCGTATGGCGCAAGGTCAATGTTCGGATTGAGGCCCGAAACGAGCTGCGAAAGCAGCCGTCCGGTCTTCGGTCCCCCCGTCAGTCCGACATGATCGTGGCCGAAGCCGAAATATGCCCCCTTGACGTCGGGGGTCTCCCCGATGACCGGAATCGAGTCTGCGATCGAGGGCCGGTGGCCCATCCATTCGGTGGTCTCCTTCCAGGTAAGTCCGGGAATCGCCGCCGCGACATTCCTCTTCAGGAGCGCGAACGGCGCGCGCGACGGGGCTGCGTCCAGGCCGCCGAACTCGACGATTCCGGCGAGCCGCAGTCGGCCTTCCATCGGGGTCGCCACGAACTTGCCCGATGCGATCATCACCGGCGACCGCGGCATGACGCTGGGCTCCCAGAACTCGAGGTGGTAGCCGCGTTCGCTCTCGAGCGGAACTTCGATGCCGAGCTTTCGGGCGAGCGGTCCCGACCAGACACCGGTGGCGACGACCGCCGCGTCGCAGCCGATCGTTTCGCCGGAGACGCGGACGCCGGTCACCCGGCCATCCGCGTGGACGATGTCGCCTGCCTCGCCGATGACGATTTTGCCGCCGCTCTTCTGGACATGGGCAGCGAGGTCTTTGACGTAGCGCCCCGGGTCGGCGATGCGGCCGTGGTCTTTCAGGCGGACCGCGCAGTCGAGCGTCGGGCCGTAGGCCGGGTCGTAGTCGGTGAAGGCCTTGCCCTCGAGAATGTCCCACTCGAAGCCGTGTTCCTTACGGACCGACCAGCCGAAGGCGTCGCCTTCGAAATGGGCGCGGTTGTCATAGAGAAACAGGTAGTCGGCGGGAACAACCCATTTTTCCGCACCGGTGCCGGCGGACAGGGCCTGATGATCTGCCAGACTGTCGCCGATGATCTGTGCGAGTGCGGCTGCCCGCCGCTTCACGGCAGCCGCATTCGCGTGCCCGAGATAGCGGATCAGCCAGGGCGCGAGCCTGGGCAGGTAGCTCCACTTGAGGAACAGCGGCTGGTTTCGATCAAGCAGCATGCGCGGCGCCTTGGCCAGCAGGCCCGGCACCGTCACCGGCACGATCGAGCAGGAGGCGAGCACGCCGCCATTTCCGAAACTCGTTCCTTCGCCCGGGCCGGCCTTGTCGACGAGGACGACGTCGTGGCCGTCGCGCTGCAGCCAGATCGCGGTCGACACGCCGACGATGCCGGCGCCGATGACGACAACGGTTTTCGTTTCACTCGTCATGTTGCGCGCTTCCCCGGACCGCGAACGGCGTATTTCAGCACCTTATCCATGTCGGGCGCCATCCCCAGCCCCGGTCCATCGGGAACGACCACGTGGCCGTCACGGATCGGGAAGGGGGCGGGCAGCAGATCTTCCGCAAGGAAATACGTCGCCTGATAGAACTCGCAGCCCAGCGAAATCTCGGGCGTCGCCGCAATCATGTGGCTGCCCGCCAGATGTGCGAGACCCGTCTCGAACATGTCGCCGCCATAGGCGGACAACCCTGCCGCGTGGGCGATCCGGGCGACCTTGCGGGCACGGCCGAGACCGCCGCTCTTCATGATCTTCACCGAAACGCCGTCGCAGATCTTCTTTTCCACGGCGCGGCGCATATCCTCCGGGCCGAAGACGCTTTCGTCCGCCAGCAACGGGACGTCGGTCATGCCGCGCAGCTCGGCCATGGCGGCGTAGTCGTCGGCGCGAACCGGCTGTTCGATGAAGTCGGGCGCGAATGCGGCGACCTCGGGAACCTGGCGCAGAGCCTCCTCGCGGGTCAGGCCCTGGTTGTAGTCGACGCGGAGCGCCATGCCGGGATGGCGGCGGCGGATATAGTCCAGGCGGGACATGTCGAAGGCATGGTCGCCAAAACCCGCCTTCAGTTTGACGATCCCGATGCCGTCGGCCTCGAGGCGTTCGAGCAGCCGCTTGTCGGCCTCAAAATCGGGACTGGAAATCGAGCAGGACAGCGGAATCGTTTCGCGGAATTTCTCTCCGAGAAACGACCAGACCGGTTTGCCCGCGATCTGCCCGGCAAGATCCAGCAGCGCGGTATCGAGGGCAGCCTTGGCCTCGGTGCAGTGCACCACGGCGGTCCGCGCCGTCTCCATGATACGGGGATGGTCGCTGATCTTCGCTCCAAGCACCAGCGGACGGAAATAGCGGTCGAGCGCAGCAAAGCTTGCTTCCGGCGTGCCGGTAAAGACCGTCCAGGGAGAGGCCTCGCCATATCCGAGCTGTCCGCCTTCGGCGGTCAGCCGTACGATGACGACCTCGATGGTGCCTTCCACCGACCCGATGCCGTGGTCGCGGCGCCCCGTAACGGGCAGTGCGCAGTGCCAGACGTCGAACCCTGTTATCCGATCGTCAGGCAGTGCGGTTGTCATCCTCAGGCCACCCATTCCGAGACGGGGGCAGCCGCCTCGTGGAGGGGTTGCGAAATAATGTCGACCAGTGTCGGTCCGTCGTGGGCGAGCGCTTCTGCGAGAACGGAGTCGAGATCGTCGGGGTCCTCGACCCGCCACGACTTTACGCCGAACGCGCTGGCGACGGCTGCATGATCGGTGCGCCCGAAATCGACATTATAGAACCGCTTGTCGAAGCTGGCGTTCTGTCCGGCCTTGATCCAGCCGAAGGTAGAATTGGAAAATACGATCGAGGTGATCGGCATGCGGTAGCGCGTGATCGTCTCGTATTCGCCGCAACAGAAGCCGAACGACCCGTCGCCCATCGCCGCCACCGTCTTCACGTCCGGCCGGCCGACGTGGGCCCCCATAGCCGCGGCCAGCGCGTATCCGAGCGCGCCATGGGCGCGGTTGGAGATGAAGTTTCGGCCTGGGCTGCGCCAGCGATAATGCGCTGAGAAGTAAGGGCAGGGGGTGCCGGGATCGGCGACGATGATGGCG
>CAJQNW010000161.1 GCA_905479765.1 uncultured Tepidamorphus sp. | reverse complement strand
CAGGGACTCGTCATAGGCAAGCATCGAGCGATAGAACGAGAAGAAATCCGTGTCCTTGCCATAGGCTTCGGCAAAGATCGCACTCCGTTCGGCATCGCCGTCACCGCGAACCTGCTCGGATTCGCGATTGGCCTCGGCCACCACGACCGTCGCATCGCGATCGGCGCGGGAGCGCACCCGGCGGGCTTCTTCCTCACCCTCGGCGCGGATCTGGGCTGCTTCCTGCTGACGCTCGGTCTGCATGCGCCGGAAGATCGCCTCCGAGTTCGCCTGCGGCAGGTCGGCCCGGCGGATACGCACGTCTTCCACCGTAATTCCGAAGCTCTGCGCCTCCCGGTTCACCTGCGCGGTGATCTGGTTCATCAGCTGCTGGCGCTGATCACGCACGACCGCGACGAAGCTGGCATCGCCGAGAACACGCCGGACGGCCGAGTTGAGGACCGTGGCCAGCCGCGAGTCCGCCTGCTGCACCGTTCCCGCTGCCTGGAAGAACTTGAGCGGATCGGTGATTTTATACCGCGCGAAAGCATCGACCACGAGCCGCTTCTGGTCCGAGGCAATGACTTCCTGAGCCGGCGAGTCGAGGGCGAGAATCCGCTTGTCGACGAGCACGATCCGGTCGGCGAAGGGCACCTTCCAGTGCAGGCCGGGCTCGGTGATGATCCGCTGCGGCTCACCGAAGCGCAGGACCAGGGCCTGCTGCGTCTGGTAGACGGTGAACAGCGACAGATAGAGCGTAAACAGAGCGGCGGCGATCAGTATGAGAAAGCCGATGAAGAACGTGCGGTTCATTGTGCCGCTCCCGTGCTGGTGGTCGCTCGGGACGGTTGGCGATTGACCTGGTCGAGCGGCAGGTAGGGAACGACCCCGGTGCCGGCGCTCTTGTCGATGATGATCTTGTCGGTCTGGCCGAGCACCCGTTCCATTGTTTCCAGGTACATGCGTTCACGCGTCACGAAGGGCGCTTTGCGGTACTCGTCGTAGACCTTGGAGAAACGGTCAGCCTGGCCGCGCGCCTCGGCGACGGTGCGCTGCCGGTAGGCTTCCGCGCCCTGGGTGATCTGGGCCGCCTGACCGCGCGCTTCCGGCACGACGCGGTTGGCGTAGGCCTGCGCCTCGTTGCGAAGCCGTTCCTGGTCGGCGCGGGCCGCCTGGACGTCACGGAACGCGTCGATGACCTGGGCCGGCGGATCGACCTTCTGCAACTGCACCTGGCTGATCAGGATGCCGGCCTTGTAGGAATCGAGTGTCTGCTGGATCAGTTCGAGCACGTCCTGCTCCGTAACGGCGCGCGCCTGGGTCAACACCGGCTGCAGCTGGCTGCGGCCGATAACCTCGCGCATGGCGCTTTCGGCCACCGCCTTCACCGTCGATTCCGGGTTCTGGATATTGAACAGGTAATCGGATGCGTTGTTGATGAGCCAGAACACCGAAACGTCGACGTCGACGATGTTCTCGTCACCGGTCAGGATCAGGCTTTCCTCGGGCACGTCGCGCGTCGTCGTGGACCGTCCGTCCTCGATGAGGCGCATGCCGATATCGATCCGGTTGACCTTCGTCACCTGAGGCGTCAGCACGCTCTCGATCGGATAGGGCAGATGGTAGTGCAGGCCGGGTTCGGTCTGCGCGACGAACTTGCCGAAGCGCAACACGACGCCCTGCTCGTCCGTCTCGACCACATAGATACCGCTGAAGCCCCAAAGTGCAACGAGCACCAGCAGGATGAGCGCGAGGCCCTTGCCGCCCATTGAGCCGCCGGGCATGACCGACTTGAGCCGGTCCTGGCTGCGCCGGAGGATTTCCTCGAGATCAGGGGGCTGTCCGCCCTGACCCCCGCCGCTCGGCGGGCTGCCCCACGGGCCGCCATTGCCTCCGCGCCAGCCACCACCGCTGCCGCCGCCTTGATTGCTCCAGGGCATGAATACTCCTTGTAGGAATTGTGCCGCCTCCGGCGAATTCTGCGTCGCCGGAGTTATAAGTCAGGGCTTCCAGCCTTTCAACGAAAGGCGGATTGAAGGCAGACGTGGGTTTTTAACCCGCCAATGTCAACAGCCTGGCCGCCTTTAGGGAGCCTGACTGCCAAACAAAGACACTAATACAGCACCACCGAGCGGATTGATTCGCCCGCGTGCATGAGATCGAAGCCCTTGTTGATGTCCTCGAGCGGCATCGTGTGGGTGATCATCGGGTCGATCTCGATCTTCCCGTCCATATACCATTCGACGATCTTCGGCACGTCGGTGCGCCCGCGCGCGCCGCCGAAAGCGGTGCCCTTCCACACCCGCCCGGTGACGAGCTGGAACGGCCGCGTCGCGATCTCCGCACCCGCCGGCGCCACGCCGATGACGATCGACTGGCCCCAGCCGCGGTGCGAGCATTCCAGCGCCTGCCGCATCACCGTGATGTTGCCGGTGCAGTCGAACGTGTAGTCCGCCCCGCCGATCTGGTCGTCGCCGCGCTTGGTCATGTTGACGATATGCGCGACAACGTCGTCGCCGATCTCCTTCGGATTGACGAAATGCGTCATGCCGAAGCGCTCGCCCCATTCCTTCTTGGAATTGTTGAGGTCGACGCCGATGATCATGTCGGCGCCGGCGAGCCTCAGGCCCTGGATGACGTTGAGGCCGATGCCGCCGAGCCCGAACACCACCGCCGTCGCCCCGATTTCCACCTTGGCGGTGTTGATCACCGCGCCGATACCGGTCGTCACGCCGCAGCCGATGTAGCAGACCTTGTCGAACGGCGCGTCCTCACGGATCTTCGCCAGCGCGATTTCCGGCAGCACGGTGAAGTTGGAGAAGGTCGAGCAGCCCATGTAGTGGAACAGCGGCTTGCCATCAAGCGAGAACCGCGACGAGCCGTCGGGCATCAGGCCCTGCCCCTGCGTGGCGCGGATCGCCGTGCACAGGTTGGTCTTTTGCGACAGGCAGGAGGGGCACTGGCGGCACTCCGGCGTATAGAGCGGAATGACGTGGTCGCCTTTTTTGAGACTGCTTACGCCCGGACCGACGTCGACCACGACGCCTGCGCCCTCATGGCCGAGGATCGCCGGGAACAGGCCTTCCGGATCGGCGCCCGACAGGGTGAACTCGTCGGTATGGCAGATTCCGGTCGCCTTGATCTCGACCAGCACCTCGCCTTCGCGCGGGCCTTCCAGGTCGACTTCGGCGATTTCCAGCGGCTTTCCGGCCTCAAAGGCCACGGCGGCGCGGGTTTTCATGCGTGAGTTCCTCCCATTCTGTGATTCAGGCGGCACTTTGCCTGCTAAGCGGCCTCTGCTGCAAGATCAGAAGCGCAGTCAATCGCCAATCCGCTCGTACACAACGAACTGCATCGGCGCGGAATCGTTCTCACCCTGCACCGGCCCTTCCCGCGACGCCTCCCTCCACACCGCCGAATCGATCGGCGGAAAAACCACGTCTCCCTCGGGCCGGGCCGCCACTTCCGTTACATACAGCCTGGTCGCTTCCCCGATCGCCTCGGCATAGATCTGCCCGCCGCCGATAACGAAGATCTCGTCGGTGCCGCGTTCGCGCGCAAAGCCGATGGCGAGACCCACAGCCTCGTCCAGCGAATAGGCGACATGGACCGCGTCCGAGGCGATATTGGATCCGCGCGTCACGACGATGTTGTCGCGCCCCGGCAGCGCCCGGCCGATCGACTCGAACGTCTTGCGCCCCATGATGATCGGCTTGCCCATGGTGACGGCCTTGAAGTGCTTGAGATCGCTCGGCAGCCGCCACGGCATGTCGTTGTCGCGCCCGATCACCCGGTTCTCGGCCATGGCGACGACAATGGCGATATGGACCGTCATTGAACGTCCTCCTTCACGAAAGTGACCGCCTCGACGCGATTGCCGTCGAGGTCCTTGATGAAAGCGGCGAAATAGCCCTCGGCGGACGCTTGCCGCAGGCCGGGAGCGCCGTCCGTTTCGCCGCCCGCGGCAAGCGCTGCGGCATGAAACGCGTGCAGCGCGTCCGTGTCCGAGCATCTGAGCGCGACATGAAATCCGCTCGTCGCGGGCGAGCCTCCCCCGTCTCGCTGATTGACCCAGAACTCGGGATAACGCTTGCCGTAGCCCGCCGTCGCCTCCCGCGTAACGAGCCGCGCGAAGCCCAGTGTCGGCAGCACCGCATCGTAGAAACCGATGGCCCGGCCCAGATCGGCGCATTCGATGGAGACATGGTCGATCATCGCTCAGCCTCCCGAGTCCGCCAGTTGCTCAAGCGCCGTGCCCGACATCTGGAATGTCGTCCAGTCGTCCATCGCCTCGGCGCCGAGCGATTTGTAGAAGTCGATCGACGGCGTGTTCCAGTCGAGCACCGCCCACTCGAGCCGAACCAGCCCCTCCTCGACGCAACGGCGGGCAAGACGCGCGAGCAGTGCCTTGCCGAGGCCCTTACCGCGAAATTGGGGCCGCACGAACAGGTCTTCGAGATAAAGGCCATCGTGGCCGCTGAACGTCGAAAATCTGTAGAACCAGATTGCGAAGCCGGCCGGCCGGCCCTCCCACTCGGCTATATCGCAGAAGGCATGCGGCATCGGCCCGAACAGCGCGCGATCGATCTGCGCTTCCGTCGCGATCACCTTGTGGGCAAGCTTCTCGTAGTCCGCAAGCTCACGGACGAACGACAGCACCAGACCGGCCTCGCCGGGCCATGCGGACCGCACGGTCAAAGGTGCGCCGTAGCCGCCTGATTGGGTGCTCGCCATGGTCTCATCCTCTCTGGCGGCGGCGCTAATGCGTCACCGTCTTTGACAGCAGGTTGATGACGATCACGCCCGCCATGATCAATCCAATGCCAAGTATCGCATAGCCGTCCGGCACTTGCCGGTACACTAGCGCGCCGACAACGGTGACCAGAACGACGCCGAGACCCGCCCATATGGCGTAGGTCACGCCGACCGGCATGACCTTCAGCGTCAGGCTGAGAAAATAAAAGGCGAGCGCGTAGCCAACCACCACGAGAACCGAGGGAATGAGCACCGTGAAGCCGTTTGCCGCCTTCAGCGCGGACGTCGCGACGACTTCGAACACGATGGCGACGAGCAGATGGACATAATGCATGGGCATGGCGGAATCAGACCTCGAGTGGTTCGGGACGACGGATGGAATCGGCCGCGCGACAGCCGGCGCGCGTCCCTACACCGCCACCTCGGCCTTGATGTGCGGGTGCGGATCGTAGCCCTCCAGCGCGAAGTCATCGTAGACGAAGCCGAAGATGTCGGTGACCGCCGGATTGACGTGCATCGTCGGCAGCGCGCGCGGTTCCCGCGTCAGCTGCAGCAGGGCCTGCTCGATATGGTTCGAATAC
>CAJQNW010000160.1 GCA_905479765.1 uncultured Tepidamorphus sp. | reverse complement strand
ACGGCGGCCTGCTCGCCGCCCATTGCCACGCGCTGCTTGCCGACGGTGCCGACGCCATCGCACTGTTCGGCACCACCGGCGAGGCGACCTCGTTTTCGGGCTCGGAACGGATGGCGGCGCTGGAAGACCTGATCGCGGCGGGCATCCCGGCGGCCAAGATCATGCCCGGCACCGGCTGCCCGGCTGTGAGCGAGACGATCGCGCTGTCGCGGCACGCCTTCGAGCAGGGCTGCGAGACCGTGATGACGCTGCCGCCCTATTACTACAAGGCAGTCAGCGAGGACGGCGTCGCGGACGCCGTCGCCTGGATGATCGAGGACCTGAAGGACCTCGATCCGAAGATCATCCTCTATCACATCCCGCCGGTCGCCCAGGTCGGCTTCTCCGTCAAGCTGGTGCGCCGGTTGGCCGACGCCTTTCCGGGCATCGTTTCAGGCGTCAAGGATTCGTCCGGCGACTGGTCGAACACCGAGGCGCTGCTTGCCGCCTGTCCCGACCTCGACATCTACCCGGGCTCGGAGACCTTCCTGCTGCCGGGCCTGAGGCACGGCGGGGCCGGCTGCATCACCGCGACCGGCAATCTCAACGCCAGGGCAATCCGCACGGTGATCGACGAGACGGATCCTGCGAAAGCCGACGCGCGGCACGAGGAAATCGTTACCTATCGCAAGACCGTGGAGGCGCGCCCGCTGATCGCCGCGATCAAGGCGGTGCTGGCGGACCGTTATGGCAAGCCGTCGTGGCGGGCGGTGCGACCGCCGCTTCAAGCGTTGCCAAAGGACCAAATCCAGCCGCTGCTCGACGATCTGGCCCGGCTCGAAAGCCAGCCGGTCGCCTGAGCGGTATTTTCGCCAGGCAAAATCATTCGTCGGTGTGGCGCCCGGAGCACCGATCACGCTATTGATTGCGTTCGCAAATAGTGCGCGGGTGGGTTTCCGGGAAACCCAAGGCCGGAAGCACGAAGGGAGGACTTCATGAAGAAGCAAGACAAGGTCATCATCACCTGCGCGGTGACGGGGTCGATCCACACGCCGACGATGACGCCGCATCTGCCGATCACTCCGAACGAGATCGCCGAGGCTTCGATCGGGGCCGCGGAAGCCGGCGCCGCGATCATCCACCTGCACGCGCGTGATCCCGAGACCGGCCGTCCGACACCCGATCCGGACGTGTTCATGGAGTTCCTGCCGCGCATCAAGCAATCGACCGACGCTGTGGTGAACATCACCACGGGCGGCGGACACGGCATGAGCCTCGACGAACGGCTGGCCGCGCCGCTACGCGCCAAGCCGGAAATGACTTCGCTCAACATGGGCTCGATGAACTTCGGCCTGTTTCCCCTGCTCGACCGGTATCCGGAGTTCCAGCACGAGTGGGAACGCCAGCACCTGGAGAATTCCCGGGACTTCATTTTCCGCAACACGTTCAAGGATATCGAGCACATCCTGCGCGAACTTGGCGACACGCACGGCACGCGCTTCGAGTTCGAGTGCTACGACGTCGGGCATCTCTACAATCTCGCCCACTTCCTCGATCGCGGCCTCGTCAAGCCGCCGCTGTTCGTGCAGACGATCTTCGGCATCCTCGGCGGCATCGGCGCGGACCCGGAAAACGTCATGCACATGCACCGGGTCGCCGACAAGCTTTTCGGCGACCAGTGGTGCTGGTCGATCCTGGCGGCGGGGCGCAACCAGATGCCGTTCTGCACCATGGCCGGCACGATGGGCGCCAATGTGCGGGTCGGGCTGGAGGACTCGGTCTATCTGGGCAAGGGCACGCTCGCGGAATCGAACGCCGCGCAGGTCGCCAAGATCCGCCGCATCCTCGAGGATCTTTCCCTCGAGATTGCTACGCCAGCCGAAGCCCGCGCCATGCTCGACCTGAAGGGCGCCGATACGGTCGGATTCTGATCGGCGTCTCCGGACAGACGGAACGATTCCCTTCCGATCGCGTTGTGAAACCGACTGCGGGAGAATTCTGCGGCCGGCTGGCGTGTTGTCTCGCTGCCGCTCGCTGCGGATCGAGCGGCGCGTACAGACTAATTTAAACGCGATCTGCTATGTTTATCGTCGCCTCGCGCGGTCTCATGCGACCCGGAGGCCACCAACAAGGGAGTTCCGTCTATGGCTTCGAGCAAGTCGAGCAGTGCCTCAAAGCAAGCAAATGACGATTCCGTTTCGGAGAACTGGGAGAAGCTGACAGACCGGCTTGAGCGGTTGCGCGCAGACCTGTCGGAGATCAACTCCGCTGCGGGCGATCTCGCCCGGTCCGGCGTCTCGGAAGGCCGCGACCGTATCCAATCGGAGATCGAGGACATGCAGAAGCGCATAGCCGACCTGACGACGGACCTTGAGTCGCGCGGACGCGGCGCGGCGCGTCAGGCCGGCGAAAAGGCCAGCGCGCTCAGCAATGAACTCGAGGGTACGATCAACCGCAACCCGATCGCCTCGGTGCTGATCGCCGCCGGCCTCGGCTTCGTGATCGGCATGGCCTCGCGAGGGCGCGGCTAGTGCAAATCGCCGGCATGGTGCGGATGGCCACGCAGACGGCCGTCGATGCCGTGCGCCCCATAATCGAGGAGACGGTCCGCGAGGCTGCGCGCGACGCAGCGCGGCGGACGGTGTTTCTGGTTTTCGGACTGATTTTACTCGCCACTGTGATCATCTTTGCGGACCTGGCGTTCTATCTGTGGCTTCGCACCCAGATGGCGGCGCATTTCGCGGCGCTGGTCGTCGCCGGCGTTAGCCTAGTTCTCATGGGCGTCGCGATGCTCATCACGTTTTCCGGCGGGAGTACATCCAGCCGGCAGCCGAGTCCGGTATCCCTTCGTGCGAACATCGCGGATACGGCGGCGGCTTCTGAGCGTTCGGCCGACAGCCGGGATTCCACCAGCGCGACCGGCGGCGACCCGATGGCCAATCTGGCCGCGGACGCAGAGGCGCTGGGCAAGATGCTCGGTCAGAATGCCAACGGCTATCAGCTGGTGCTCGGCGCCTTTCTGGTCGGCATGCTGCTCGGCCGCGACAAGTAAAATCTCACTCGACGACGCTCTCGTCCGGATTGCTTCGGGCGAGGCTAGCCAGTATTTCCGCGGCCTTGCCAAGACGTTCGATCGGCGGCGAGGCCAGCGCCAACCGCACCGCGTTCGGTGCGTGGCCGGGGCCAGCCGCAAACGACGCCGCCGGCATGACGGCCACCCCGCGACGCCAGGCCGCCGCCACGAATGTCTCGGCGCGCCATCCCTCCGGCAGTTCCAGCCACAGATGATAGGAGCGCGGATCGCCGCGTAGCGAGAAGCCCGCGAGCCGGTCGCGGACCAGCGCCTGACGGGCGGCGGCATCGCGGCGGCGCTTCAAGACCAGTGGCTCCACCAGCCCTTCCGTCATGATCCGGCCGGCCGCCAGCAGGCCGTAGGTCTGCGGACGCCAGCCTCCCGACTGCAAGGCAAAGGAGACAGCTTCGCGCAGCGGACCGGGCGGAGACGCCAGGAAGCCGAGCGTCAGGCCCGGCGCGACCCGCTTCGACAGGGAATCGACGACGATCGAATGGTTCGGCGCGTGAACAGCGATCGGGGCTGGCGGGGAGTCGTGCAGGAAGGCATAGACCATGTCCTCGATCGCGACGATGTCGTGACGTACGAGCAGCGCGGCGATTTCGATACGCCGGGACTCGGGCATGGTGATGCCGAGCGGATTATGCAGGGTCGGCTGCATGTAGATGCCGCGAAGCGGACCGTGGCTGCGGGCCTCGGTGATCGCGTCGGGAACGATACCGTGCTCGTCCATCGCCAGCGCTACAGCGCGCAGGCCCAGCCGGGCAAGCTTCACCTTGGCGACCGGATAGGTCAGCCGCTCGACCCCGACGCGTTCGCCGGGCAAGGCGACTGCCGACATCGCGGCTGCGATGGCCTGACGCCCCTTCCCTGACAGGCCGATTCCCTCCGGGTCCGGCGTCCAGCCGCCGGATGCCATGACGCGCGCCGCGCTCTCGCGGATCTCCCCCGTCCCCTGCAAGGCGCTCGGCTGCAACGCGGCGGCGAGCACGTCCGGATCGAGCAGGCCCGCCATGACAGGGGCAACCATGGCCGGAATCTCCGCCAGCACGGAATAGTTCAGTTCCAGATCGATCCGGTCATCGGGCAACGCCTGGACGGTTTCGTCCATGGGCGCGCGCGTCAGCGCCCTTCCCAGAATTCCGGGCTTCGGTTCACCCCGCACGAAGGTACCGCGCCCGACTTCTCCCGATACGAGATCGCGCCGGACCAGCTCGGCGTAAACGCGGCTCGCGGTCGAGACGGCGATGCCGTGCCGGTAGGCGAAGTCGCGCTGCGGCGGCAGGCGCTCGCCGGGCTTCAATGCGCCGGAGGCAATATCGGCTGCGATCGTGTCGGCAATGGCGCGGAAATCGGTCATGAGTGATTATTGATCCGAGAGCAATATAGTGATTGATCTCGGATCATTACGCAAGCAATGTGCGGTAAATTATCTCATTTATAGAGGAACAGGCTTAGTTTCCTGTGGATTGCTCCGATGCGCTTCGCCGACACAAGACAAATTGCTCCGAGGCTTGACCGGCTCCCCTGGCCGCGGGTCATCGTCTCTCCTGGCCGGCTGGCCGCGATCTGGTATGACCGTTGGCTAACCAGACAGAAACTGGCGGAGCTGGACGATCACCTGCTGAACGATATCGGTCTCGATCGTGATACCGTACGCCGCGAAACCGCAAAACCGTTCTGGCGGGCGTGACGGCTGTCAGCGCCCATCCAGCGCCAGCTGAATGTGGCGCAGGCCGCGCTGCAGGGCGGGCAGGAAGCGCTCGATCATTTCTTCAGCCGACACGCGGGCGGTCTGGGCGCTGATGTTGATCGCGATACTGGAGCGCGGATTGCGATTCCTGACCGGCACCGCGATCGATCGCAGGCCGAGTTCCAGTTCTTCCGATACGATCGCAAATCCGTGGTCGCGCACCTCGTCGAGGCGGTGGCGCAGAGCGGAGCGGGTGGTCAGCGTGTGCCGCGTGCAGGCGTCCAGCTTGGCGCTGCTCAGATAGACTTCGAGTTCGCGCGGATTCATCAGCGACAGCAGCGCCTGGCCCATTGAGGTCGCATGCGCCGGAAGACGGGTGCCCAGGCCGAGCCCGATGGTCATGATCCGGTGACGCGCCGGCGCGCGGGCGACATAGATGATATCGGTCGAATCCATCATCGCGGCGGACGCGGACTCGTCGAATTGTTCCGAAAGATCGCGCAGTACGCCCTGGACGACTTCCAACTCGCTGGCCGATGAGATGTAGGCCTGCGCGATTTCCAGGATTGCCGGGGTCAGCTCATAGTGCTTGCCGTCGGTGCGGGCGAGCCCGGTTTCGCAGAGCGTGATCAGGAAGCGGCGGGCAGCGGCGCGGGTCAGGCCGGTCCGCGCGGAGACATCGGTAATCGTCTGGCGCCGGTGGTCCGCATCGAAGCTGCGGATCACTGCAATGCCCCGGACGAGGGACTGTACGGTTTCGTCGCGTGGTGCCATCGGCTAGCCTCGTCGCAGGATGCCGTCCGTTCGTAATACGAACATATAGTCGATATGCGAACTTGGCCGTTGACGCAACAGGTGGTTGGGAGATCAAATTACTTCGGCTAGAGTGACAAGAAAATCGAGGAAACACCCGTGGCAAGACTCACGTCGCTCGCCGAGGCGATCGAGGAAAACGTCCGCGATGGCGACAGCGTTACGATGGAGGGCTTCACGCACCTCATCCCCTTCGCCGCCGGTCACGAGGTCATTCGCCAGCAACGCAAGCACCTGACGCTGTACCGGATGACGCCCGACCTGATCTACGATCAGATGATCGGCATGGGCTGCGCGGACAAGCTGGTGTTCTCCTGGGGCGGCAATCCCGGCGTCGGCTCACTGCACCGGTTGCGCGACGCGGTGGAGCGCGGCTGGCCACACCAGCTCGAGATCGAGGAGCACAGCCACGCGGCGATGGCCAATGCCTACGACGCGGGCGCCGCAAACCTGCCGTTTGCGATGTTCCGCGGCTATATCGGCGCCGACCTGGCCAAGGTGAACCCGAACATCAGGCAGATCACCTGCCCCTTTACCGGAGAGACGCTGGCCGCGGTGCCGGCGATCCGGCCGGACGTTGCGATCATTCATGCCCTGAAGGCCGACAAAAAGGGCAACGTGCTGCTCGAAGGCATCGTCGGCGTGCAGAAGGAAGCCGTGCTCGCGGCGAAACGCTCCGTCGTCACGGTGGAGGAAATCGTCGAGGACCTCGGCGCGGTGTCGCCCAACGCGATCATCCTGCCGACCTGGACGGTGACGGCGATCGCGGAAGTTCCGGGCGGCGCCCACCCCTCCTACGCGCACGGCTACTACAAGCGCGACAATGCGTACTACAAGGCATGGGATCCAATTGCGCGGGAACGCGATACATTCCTGGCCTGGATGAAGGACAACGTGCTCGACAAGGGCCCCGACGCGTATGCACGATACGCCAGGGGGGCGTAAGGCAATGGATCATACCGCCAACGAGATGATGACGATCGCGGCCGCCCGTCCGCTGCGCAACGAGGACGTCTGCTTCGTCGGGATCGGCGCGCCATCGGCGGCCTGCAACCTGGCCCGGCTGACGCACGCCCCGGACATCACGCTGATCTACGAATCCGGCACGATCGGCACCAAACCAGACATCCTGCCGCTGTCGATCGGCGACGGCGAACTGTGTGACACCGCACTGACCACGGTGCCGGTGCCCGAGATGTTCCGCTACTGGCTGCAGGGCGGGCGGGTAACGCTCGGCTTTCTGGGAGGCGCGCAGATCGACCGCTTCGCCAACCTGAACACGACCGTGGTCGGCCCCTACGACGCACCGAAGGTGCGGCTGCCCGGCGGCGGCGGCGCGCCGGAGATCGCCAGCAGCTGCGGCGAGATATTCATCACCATGGCGCTCAGCCCGCGCGGCTTCGTCGACGGTCTCGACTTTATCACCTCGACGGGTCACGGCGAGGGCGGCGATCATCGCCAGCGGCTCGGCATGAAGACCAAGGGTCCGACGAAGGTGATCACCGACATGTGCATCATGGAACCAGACCCCGAGACGAAGGAACTGACCGTCGTCTCGATCCATCCCGGCGTCACCCGGGAGCAGATTACAGAGGCATGCGGCTGGCCTATCCGCTTCGCGGGCGAGGTCGTCGACACGCCCGCCCCCACGGCAGAGGAACTGACGACGCTGCGCGATCTGCAGGAACGGACGCGCCGCGCGCATGCCGCATAGAGGCGTTGCCGGCAGGCCGTCGATTGTGGGCACGACGGAGACGGCAGTGAGAAGGATTCTGAATTCATGAGCGACATACCAGGCTATCGCCTCGTCACGCCGGACAGCGCGCCGGCCCATCCCTACCCGGACTACCGGTCGAACCCGCTGAGGGTTCCGAAGCGGCCGCTGATGATCCTGCCGCATACGCTGTCGGAAGTGACCGGACCGGCCTACGGCCACGAGAGCGTCAAGCCGGAAGACGCCGACCTGACCCGCCAGCACGGCGGCGAACCGCTGGGCGAGCGCATCATCGTGCACGGGCGCGTTCTCGACGAGGACGCGCGGCCGGTGCGCAACTCCCTGGTGGAAATCTGGCAGGCCAACGCCGCCGGGCGCTACGTCCATCAGCGCGACCAGCATCCAGCCCCGATCGATCCGAACTTCACCGGCGCCGGCCGCTGCATGACCGACGACGACGGCTACTACCGCTTCGTGACGATCAAGCCCGGCGCCTATCCCTGGCGCAACCACCACAACGCCTGGCGGCCCGCGCACATCCACTTCTCGATGTTCGGGGCAAGCTTCATGCAGCGCCTCGTCACGCAGATGTACTTCCCCGGCGACCCGCTGTTCCCGTTCGATCCGATCTTCAATTCGGTGACGGACGAAGCGGCGCGGCAGCGGATGATCTCCAACTTCGACCTCGACGCCACCCAGCCGGAATGGGCGCTCGCCTTCAAGTTCGACATCGTGCTGCGCGGGCGCGAAGCCACGCCCATGGAAGACTAGGGGGAGGACTAAAGAGATGTCGAAAACGACACCGTCGCAAACCGTCGGGCCATTCTTTCATTTCGGGCTGACCGACAATTACGAGATCGATGACCTGGCCGGGACACAGGCCGAGGGCGAGCGCATTGTCATCGAAGGCCATGTGCTGGACGGCGACGGCGAGCCGGTTCCAGACTGCATGATCGAGATCTGGCAGGCCAACGCCGCAGGCAAATACGATCATCCCGAGGACAGACAGGACAAGCCGGTCGATCTCGGGTTCCGGGGCTTTGGCCGCGTCGGCACCGACCCCGAGGGGCGCTTTCACTTTCGGACCGTGCGGCCCGGACCTGTACCGGGCCGGGGCAACTCGCTGCAGGCGCCGCATATCCTCGTTCAGATCTTCGCGCGCGGTCTCCTAAAGCAACTCGTCACGCGGATCTACCTGGAAGGCGAGCCGGCCAACGACACCGACCCGGTGCTGCACATGATCGAAGACGCCGCGGCGCGCAGCTCCCTGATCGCCAGGAACAAGGGCGACGGCCACTATCACTGGGACATCGTCCTGCAGGGCGAGAACGAGACGCAGTTCTTCGACGCCTAGCGTTTCCGGCAGGGGAAATTCCGGGGAGGGGCGCATCGCTTGGGCGCGCCCTTTCCTGATCCGCTCACTCCCGCGAAAGCGGGAGTCGTCCTGCGGTCACTTTCCAGGCCACAATTTCCGTCCAGCCGATCCCCGCTTTCGCGGGGATGAGCGGATTTTTGCCAAGGGTACCTATCCGAAAAACCGCACCAGCAGCGGGACGATCACCGCTGTCGCCAATGCGTTGAGGCCCATGGCGATGCCGGCGAAGGCGCCGGCCAGTTCGCTCACCTGAAAGGCGCGCGCGGTGCCGATGCCGTGGGAGGCGACACCTATGGCGAAACCGCGCGCGGCAAAATCCTTCAGACCCAACAGATTGAGCAGCGGCGTCGCAGTCATCGCGCCGATGATGCCCGTGAGGATCACCAGGACAGCGGTCAGCGAGGGAAGGCCGCCGATCTTCTCGGCGATGCCCATGGCGATCGGCGTCGTCACCGATTTCGGCGCCAGCGACATGACGCTTTCGCGGCTCGCACCGAGGATTATCGCGATCCCGACGGCGCTGATCACCGCGGTAAGCGAGCCGGCGACGAGGGCGGCCGCCATCGGCAGCACCGACCGGCTGACCCGTTTCCATTGCGCGAAAAGGGGAACGGCCAACGCCACGGTCGCAGGCCCCAGCAGGAAGTGCACGAACTGGGCACCCTCGAAATAGGTGTCGTAGTCGGTGCCGCTGACGAGCAGCACGACGACGAGGATCACCACCGCGACGGCGACCGGCTGGACCACCGGGTTGCGTCCGGCGCGCTCGAACAGCGTGACGCCGAGCAGATAGGCGGCCAGTGTGCCGGTCAGCCACAGCAGGGGCGTGGTCGACAGATAAACCCAGATGTCGCCGAACGGTCCGGTCATTCGGCACCGTCTCCCGCCGGGGGTTCCCCGTCCGGGTCGCCGACCAGCTTCGATACGCCGACGAAGACCAGTGCGGAAACGGCGATGGTCGCCCAGGTGGACAGAAGCAGCGCGGCAAGCAACGCTAGCCATTCCGACCCGATCCGCTCGAAATGCAGGATCACCCCGACGCCGGCAGGCACGAACAGGAGCGACAGGTGTGAGAGCAGGCCGTTTGCGGTCTCACGCAAGTCCTGCGGGATCGCACCGCGCACAGCCATGCCGATCAGCAGAAAGACAAGGCCCATCACGGGGCCTGGAACCGGCAGACCGGTCAGCCGGACGAAGACCTCGCCGGCAAGCTGACAGGCGAGGAGGATGGTAAGAGCTGCGATCATCGCCTCAGCCTAAGGCGCGAGGAAGTCAGCCGGAAGTGCCGACATCGCTTTGTCCCGGCGGTCGCGGGTGCCCGATGCTGCCGGAGTCTGCGACGAATTAATACAGTTTCGCACGGTTGCGGGACATCACCGCCACGGATCGCAGCCAGTCTCGGCCCTGTTCGGCTGCATGGCCGCGGATACTGAGACGAGGATTATTCCATGATGAACGTGATCCCGCAATCCGGGAACCTGACCGGTATTCTGGTCCGGCAGGGGCTGGCGATGCTGTTCTTCTGCATCAATCTCGGCACGGCTCCGGCGGCCGCGCAACAGCTGGAGGCGCTACCGACCCTAAACGGTGCGCTGCAGGGCGTCTGCGCTGCCGACTACCGCTGGTTCTGCGATGACATCCCGGCGGGAGACGGGCGCGTGCTCGCCTGTTTCGCGGATCATGGCGCGGCCCTTTCGGGGCCGTGCCGGACCGCGCTTGGCACGCATGTCGTCAGGCCGTCAACCGCGCCGCAGACGGCACAGCCGCCCGCGAAACCACGGTCCGATCACACGTCCAGGTTCACCACGTTCAGGGCGTTGTCCTGAATGAAGCGCTTGCGCGGCTCGACGACATCGCCCATCAGCTCGGTAAAGATCTCGTCGGCGTCGCTCGCCTCGCGCACCCTGACCTGCAACAGCGAGCGGGCGTTGGTATCGAGCGTCGTTTCCCAGAGCTGACCGGGGTTCATTTCACCCAGGCCCTTGTAGCGCTGCAGGGTCAGGCCCTTGGAACCGGCGGTCATGACCGCCTTGAACAGGGCGGACGGCCCGCGGATCTCGGTCTCGATATCCTTGCGGCGGAACACCGCCGCCTTGACGAAAATCTCCTGCAGATAGGCGACATGGGAATCGAGCTTGCGGGCATCGGCGGAGTGTAGCAGCGCCCGGTCGATGAAGGCTGCTTCCTTGACGCCGCGCACCTCGCGCTCGAACCGGTAGCCGCCGTCCTCGGTGGGAATGCCGACCCAGCCTTGCTCGGTTTCGTCGGAGAGCAGGTCGAGCCTGCGGGCGACGTAGGACGCCGCCTCCTGGCGTTCCTCGTCGGACTTCGGGGTCTCGACGTTGAGAATGCCGGCGATCGCGGCCTGCTCGACGCAGGTGCGATGATAGCGCCCGTGCAAGCCCTGTATGGTCTTGGAGATGGAGCGGGCCTCATTGATGACGGCGCGCAGGTCGGCGCCGGTGCGCACTTCGCCACCGGCCAGCGTCAGGGACGCGTCCTCCAGCCCCATGCCGATCAGGAAGTCCTCGAGCGCGCGCTCGTCCTTCAGGTACTGCTCGGAATTGCCGCGCTTGACCTTATAGAGCGGCGGCTGGGCGATGTAGAGATAGCCGGCCTCGATGAGCGAACGCATCTGCCGGTAGAAGAAGGTGAGCAGCAGCGTGCGGATATGGGCGCCGTCGACGTCGGCGTCCGTCATGATGATGATCTTGTGGTAGCGCAGCTTCTCGAGGTTGAACTCCTCGCCGATGCCGGTGCCCAGCGCGGTGATCAGCATGCCGATCTGGTCGGACGACAGCATCTTGTCGAAGCGGGCGCGCTCGACGTTGAGGATCTTGCCTCTGAGCGGCAGCACCGCCTGGTTGGCGCGGTTGCGGCCCTGCTTGGCGGACCCGCCTGCCGAGTCGCCCTCGACGATGAACAGTTCGGACTTGGCCGGGTCGCGCTCCTGGCAATCGGCGAGCTTGCCGGGCAGGTTGGCAATTTCCAGCGCGCCCTTGCGGCGCGTCAGTTCGCGCGCCTTGCGGGCGGCTTCGCGGGCAGCGGCGGCCTCGACCACCTTGGAGACGATCGCCTTCGCCTCGGAGGGGTGCTCCTCGAACCAGGTGCCGAGCGTTTCGCCGACGACGTTCTCGACGACGGGACGCACCTCGGACGACACCAGCTTGTCCTTGGTCTGGCTGGAGAACTTCGGGTCGGGAACCTTCACCGACAGGACGCACGTCAGGCCCTCGCGGCAGTCGTCGCCGGTCGGCGAGACCTTTTCCTTGCGCAACAGGCCGGAGGAATCCGCGTAGCCGGTGACATGGCGCGTCAGGGCTGCACGCAGGCCGGCCAGATGCGCCCCGCCGTCGCGCTGCGGGATGTTGTTGGTGAAGCAGAGGACATTCTCGTGGTAGGAATCGTTCCACCACAGGGCAGCCTCGACAACGATGCCGTCGCGCTCGCCGCGCAGCACGATCGGCTGGTCGATCAGCGGCGCCTTGGCCCGGTCGAGCCAGCGCACGAATTCCTCGATGCCGCCTTCGTAATACATCTCCTCGCGCTTCGGCTCGACGCCGCGCTCGTCGATCAGGGTGACGGTGACGCCGGAATTCAGGAAGGCGAGCTCGCGCAGCCGGTGTTCGAGCGTAGAGAAGTCGAATTCGATCATCGTGAAGGTGGCGGTGCTCGGCAGGAATGTGATCTGCGTGCCGGACTTGCCCTCAGCGTCACCGACCACGGCCAGCGCGGATTCGGCGTTGCCGTCGCGGAACACCATCTCGTGCTGCTTGCCGTCGCGCCAGATGCGCAAAGTCAGCTTCGAGGACAGCGCGTTGACCACCGAAACGCCGACGCCGTGCAGGCCGCCGGAGACCTTGTAGGAGTTCTGGTCGAACTTACCGCCAGCGTGCAGCTGGGTCATGATGACCTCGGCGGCCGAGACGCCTTCCTCGTGCATCTGCGTGGGAATGCCACGGCCGTTGTCGGTGATCGTCGCCGACCCGTCCGCGTTGAGGACCACGTCGACCTTGTCGCAATGACCGGCCAGCGCCTCGTCGATGGCGTTGTCGACCACCTCGTAGATCATGTGATGCAGGCCGGAACCATCGTCGGTGTCGCCGATGTACATGCCCGGACGCTTGCGGACAGCATCCAAACCCTTGAGAACCTTAATGGATTCGGCACCATATTCGGAGCCGTCTGCGGCTCCGGGCTCGTTTTCCTGCATGTTCCGTTCCGTGTTCCAGTTCCCGGTGCCTCTCAAGCCGCGGCAAAAGCCGAGGCGCGCACCGGAAGGTGATTTAGAATCAAAGACATCCTAGCATTTCAGAGAGCCGTCTGCCGAGCCCCGAGAGATGAAATTCGTCACCGGATATATGGGTATTCAATCGGCTATCGACAAACCCGGCGGGCGCATCATGACCGCGTCGCGATCGCCGCTGCGGCACCCATCATCGTGGCACCGGCAATCCGGTTCAGAATACGCCGTGCGGCGGGGTTCTCGAACAGCCGCCGGGCGCGCGCGGCGAGCGCCGCATATCCGCAGACGACGCCGAGGACCACGAGGAAAACGACAGTCGACATCTCGGCGAAACCGAGCGCCGTCAGGCCTCCGAGATCGACGATCGTCGGCAGCAGGGCGAGGTAGAACAGGATCACCTTGGGATTGCCGAGCGTCACCAGAAAGCCTGCGAGAAAGGGGCCCGTGCGGCCCGACCTGGCAGACAACGGCCCGCGCATGGACAAGGCCTCGGCCTCGGGACGCGCCATGAACAGCCGGATCGCCAGATAGACAAGATAGGCGGCGCCGGCCCAGCGGATGACCATGAACAGGGTGCCGAAGCTGGTGGCAATGACGCCAAGGCCGAGCGCCGCAGCCGTCAGATAGACGAGATCGCCCAGGATCAGCCCGAAGATCATCGGCAGGGCCGGCCGGAAGCCGGCGCCGAGCACACGCGCAACGACGGCGGCGATGCCCGGTCCCGGGATCGCGGCGGCCACGGCAAGTGCGGCGGCAAAGGTGAAGAGGCCCATCCATTCCATATCTGGCTTGGTACAGGAAATCCCGCATTCCCGGAAGCCTGCGTTTACCGCACGGGGGTTGCAGCGAAAGCATGGGAGCACCGCCGTATCCCGCTCATTTAAACCGGCGACACGGTTCCGCCCGCCACCTCGAAACATTGGGCGTCGGCTGCGATATCGGTAAACAGCGCCCGGTCGGTGCCGGTCATCCAGGCCTGCGAGCCGAGTGCCAGGATCTCCGCGAACAGGGCGGCGCGGCGCATGTCGTCGAGGTGGGCGGCGACCTCGTCGAGGAGCAGGAGAGGCGCGACATTGCCGGAGGCTTCCCGCACGAGCCGGGCGTGGGCGAGGATCAAGGCGATCAGCAGGCCCTTCTGCTCTCCCGTCGAGGCAAGTGCTGCCGGCACGCCGCGAAGCCGGTGGACGACAGTGAGGTCGCAGCGATGCGGCCCCTTTAGCGTTCGCCCGGCGGCCGCGTCGCGGTGGCGGGACCGGCCGAGGTCTGCGCGGTAGTCGGCCTCCACATCGACGGACGCACGTCCGCCGAGACCCGCCTCAAAGTCGCCCTCGATCGAAATGCCGGGATCGGGAAAAACGCCGCCGGCCCGCTCGGCAAGCGCTGCGGCGAGTTTCGCCACCGCCTGATCGCGCGCCGTGGCGACCGCGACCGCCAGCTCGGCCATGGTGTGTTCCACCCCGTCGAGCCAGCGCGCATCGGGGCGCGGCTCTTCCAGGAGGCGGTTGCGCTGCCGCATCGCCTTCTCGAAATCGCCGACGCGGGAGGCATGGCCGGGATCGAGCGTCAGCACCAGCCGGTCGAGGAATCGGCGCCGGTCCGAGGCCGCGCCGGTGAACAGGCCGTCCATCGCCGGCGTCAGCCACAGGGCACGCACAAGTTCGGCAAGCGCGCCCACGCCCGAAGCCGGCTCGTGATTGATGCGGGCGACGCGGCCGCTCTCGCCGCGCCGGTAACCGGTGCCGATGTCGATCTCACCGGCTTCGGTCGCACTAATCGGCTTGAGCAAGGTCGCAGCGACAGCGAAGCCATCCGTTCCGATGCGGATGACGCTGTCGAGCTGGGCGCCGCGCAGGCCGCGGCCTGCGGTCAGGTAGGATACGGCTTCGAGAAGGTTGGTCTTGCCGGCCCCGTTGGCGCCGGTGAGGACGACCGGGCGCGCGTCGAGGTCGATCCGCAAATGGTCGTAGTTACGGAAATCGGTCAGCGTCAACCGGCCAACCGCAACCCGGTCTCGGCCCGTTCCGGTCTCTGCTTCGCTTAAGGAAATTCCGGAAGTCGGCAGGGCCTTCGCCCTCCGCGTGGCGGCGTTACACCCGCATCGGCATCAGCACGTAGAGCGACTGGTTGTCGCCCTCGTCGCGGATCAGCGTGGGCGAGCCCGGATCGGCGAGCTCGAACCGTGCCTCGCCGGACTCCAGCTGGCTTGTAATGTCGAGCAGATAGCGGGCGTTGAAGCCGATTTCAATCGGCTCGGCGGAATAGCTGACCGAGATCTCCTCGGTGGCGCTGCCGGAATCGGGATTGTTGACGGTCAGCACCAGCCGCTCTTCGCCGATCGCAAGCTTGACCGCGCGACCGCGCTCGCTCGACACGGTCGACACAAGGTCAACGGCATGGGCGAAGGATTCGCGATCCACACGCATGATCTTGTCGTTGCCCGACGGGATGACCCGTCCGTAGTCGGGGAAGGTCCCGTCGATCAGCTTCGAGGTCAGAACCACCTGGGCGATGGTGAAGCGGATCTTGTTGGACGACAGCTCGATGCCGACGGTCTCTTCGGGGTCGTCGAGAAGCCGCAACAGTTCCTGCACGGCCTTGCGTGGCACAATAATGCCGGGCATGCCCTCGGCGCCGTCGGGCGCGGCCGTCTGGACCCGGGCCAGACGGTGACCGTCGGTGGCCACGGCGCGCAGCACCGGACCGTCCTCGTCGTCAACGGTATGCAGGTAGAT
>CAJQNW010000159.1 GCA_905479765.1 uncultured Tepidamorphus sp. | reverse complement strand
TGGCCGCACCAGAACGTCTGTTCCGTTGCGATCGTCGGCAAACACGACGCCTGATAGCACAACAAACGCCGCGGCTCATCGAACCGCGGCGCCTGTTTCGATACCGTCGGCGGATCAAATCCGGCGGATTACATCCGCTTGGCGACCTCTTCGTACATCACCTCGGTCGCGCCGCCGCCGATCATCAGGATGCGGGCATCGCGCACCATGCGTTCGATCGGTGTGCCGCGCATATAGCCGGTGCCGCCGTGCAACTGCAGGCATCCGTGTACGATCTCGTGCAGGGCTTCAGGCGCATAGGCCTTGATCATCGAGACGTCGCGGCTGACGTCGATGCCTTCCTGTGCCTGGGTGGCCGCGTGATAGGTGAGCGCCCGTGCGGCCGCCGCCTTGCCTGCCAGTTCGGCGAGCTTCTGCCGTGTCGCCTGCAGGTTCCAAAGCGTGCCGCCGAACGCCGTCCGCGTCCGCACATAGTCGAGTGTCAGCTCGATCGCCTTCTGGCTTTCGCCGGCGCACATGGCGCCGATGCACAGGCGCTCGTTCTCGAAGGTGTTCATGATCGCGTAGAAGCCGCGGTTCTCGACGCCCAGCAGGTTCTCCGCCGGCACCCGGACGTCCTCGAAGACGAGTTCGGCGGTGTCGGAACACAGCCAGCCGTGCTTGTCGAGTTTCCGCGCGACCGAGAAACCGGGCGTGCCGCTCTCGACGATGAACAGGGAAATGCCCCGGCTGCCCTTGGCGCCGGGATCGGTACGTGCCGCGACGATGAAGATATCGCCGTAGACGCCATTGGTGATGAACATCTTGGCGCCGTTGATCACCCAGTCGTCACCGTACCGCACGGCCTTGGTGCGCAGACCGGCAACGTCCGAGCCCGCCCAGGGCTCGGTGACTGCGACGGCACAGACTTTCTTGCCGGCGATGATGTCCGGCAGATAGCGGGCCTTCTGCTCGTCGTTGCCGCTCTTGGTGATGTGCGGGCTGGACATGTCGGTGTGAACGAGCACTGAGGAGGAAAACCCGCCGAAGCTCGACCGGCCAAGCTCTTCGGCGAACACGACAGAGGCTAGCGGCCCCATGTTCGTTCCGCCGTATTCCTCCTCGTGGCGCATGCCGAGAAGGCCTAACTCGCCCATCTTGACGAAGATCTCGCGTGGGATCTTGCCCTCTTCCTCCCAGGCTTCGCCAAACGGAAGGACTTCCTTTTCGACGAAGCGTCGCACCTGCTCTCGAAGCATCCGCAGTTCTTCCGTCATGCCGACCGGGTCCGACAGGTGGAAATTGGGATCGAAAGCGGCCTGTGACGCCGGCGCGGATGCGATGTTCATCGAGTTGGCCTCCCTTGCTGGTGGCCGCCTTCTCAGCGCCACCCTTGCATTGATTGTGTTCTAATCGGCCCGTTGACGCCAGATCGATTACAGTCCGGGGATAGGAGGGGACTGCGGACATGGAACCTGTTGCACCGAAATGGCCCGCATGATAACCGAAAAAGATGACGAACGTCCGGTTTATTAATAAGCGGCTCGACAAAGGTCGGTCAAGCGCACCGTGCGCCAGTAAATAGTGTCCGAGCCAATATCATTGGACCCAGTGGCAGGAGGAGCCCGCATTCATGACATCCATACTGTTGACGCGAACAGGAGCAGTTGCGGAGGTCGTACTCAACCGCCCCGAAAAGAAGAACGCACTGAGAAACGCCGATTGGCAGCTCCTGCGCCAGACGATGGAGACACTCGGCGAGGAGGCTGAGCCGGTGCGCTGTGTGCTCGTGCGCGGCGAGGGCGGGAGCTTCTCGGCAGGACATAATCTGACCGGAGCCGATGCGCGCGTTCTCGACGCCCAGGAGACAATCACTGAATACGTTAACCCGGCGCTGCTGGCCATACGTGACCTTGGCATACCGACCATCGCAGCGGTGGCAGGGCCGTGCGTTGGCGGCGGACTGGGCATCGCCATGGCCTGCGATATCGTACTTGCAGCTGATGATGCGGTCATCGGTAGCCCGTTCCGCAACATCGGCATCATGCTGGATGCCGGCGGCCACTATTTCCTTCGCGACCGCCTCGGCCATCACAAGGCAGCGCAGATCATCTACACGGGCCGGATGTTCAGCGGCCGCGAAGCTTTCGACATGGGCCTGGTATGCGAGGCCTACGCGCCTGATGCCCTGTTGAACGAAGCCCGGGCGCTTGCCCAGCGCATCGCGGACGGTCCGACAGCCGCCTTCGCCGCCTCGAAGCGGGTCCTCCTGGAAGCCGGCGGATACGCGGAAACCCTTGCGCGCGAAGCCGGCGAACAGGCCAAAATCTTCAAGACGACCGACGCGGCGGAGGGACTTGCCGCATTCAACTAGAAACGCAAACCAGTCTTTGTCGGGCACTGACACTCATGACGAAAACTGAAATTTTGACCGACACCGTCCTGGGCACCGCCCGTCTTGAAGTCGACGGCGGTATCGCACGGCTGACCATCGACAATCCGCGCCGGCGCAACATGATGAACCTGGCCATGCGCGACGTCTTTCATGACCATCTCGCTGCGACGCTGGAGGATGAAACGATCCGCGTCGTTATTATCACGGGGATCAATGGCAACTTCTGTGCCGGCGGCGACATCACGGGCATGAAAGAGACGCCGGTCGAAAGCCGAACGCGCCTCAAGCGCCTGCATCGCATCGTCCGCCTGATCGCATACGCGGAAAAGCCGGTCATCGCGGCGACGGAAGGGTTCGTCGCAGGCAATGGCTTGTCGATCGCGGCTGCCTCCGACGTCGTCGTTACAGCAAGCGACGCGAAGTTCATTTGCTCCTTCGTCAAGATCGGCCTGGTGCCCGATACCGCCGCGCTCTGGTTCCTGCCGCAGCGCATGGGGCTCGGACGCGCCAAGCTGGCGATGATGACGGGCGAACCCATGAGCGGCACGCAGGCGGTGACCTCGGGTCTTGCCGATATCGAGGTCGAACCGGGGCAGGCGCTGGAACGGGCCTATGAGGTGGCCGCCAGCCTGATGAAGGCCGGGCCGCTCGGGATCGGCATGACCAAGGCACTGCTGGCCCGGGCGCCGATGTCGCTGGATGAATCCCTAAAAGCCGAGACGGATGCGCAGGCTGTCCTTTTCGCTACAGAGGATTTCGCAGAGGGCCGCGCTGCCTTCCTTGAAAAGCGCCCCGCAAAATTTCAGGGAAAGTAGGAGATGCCGAAAGAGTTGAAGGATTTGACGGTCGGCGTCGTCGGCGCCGGCACGATGGGGCGGGGCATTGTCCAGGTCCTTGCCCAGTCCGGGTTCAAGGTGCTGCTGCACGATGCGTCCGGTGACGCGGTCGACGCGGCGATCGGCTTTGCCGCCGGAATGCTCGATCGCGCCGCGAGCAAGGGAAAGCTCGACCGGGCAGTTGCGGACGCCGCGAAATCGCTGATGGTCCCCGCGAAAGCGCTCGCCGAACTTTCGCCCGCCGACATCGTCATCGAGGCGATTATCGAGGATCTCGACATCAAGCGCGATCTCGTCGGCAAGCTCGACGCCGTGCTGGCCGGGACCGCCATCATCGCGTCGAACACGTCGTCCCTGTCGATCACCGCGATCGCGGCCGGAACCGCGCATCCCCAGCGGGTAGCCGGGCTGCATTTTTTCAATCCGGTTCCGTTGATGAAGGTCGCGGAAGTTATTCGCGCCGTCGATACCGATCCCGCCGTCCTCGAGATACTTGTCGCGTTGGTAAAAGCCTTCGGTCACGCGCCGGTGGTGACGAGCGACAGCCCCGGCTTCGTGGTCAACCACGCCGGAAGGGGACTCTATACGGAAGGCCTACGGATCGTTCAGGAGGGAGTCGCCGATACGGTCTCGATCGACCGCATCCTGCGCGAGGCAGCGGGCTTCCGGATGGGGCCATTCGAACTGCTCGACCTCACCGGGCTCGACGTGTCCTTTTCCGTCATGCGCAAGATCTACGACGAGTTCTGGCAGGAGCCTCGGTTCCGGCCGTCGCCCTTGCCGGCGTTGCAGGTCGAGGCCGGTTACTTCGGCCGGAAGACCGGACGGGGCTTTTACGTCTACGAAGACGGCGCCATCGTTCGTCCGCCCGAGCCGGATGCTCCGGACTTGAACGATTACGGGCCGAGCCGGATCTGGCTCGACCGGTCGGGAGTTTCCGAAGCGGCGTTTTTCGACGGCCTTCGACAATCCCTTGGCGAGACCGTAGACGCGGATAAAACGCCTGCGCAGGACAGCGTCTGCCTGGTCGCGCCTATCGGCTACGACGCCACCCAGGCCGCGCTGGCGGCTGGCCTCGATCCCGCCCGCACGCTGGCCGTCGACCCGCTGCTCGGCGTGACAGACCGATTGACGCTGATGGGCTCTCCTGCCACGGCCTCGGCCTGTCGCGATAGCGCGCATGCCTTGCTCGCCGGTGCCGGCTACCGGGTGACGACCATCAAGGACAGCCCCGGCTTCGTCGCCCAGCGCGTTCTGGCTACAATCATCAACATCGCCTGCGATATCGCCCAGCAAGGTATTGCCTCCCCAGGCGACATCGACCTCGCGGTGACACTGGGCCTCGGCTATCCAAAGGGGCCGCTGGCCTCGGGCGACGAACTAGGTGCTGGCACAGTCCTACAAATCCTCGACCGGATTTTCGCGCGCACCGGCGATCCGCGCTACCGCGCCAGCCTGTGGCTGCGCCGCCGCGCCGAACTGGGCCTGTCGCTCCTGAGTGAGGAAGGCTAGATCATGAGCGAGGTTCTTGTCAGCCGGGAAAGCGAGCATGTGGTGGTGATCACGCTAAATCGCCCCGAACAGAAGAATGCGCTCGATCTTCCAACGCGCAAGAGCCTTGCCGGGCAATTCGAGGCCCTGGCTCAGGACGATATGTGCTGCGCAGTCGTGATCACCGGCGGTCCGGAGGTCTTCGCCGCCGGCGCCGATCTGCGCATGCTGGCGGAACTGGATCCAGCCGGCGCAAAATCACTCAACCTTGCGCGATTCTGGAAGCCGATCGCGGATTTCCCCAAGCCGCTGATCGCGGCGGTGAACGGCCTTGCGCTCGGCGGCGGCTTCGAACTGGCCATGCACGCCGACGTCATCATCGCCGGGCGGTCGGCTCAGTTCGGATTGCCGGAGCCGCGTGTCGGCATCATGCCGGGCGCCGGCGGCACCCAGCGTCTCGTCCGGGCGATCGGCAAGTTCCGGGCGATGCATCTTCTGCTATTCCGCCAGGCCGATCGAAGCCGAGCGGGCCTATGCCATCGGCATTGCCAGCGAACTCTGCGATATCGACGAGACAATCCACCGGGCCATCGAATTCGCCGCCGGAGCAGCCAAACTGCCCCCGCTGGCGATCCGCGGGATCAAGCGCGTCGTGACGGACGGCGCCGATCTGCCCCTGTGCGAGGGCATAGGCCTCGAGCAGGACGCGTTCCTGGCGCTCTTCGATTCCGCCGACAAGGCAGAGGCATGATGGCCTTTCTTGAGAAACGAAAGCCCGTGTTCGAGCGACGATAGTGTCCGCTTTTGATCTCCAGTACCGTGGGCGCTTTATGGCCGACGCGTTCCGGTGATGGGCCGGCCTTTTCCCCGCGTCTGATCCTTGCGTGGCAATCGGATTCCAGATACTCGGAACTCAGCCACAAACGCCCAAGCAAAAAAAGAAAAAGAAAAATCAAATGTTGAGATTACCGTAGGGAAATGCGGCTGATCGATAACGTCCGATATCGCACGTGTGTCGGAGCCGAGGATTTTCCCTTCAGTTTTCATACGTTTCGTAACGGAACTGGTGAACAATCGCCCTCCCGATAATGACTAGGACAAGCCCATGACGCCCGGTTCGATCGCACTTCGATTTGGTTTTATATTCTCAGCATTTCTGCTGCTGACCGCCTGCAACACCACCGATACCGAACCGTTGCCGGCGCCGTCGGCGCAGGAGACGCTAGAGTCCCTGGACGACCTGCCGGGCGGGATGGGCCCGAGCGACGAAACGCCGGACGCGCCACCGGAAGAGCTTTAGCAGCGTTTGCATTCGCAGGCGTTGTAACGCGCTCGCAGGTGGCTCTCGGAAAGGCCGTAATCGCTGGATCGTCAGTCAAGAGCCAGACTGGCATCCATACCGCGATCGGCCATTCCCCGGCCTATCGAGCCGTCGCTGTGATCGACCTCATCAACGAGCAAGGAAATCCGATGGGCGGCGAGGACCGGACGGAAAACATCGGTGCCGATTAGCCCAGCGGCAAGAACCGCTTGAGCTTGCCGGTCTCCCTATGACGGGCGATCCGGTCGACCATGACGATCTCGATATGCGGATCGGTAAGGCCGCCTGCCTTCAGCGCAACGACGATATCGCTCTTGATCTGCCCGATATCGACGTCGCCGCGCGCGACGACGGCGACCGACGCGCCGTCCTCGGTCTGGCGTACCTGGTATTCCTCGATCATCGGATTCTGCCCAAGCGGCGTACGGAACAGCAGCGGATGGATGGCGATGCCGCCGGCATAGCGGAAGGCATCATCGGCGCGGCCGCGGATCTCGCGGACCAGCGGATAGACTGCCCCGCAGCTGCACGGCGTTGCCGCCGGGATAGCCATATCAGTGAGCTCGTAGCGGATGATCGGCTGAACACGGTTGAACAGGGAGGTGACCAACACCTTTTCGACGTCTTCCGGGTTCGCGACGGGCCGGTCGTCATGATCGACGAACTCGGTGATGATCGCGTCATCGGACAGATGCAGGCCCTCGTGCGCGTCGCACTCGATGCCGATATGGCCGACCTCGACGCAGCCCCACATGTTGTTGATATCGATATTCCAGGCCTGTTTTACCAATGTCCGCGCCTCGGGCATCAGGGGCTCTGAGTTTGTGGCGACGTGCTTAGGCCTGATCTTGAGACGCCCGGCCAGCGCCTCGCCGGCCAGCGCCTGAACGGTGGAGGCAAAACCGTTGATATGCGTCGGCTGGGCTTTGTTCAATTCGGCCACCAAGTCGGCCATCGGAGATGCGGCTGGAAACCAGCGCACGTCCGTATGCGGATCCGGCGTCACCGAAAACAGGAACGGGCTGCCGTGAACCGTCTCGCCCGCCTCAATGACGGCGAGCAGCCGGCGGCCGGTTTCCTTGCCAGGCGAGGGCGGCTCGTCGCGCGACTGGTAACGGTTGGTAATACAAGCAATTTCGATGAATTCGTTCCAGCCCCATACAAAGACACCGCGCGTCCCCGACGATCCGCCGGTCGCGAAAATCTCGGTGTCGTCGAGGTAGTAGTAATCGTGCGTCTCGCCGCGTAGCTTGGCGGTGATATGGGCGTTGGCGCCGGCAAGCGTCAGGCGGCGATCGGTGACGATATCGTCCCAATTCTCCATGACGTCCGTCTTCGTCATGATCGGCAGCGACGTCAGATCGGCTTCGGTGAAGGTGTCCGGATCGACGCGGGCGAGTCGCTCGCAGTACCAGGGCGAATTGGCCTTTGCATGGGCTAGTGTCTCACGCAAGGCACGCTGGCGTTCCTGCGCAATCTGGTCGGCAGTCCAGGTCAGGCGCTCCAGATGCGCCGGCAACCGGTCGGCGACAGCCTTCAAATGCTCACGCCGGCGCGGGCTATCGATGCGCATTCGATTCTCTCCATCCGCTCGCGCTACCAAGGCAATTGCATTTGGCCGGACGTCAAGAAAGCCACACAGATCTGGAGGTTTCGTTTCGGCTAGTCGGAAATTCCCGTAGTCCCGGCGCTCTTAGGCCTCCGCCTTTTCAGGCGCTTCACCGCGGATCGACTGGTCGACATAGAGAAGCCGTGCGTGAGCATTGGCATTCAGCCGGTTCGATGAACACCACTTCGAGAAATCCTTCGGGTCGATCGTCATGCGCATCGTCGGCTTGCCGGTATCACGCAGCCGCTGTTCCAGGACTTCGACCCTATTTCGCCATTTCTCGTAGGATCGCGGCAATTGCGCTCTGTCAGCCATAATCGCCAGGATTCGCTCATAGTCACGCTTGCGGTACCAGGGAATCCCGACCGCGGCATCGGTATCAGTCATGTAATCTGCCCTCGCTTGGAGGCATGATGGATGGCGCGGCTAAATTTCGCTACGGCAATTCAGCGGCTGTGGATACACAGTGGATAACACCGGATCAGCTCCCGGTGACAGGACGGCTGCATTTC
>CAJQNW010000158.1 GCA_905479765.1 uncultured Tepidamorphus sp. | reverse complement strand
GTTACCCACCTCGTCGACCCGCGCGGTCGCGCCGGGCTCGATGACCGCCGTCGCGTCGACCTGCTGGATGACCGCCGGGCCATCGATCACATCGCCGGAGCGCAGCCGTTCGCGGGCATAGACATTCGCCTTGTGCCAGCGCCCGTCGGCGTAGAGATCGCGCGCGCCGATCAGGGCATCGCCCTCGCCGGTCCCGGCGAGCGAGGATAGCGAAAAGGCGTGCCGCTTGCCGATCACCGAGGTGACCAGATTGACCAGCACCGCGCGGATTTCCGGCAGGCGCACCTGGAAGCGGGCGAAATAGGCTTCCTCGAAAAAGGCCTGCAGCTCCTCGCGGGTGACGTCGGGCGATGGAATTGAAATCCGGATCAGGTGGGTCTGGCCGCGGAACTGCATGTCGGCGCCGTGGATCACGACCGTCTCGGCGATCTCGTCGCGGCTGGCGTCGTTGACCGTCTCGCCCTGCGCGCGCTGCGCCTCGAGCGTCGACTTGACGACATCCATATCGAGGGAGCCAAGCGGCTCGTTGATGGTGTTGACCAGATCCTGGCGCAGATCGGCGACGAGGCAGCCGAGTGCGTTGGTGAGGCCGGGCCGTGCCGGCACCAGCACTTCGGGCACGCCGAGTTCGCGGGCGATCGCCACAGCGTGAAGGGGGCCGGCGCCGCCGAAGGCGAACAGCACGAAATCGCGCGGATCGTAGCCGCGCGACAGCGACACCAGCCGGATCGCGCCGGCCATGTGCATGTTGGCAAGCTTGAGGACGGCAGCAGCGGCATCCTCCGTCGAGAACCCGAGCGGGCCGGCCAGCACCTCGTCGATGCGGCCCCGGATCGCGGCGACATCGACGGTGGTTTCGACGGCGGTCAGGCCTGACGGATCGAGGCGGCCGAGCACCATGTTGGCGTCGGTGATCGTCGGCTCGGTGCCGCCGCGCCCGTAGGAGATCGGGCCTGGCGCGGAGCCCGCCGATTCCGGCCCCACCTTGAGGACGCCGGCGGCGTTGATCGAGGCGATCGAGCCACCGCCGGCGCCGACGGTGCGGACGTCCACCATCGGCACGTGGATCGGCAGGCCGTAGTCGATGGAGAGTTCAGACGAGACTTCCGGCACGCCGCCATAAATCAGCGCGACGTCGGTGGACGTGCCGCCCATGTCGTAGGTGATGGCGTTTTGAAGGCCCGATTGATGAAGCGTCGCGGCCGCCGCGATGACGCCCGACGCCGGGCCCGACATCACCGTCTTGGCCGCGTCGCGGGCAACCAGCTGGGCCGAGACGGTGCCGCCGTTGCCGTTCATCACCAGCAAATCGTGGGCGAAGCCGCCGTCCTTCAGCTGATCCTGCAGGCGGTGGACATAGCGGTCGAGGATCGGCTGCACCGCCGCGTTCACCGAGGCCGTGGTGCCGCGCTCGTATTCGCGGAATTCGGACAGCAGCTCGTGGCCGAGCGTCACGTATCCGTTTGGCCAGATCTCGCGGACGATCTCGCCGGCGCGCAGCTCGTGCGCCGGATTTGCGTAGGCGTGCAGGAAGTGGATGACGACGCTCTCGCAGTCCATGTCGAGCAGCGCGCGGGCGGCTTCGGCGACGCCGGCCTCGTCGAGCGGGCGGACGATACCGCCGTTAACGTCCATGCGCTCTGTGACCTCAAGGCGGCGGTCGCGGGGAACGAGCGGTTTGAAGACGCCGGTCATGCCATAGGCGTTCGGCCGGGTGCGGCGGCCAAGCTCCAGCGTATCGCGAAAGCCGGCCGTGGTGATCAGGCCGACGGTGGCGATCTTGCGTTCGAGGATGGCGTTGGTGGTCGCCGTGGTGCCGTGGATCAGGAGATCGATATCGGCTGGCGTGACGCCAGCCTGGGCAATCGCCGACAGCACGCCCTCGGCCTGGTTCGGCAGGGTGGTCGGCACCTTGGCGATGCGAACGGCAGGTCCGTCCGGGCCGGTCTCATGGATGAGGAGATCGGTGAAGGTGCCGCCGACATCGATGCCGCTGATCCGGCGCGTGCGCACAGCCTGACGCGGGCCCGCATCAGACGTCTCGCCCGACAGCTCTTCTACGGCAGAACCCACGGCGTCAGCTCCTCCTCTGAACGCACCGGCCTAACCAATCCGATCCATCACGATCGGCACATCATGTCGCCCGCCGAGGCAGGCGGATAGTCTCTATCGCTCGACGAACGCCTTCTCGATCACGTATTGGCCGGGGCGCGAAACCGCGCCTTCGTCAAAACCGATTTCTTCCATCATGGCGACCATGTCGTCGAGCATCGCCGGGCCGCCACAGATCATGACGCGGTCGTTGTCGGGGTCGAGCTGCGGCAATCCGAAAGATCCGGAAATCTCGCCGGAACTCAGCAGGTCCGTGACGCGGCCCTTGTTCTCGAAGGGTTCACGCGTGACGGTGGGATAATAGAACAGTTTTTCGCCGATGATCTCGCCGAGAATCTCGTCCTTCGGCAGCGCCTCGACGATCTTCTCGCCATAGGCGAGATCCTCGATCTTCCGGCAGCCGTGCACCAGCACGACGTGCTCGTAGCGCTCGTAGACACTCGGGTCCTTGATGATCGATACGAAGGGGGCGATGCCGGTACCGGTCGACACCAGATAGAGCCGCTTGCCGGGCAGCAGCGCGTCCTGGACCAGCGTGCCGGTCGGCTTGTGGCCGACCAGGATCTCGTCGCCTTCCTTGATGTGGGCAAGGCGGGAGGTCAGCGGGCCGTCCGGGACCTTGATGGAGAAGAACTCCAGCGTGTCCTCGTAGTTGGAGCTCGCCATCGAATAGGCACGCAGCAGCGGCTTGCCGTCTACGGGCAGGCCGATCATCACGAACTGGCCGTTTTCGAACCGGAACCCCTGGTCCCGGGTGGTGCGGAAGGAAAACAGGCGGTCGGTCCAGTGGTGGACGTCGATCACGCGCTGTGTAACGAGGGCAGCCATAGAGCACTCCGGCGATGCGTCAAGGTCATTCGTGTACACATGTTAGTATACGAATGACCTGTGTCAATCGCCTCGTTTCGCCGGTCTCGCGCATTTCGTGCTAAAGGTCCGGCCAATCGGAAAAAACCATTCCAACGCAGGGTCAATCGGAGCAGCGGCATGAAACCGACGGTCACCATCCTGGCACCGGGAAACATGGGCGCGGCGATCGGCGCCGTTCTTGTGAAAAACGGGCTGGAGGTGCGCACGTCGCTTGCCGGCCGCAGCGCGGCGTCGGCCGAACGGGCGCAGGCTGCGGGGATGATCCCGGTCGAGGGCGAGGCGCTCGTGGACGTCGACATCTTCCTGTCGGTGCTGCCGCCGGCCGAGGCGTTGCCGCTTGCGTCCGCAATCGGTGACCTGATTCAGACGCGGGCGAACAAACCGCTTTATGTGGACTGCAACGCCGTCAGCCCCGACACCGTCACCGAGGTCGCCAAGGCGATCGAGGCTACAGGCGGGCCGTTCGCCGACGGCGGCATCATCGGCTTTCCGCCGCGCGAGGGATACAACGGCCCGCGACTCTACGTCTCGGGGCCGGAAGCGCATCAGGTCGCGGTGCTGACCACCTACGGGCTCGATGTCCGGGTTCTCGACGGGCCGGTTGGCGCGGCCTCCGCCCTGAAGATGAGCTACGCCGGCATCACCAAGGGCATCAACGCCATCGCCACCGCGATGATCCTGGCGGCCGACCGAAGCGGGGCCGCCGACGCGCTCGCCGAAGAGATAAAGGCCAGCCTGCCCAGTTTCGTCCAGAGCTTTTCCCGCTCGGTCCCCAATAGCTTCGACAAGGCCTACCGCTGGGTCGCGGAAATGAACGAGATCGCCGAGTTCGCCGGCAACGACGAAGCCGCCAGGGACATGTTCCAGGCGATCTCCGCGCTTTACGGCCACATCGCCGAGGACCGGGCCGGACCGGAGACGAAAACGAGCGCGCTCGTGGCGTTTCTTGAGAAGGCTAATCTACCCGGCGGGTGACCGACGCTTACGGCTTCTCGTGTTGAAGGGTGAGAAGAAAGGCCACGACGTCGCGCTTTTCGGCCTCGAACAGGCGGAACGTCGTCATAGGGAAGTGATCCTCATGGACGATCCGGGTGAGGTAAGCCGCGTCGCGGCCGTCGCGGTTGGCGACCTGCTCGAATGTCGGCGCGCGGTCGGGATCGGTGTTCACGCCGCTGATCGAGTGGCAGAGCGCGCACCATTTCTCGACGACGAGCCGGCCATTGACCGGATCGCCACCGGCGGCGGACGCGCCAACAGGGACAAGCGCGACCGTCAAACCGATTATGCTCAGATGAAATAGACAGCGTATCGACATCCGCGGCAGACTAGCAGACGCTGCCGGCTTCGGGCGAGACCGATGCAGTTGCCTGGGGCGAGGCGAAAAGAAGCTCACACGCTTTCGATCTCCGGCCCCTCGATCGCGATTCCCGACAGGCGGTCGGCAAGCCGGCGGATGAGCTGCTTCAGGACGCGCTTCAGGATCTCCGCTTCGGCGGGCGTCTGCGCGTCCAGCAGTTTGTCCTCGTGGTCGCGCGCGCGCAGGATCAGGGAGGCGACCCAATCCTCGCCGACCGACGTCAGCCGCACCTGCACCCGGCGACGATCGTTCGCGACGGGCTCACGCACGACGTGGCC
>CAJQNW010000157.1 GCA_905479765.1 uncultured Tepidamorphus sp. | reverse complement strand
GGCGACTTTGTTCTGGTACGCGAAGTTTCCGGCATCGGCCGCTTCGTGCGCCGCCGCGGCCTCGATTTCGCCGAAGGCGACGTGCTGCTGACTGCCGGCCGGCGTGCCGATCCGCGCGCGATCGCGCTTGCCGCCGCCATGAACCATGCCGATGTGCCCGTTCACGGCCGCCCGAAGATCGCGATCCTGGCGACCGGCGACGAGCTTGCGCTGCCAGGCGGCGATCCCGGCGCCGACAGGATCATCGCCTCCAACAGTTTCGGCATCGCCGGTATCGTACGCCACGCCGGCGGAACCCCGGTCGATCTTGGGATTGCTCCCGACAACCGTGATGCGCTCGCGAGTGCCGTCGCCAAAGCGCGGGACTCAGGCGCCGACGTGCTCGTCACTCTCGGCGGCGCATCCGTCGGCGAACACGACATCGTCCAGGACGTGCTGGTTTCCGAAGGCCTGTCGCTGGATTTCTGGAAAATCGCCATGCGGCCAGGCAAGCCGCTGATGTTCGGGCAGTTCGGCGATGCGCGGTTCCTGGGCCTGCCCGGCAATCCGGTCTCCGCAATGATTACCGCGCGATTGTTTCTCGTGCCGCTCGTCCACGCGCTGACCGGCCTGAAGGAGTCGGCGTCAGGCGAGACCAACGCCCGGCTGGGCGCCGATCTCAGCGAAAACGACCAGCGTCAGGACTATTTGCGTGCCACCGCGAGCACCGATCCCGACGGCACCCTCGTCGTCACACCGTTCGGCAGGCAGGACAGTTCCATGCTGGCGACCCTTGCCAGGGCGGACGCGCTGATCATCCGCCCGCCCTTCGCCCCGCCCGCCAGTGCAGGCGAGACCTGCCGTGTGCTGTTAATGGATTTCTGAAGTAGCGTTAGCCTTTTAATTGGTTGGTGAGATAGAACAGTTCCCCACGGAAATATTTATAGTCCCGGATTTCAGGAGGATGTCTTGAGACTGTTCGATGTTACCCTCGTTCGCCGCACCGGTATTCGGTTCGTTGGATTGACCCTTGCCGGGATACTTGCGGCATCTGCCACTCCTGCTGCGTCTGAGCCGATAGTAGATGCTTCGGCGAAGCCGGTACCGCGGATCATTATCTCCACAGACGTCGCGATCGGGCTGATCGACACGCACGGCGGAAAGAGCCTGACGCCGGTCTCCTTTGACGCGGACCACGCTTATACGACCGACACCAATGTCGCCCCTCAGGACATCGACGACGGGCTGACGCTGGCCATGGCGCTCAATCTCGATGCTGCCGGCCAGATCGATCTGCTGGCGGTCGTGCCGACCTACGGAAATGCGTCGCTGCCGGCCGAAATGCTGGTTGCTCGCCAGATCATAAGCACCTTGAAGAAACGCAAGGACATTCCGGTCGCCCCCGGCGCCATCGGTCCGGCGGCTCAGATCCTCAATCCGACCGCGAAATGGTTTAACGGCAAGACCACGAAAATCACCGGCCGCAAAGGCTCGTTTGCGCTGTCCTGCGGCAACGAGGGCGTATCCCTGATGCGCGACACGTTGCTGGCGGACGAAGGGCTCGGCAAGAAACCAACGGTAACGATCCTGGCGATCGGGCCGCTGACCGACGTCGCCTGCCTGCTGAATACCGCACCGAAACGGGCGATCCGCAACATCAATGAAATCATCGTCCTGGCCTCGCGGACAAAGGATTCTTCGGTTGCCGTCAACGGCAAGGTCGTCAACGACTTCAATTTCCGAATGGACCCGGTCGGCGGCACTTTGATGCTCGCCGCCGGCAAGGCCCGGTCCGTTCCGATCCGCCTGATGTCTTTCGGGTTGACCGGCCAGACATCGCAGACCGCCGGCCTGTTCGGCTTCGACGCGGCGACCTATCCCGGCCGCAAGCCATCGACTGCGGCGTCGCGCAAGAGCTTTAAATGGCTGCTTGAAGCCTCTGAACCGCGCCAGGCCTACTGGAAGGGCATTTTCGGAACGATCGAAGGCCCGTTCGATCAATACACGCTGGCCGCCGCGTTGAAGCCCGAGGTCTTCGACTGCCAGGCCGGATTGGCCTACGTTCAGATGTGCCCCTATCCGGCCTGGAGCTCCAGCTATCCTGTCAGTTCCGGCGGCGACCCCACCGAGGAGCCGTATAACACTCCCGTCAATCCCTGCGTGGATCACGGCACGGCCAACGGCAGTTCGCTGTCCGAGGTGCCGGCACAACTGGTCGTCTCGTCGAAAACAAAGAAAGTCGGGGCGCTCGTACGCGGCATCTCCGGAATCGACGGGAATATTCCGGCGCTGAACGGCAAAAAGGCCCGTGCTGTCATGGTCTGCACCGATTTCGCCAACAGCCGGGCGCGCACGAAATTCGAGAAGCTGCTGAAGGACTGGACTTGGTAGGGGGGATCCTGGACGAGCCGCGAAATAAACCGATCGCCGACCGAAAATCGGTCCGGTCCAACAGTGCTCTTCATCCGATATTAACCGCCTATATCCCCTTTACGTATGGACCTGTAATTCCTATACTTCTGGCATAGGAGATACAGATGGCCAAGTCGCTGACAATCCGAGGCTTTTTCGCTCAGTTCCCGAATGACGGGGCTTGCTTGGATCATCTTTTCGAGACGCGATACGGTCAGGGTTATCCCTGCGAACGCTGCGGCGAGACCGGCAAGTGGCGGCGGCTGACCAACGTCCCCGCCTACACCTGCAATTGCGGTCATCACGTCCATCCGATGGTCGGAACGCCATTCGAACGGTCGCGGACGCCGCTCCAGAAGTGGTTTTACGCCATGTTCCTGTTCACCACGACGCGCCACGGCGTTGCGGCCAAGGAACTCCAGCGCCAGCTTGGCGTCACCTACAAGACGGCTTGGCGGATGGCCCGCATGATCCGCGAATACATGGGCTGGGTCGACGGTGACGGTCGCCTTGGTGGCCCCGGTCATATCGTCGAGACGGATAAGGCATTCATCGGCGGCAAGGACAAGAAGGGCAAAGAAGACAAGGCAATTGTGCTCGGCATGGTCGAACGTGACGGCGAAGTCATCACCCGCGTCATCCCGAACAAGCGGGAATACACCGTCGCGTTTCAGATCCTCCAGTGGATCAAGACGGGCACCCGCGTTTCAACGGACGAAGCCAGTGCGTTCCGCAACCTGAAAGACTTCGGGTATGAACATTCGACCGTCAATCATTCCAAGGACGAATATGTTCGCGGATCGACCCATACGAACACGATTGAAGCCTTCTGGGGCATCGTGAAGCGCACCGTGGCCGGAACCCACATCTGGGTCTCGCCTAAGTATCTCCAGACGTATCTTGGCGAGATCGAGTTCCGCTGGAACCTGCGTCGTCAGCCTGAGTTGATGTTCCCGCTTCTTCTGGCGTTTTTTCAGAGGCCATAGCGCCCAGCAGGCGGTCGAACAATTCGGCATCGCCTTCCGCCGGGTGTTCCTCGGCGAAGCGATCCAGGAGCGCCTTCTTGCGGGCTTCTTCTAGGCTCAGGTGCTTACCGCGAGACACTAGAAACACTCCGCGTAGGGTTCGTTTTTCCCAAACTTCGGATCACGTTTGGCGCGTTCAAAGATTTTGTTCGCGTCCCCCGTGGTCATTGTCATATCAAAAAATGTTGTTCTTGCATGAATTGGGCCAGCCGATTCCGTACAAATTTCTTCGTTGTCTGGTTGTGTAAGAGATATGCCTGATATCTGACATTCCAACCAAAAGTCATTTGGAAT
>CAJQNW010000156.1 GCA_905479765.1 uncultured Tepidamorphus sp. | reverse complement strand
AGACGACGTCGGCTCCCAGCGCCAGGGCCTTGGCGACGTCTGCGCCCGAGCGGATGCCGCCGGAGACGATGAGCTGCACTTTGCGATGCATCCCCAGGTCCTGCAGCGCCTGGACCGCCGGCGGGATGGCGGCGAGCGTCGGGATGCCGACATGCTCGATGAAGACTTCCTGGGTCGCCGCCGTGCCGCCCTGCATGCCGTCAAGCACGACAACGTCGGCGCCGGATTTCACCGCCAACGCGACATCGTAATAGGGCCGCGAGGCGCCGACCTTCACGTAGACCGGCGTCTGCCAGTCGGTGATCTCGCGCAGTTCCTGGATCTTGATTTCCATGTCGTCGGGTCCCGTCCAGTCGGGATGACGGCAGGCCGAGCGCTGGTCGATGCCCATCGGCAGGGTGCGCATTTCGGCAACCCGGTCGGAGATCTTCTGGCCAAGCAGCATGCCGCCGCCGCCGGGCTTTGCGCCCTGGCCGACAACGATCTCGATGGCGTCGGCCTTCCTGAGATCGTCCGGGTTCATGCCGTAGCGCGACGGCAGCAGCTGGTAGACGAGGATATCGGAGTGGCCGCGCTCTTCGGGCGTCATGCCGCCGTCGCCGGTCGTCGTGGAGGTGCCGGCGATCGACGCCCCGCGCCCGAGCGCTTCCTTGGCCTGCGCGGACAGGGAACCGAAGCTCATGCCGGCGATCGTGATCGGGATCTTCAACTCGATCGGCTTTTTAGCAAAGCGCGCGCCGAGCACCACGTCAGTGCCGCAGCGCTCGCGGTAGCCTTCCAGCGGATAGCGGCTGACGGACGCGCCGAGAAACAGCAGGTCGTCGAAGTTCGGGACCTTCCGCTTGGCGCCGCCGCCGCGGATATCGTAGAGGCCGGTCGCCGCGGCGCGGCGGATCTCCGAAGCCGCGTAGTCGTCGAAACTCGCCGGCTTGCGCGGAACGGTATGGGGAATGTCGGGGCGCGTTTCCATCGGATCCTCAGTATGCGGCCACGTTGTCGACGTGGAAATTGTAGAGCGTGCGGGCCGAGCCGTAGCGCCTGAACTCGGACACATCGACCTCGCCGCCGATCCCTGCGGCATCGAGCCTGGCGCGCAGCTTGGCCTTGTGGTGGCCGGTCATCGGCTTTTCGATGCAGTCGGCGCCGAGGCTCTTCGGGGTGCCGCGCACGTACAGTCGCGCCTCGTAGATCGAATCGCCGAGCGATTCACCCGCGTCACCCAGAACCACGAGCGATCCGGCCTGGGCCATGAAAGCCGACATGTGGCCGACAGAGCCTTTCACGACGATATCGATACCCTTCATGGAGATGCCGCAGCGTGCCGCAGCGTTGCCCTCGATGACGAGCAGCCCCCCGTGCCCGGTGGCGCCGGCGGCCTGGCTGGCGTCGCCCAAGACCCGGACCTCGCCGGACATCATGTTCTCGGCGAGACCCACTCCGGCATTGCCGGTGATGACGACCTTGGCTTGCTTGTTCATGCCGGCGCAGTAGTAGCCGACATGGCCATCGATCTCGACGGTGACGGGTACCTGAAGGCCTGCGGCGATGGCATGGGCGCCGCGCGGGTTGAGGACACTCCAATGGGTCTCGTTGGTGTCCGGGCCCAGATCATGCAGCGACTGGTTCAACTCACGGATACTCGCGCTACCTAGATCGACCACCGGCATCAGGCATGCTCCCAGAAATAAGGATGGGCCGGCTCCGGCTCCCAGACCCGGGCGATCTCGATACCCGGCAGGTCGGCCAGCACACGGAATTCCGAGCCGAAGGCAACGTATTTGTCCGTCTCGGCCATGATGGCGGGCTTGCAGGCGATCGGATCGCGCAGCACGCCGAAGCCCGCCTCGGTGCCGACCACGAAGGTGAAGAAGCCGTCCAGATCGGAGAGGGCGCCCTCGAGCGCCTCGTCCAGGCGCGCGCCCTCGCGAATGCGCCAGCTGAGATAGCCCGCGGCGACCTCGGTGTCGTTCTCGGTCTCGAACACGATCCCGTCACGGCTCAGCTCGCGGCGGAGCCTGTTGTGGTTCGACAGCGAGCCGTTGTGAACGAGGCACTGGTCGGCGCCCGTCGAGAAGGGATGCGCGCCGTCGGTGGTGACGGCGGATTCGGTCGCCATGCGGGTGTGGCCGATGGCGTGTGTGCCGGCCATCGAGGCGAGCCCGAACCGCTCGGCCACGAGGTCGGGCCGGCCGACTTCCTTGTAGATCTCGACCCGCTTGCCGAACGACACGACGTCGATCTCGGGATGGGTGTCGGCGAGCGCGGCGCGGACGTCGGCAAGCGCGCGTTCGGGGACGCTCAGGACCGCGTGCGTGTCGCGCACCTCGATCTTCATGTCGCCGCCCGTGGCCGCGCCGATGTGGCCTTCGATAGCGTAGAAATCGGTGCCGGCAGGCCCGCGCAGGGTGAGTTTCATTCGGTCCGGCGCGCCGGCGCCATAGATCGCGAAGCCGGCACTGTCCGGGCCGCGATCGCACATGGTCGCCAGCATGCCAGCGGTCATCGCGCCGAGTTCGGGCTCAAGCGCCCTGTCTTTCAGAAACAGTCCGACGATTCCGCACATGGCGGCCTCCACGAAGGCGTGAAACGGTGTCGTCTCCTTCGTAGACCAGCGACAAGGGTTCGTCAATGTGAATAAATATGATTTCTTGTCAGGAAACTACCGCTCAGGCCTCTGGTAGACGATGATCGACAGATAGGTCATCGGCTGAACGATCAGCCGCTCGGGTCCGTGCGGTGCCGCGGAATCGAACATCAACGCATCGCCGGGCCTCAGATGATAGGTCTGGTCGGCGTGGCGGTACTCGACCTCTCCGGTCAGCATGTAGATGAATTCGGTGCCGGCGTGGCGGAAGCCGGTGTAGGGCACCGCGTCCTCGTGCAAGGTGATCAGATATGGCTCGACGACCGCGTCGCCGCCCAGCGCATGGCCGAGAAGCTGATAGCCATGCCCGACCTTGGTGCCGCGCCGTTCGATGGAAACGCCCTGCCCGGCCTTCACAAAGGAGCAATCGTGCTCCTCCTCGAAGGCGGAGAACAGCTGGCTGACGGGCACACTGAGGGCGCTTGCCAGCGCCTGGACCGTCGAAAGCGACGGCGAGATCAGACCGTTCTCGATCTTCGACAGCATGCTGGTGGAGATGCCGGCGCCGGCGGCGAGTTCCTTCGCCGTCAGGTTGCTCTGCTGACGAAGCCGGCGCACCTGCGCGCCCATCGCCTGCTCGAGCGTCTGGCTGCCGATGCGCGGCGCGCCGGATCCGGTCGTGTAAGGCTCGGCCGCCAGGGAGGAGGGGTCGGTTTTCTTCTTGCGCGCCATCGGCTGCCTGGTCCATCGGGAATCGGAGCACCCGATACTAGCACTGGAGACAACCGGTGCACCCCACATGCGCCGAATGGAACTAGGCGGCCTTCCGCGGATGTCAATGGAGCACTCCACCTGGTATCGCGACGAAACGGGCGCAAATGCCGGGTTGAACCATTATGGCAGCGCGGCGGCGCGCGGACCAAGACCGATCCGTCACGAAACACCGACATGATATCGCCTTACGGCCGGGATTCCTCTAGATCATAGCGACCGGCTGTCATTTGGCGCACTTCCCCTTTTCACCGGCCGGCGCGTGGAGGCTTCGGGACAATCATGAAGACCAGACGCAGCAGTGCTTCGAAAAGACGATCCCCGTTCGGGCGGCTGCTGCGGCTCGCCGCCGGGCTGGCCGGCGTCATCGTCGTGGCCGGCATCGCCGCGTTTCTCGTCGCGACCGCCGGGGTCTTCGCACCAATTCGGACAGCCGCCGTCGAGACGATACTCTCCGGCGCGCTCGGAGCACCCGTCGACATCGAAGAGCCGGTCGAGATCCGCTACGGACCGATCATGAGCGTCTCCGGCCGCAAGATCCGGATCGAACGGCCAGAGGGGGCGCCGTCGGGCGAGGCCGATACGATCGAGGCGGCCACCATCGGATTTAGCGTCCGCTCCCTGCTCGCGGGCCGGTTCGACCTGACCTCACTGAAGCTCAACGGCGTTTCACTTGCCGACAACAGCCGGATCGTCGGGTTCGATCCGGACGCCGCGATCAGCTCGGACCGGCGCTGGTTCGGCATCGTGCCGGGCATGGTGCGGATCGCCAAGCGCGCCGACATCGCGATATCCGATGCGCATTACCGCTATCGCAACCCCAAGTCGGGCTGGGAGTTCGACATCACCGTCGCCGATGTCGCGACCGACGGGGACGCTTCGTCGGACTCCACGGCACTCACCATGTCGGGCACGGTGAACGGCCAGCCGGTGAAAATCGAAGGGGATATCCATCCCCTCGTCGCAAACGGCATCGACATCGGTGACGGCTTCACGCTGACGGCAACCGGGCCCGGCGGCACCGTTTCGATGCGCAGCATCGTGCCGAGCGATACGTCCAAAACGCTCCGCAAGGTCGTGATCAACGCCAACGCCACCTCCATCGGAGAAATGCTCGATACGCTCAAGATTGCCCGGTCGGTCGATGGAACGGCAACGATGAGCGCCAGCATCGACGCTTCCGGGACCGTTTCATCGGCGAGCGACCTGAAGGCCAACGTTTCGTTGCAGGACGGCTTCTCGTTTCAGGTTTCCGGATCGATCGCCAACCTGGAAGAGCAGAAAGGCTTCGACCTCGCGATCGATGCAACGTTTCCGCCTGCATCCGACGAGGACGCGCAGAAAGAGGGGCTGCTGGCCTTCGAGATCTACGACATCAGCGCCCATCTCTCCGGCGACCTCGGCGGGCTGGCGATGGACGATGGATGGATCACAACCAACCTCTTCTCCGACGCGCTGCCGCAGCTTGGACCGATCACGGCCGGTGATATCCGCCGCGACGAGAAAGGGCGGCTCGCGGTGGACGACATCGAGGTGCTGGCCGGCCCGGCCGACCAGCGTACGTTCGACCTCAAGGGCCGGATCGGCGACCTCCTGGAGCTTTCCGACTTCC
>CAJQNW010000155.1 GCA_905479765.1 uncultured Tepidamorphus sp. | reverse complement strand
GTCGTGGTGTTCGGCGGGGTTGGGAACCTGTGGGGGACGCTTGTCGGCGCGATGACGCTCGGTGTCGTCAACAAGTTCCTGGAGCCCTACGCCGGCGCCGTGCTGGCCAAGATCCTGGTGCTCGTGTTCATCATCCTGTTCATCCAGAAGCGCCCGCGCGGCCTGTTCGCGCTCAAGGGCCGGGCGGTGGAGGCATGATCCTCAACGGCCTAAACCGCTACGCCACGACGTTCCTGGTCATCCTGCTGGCGATTGCCGTGCTGGTGCCGGCGCTCAATTTGGGGCTTCCGGCCTCGAGCCCCTTCCACGTGCCGAATTTCATGGTGACGCTGTTCGGCAAATACCTGTCGTTCGCGCTTCTGGCCCTGTCGGTCGATCTGATCTGGGGTTTCGCCGGCATCCTGTCGCTCGGCCACGGCGCGTTCTTCGCGCTCGGCGGCTACGCGATGGGCATGTACCTGATGCGCCAGATCGGCAGCCGCGGCGTCTATGGCAATCCGGACCTGCCGGACTTCATGGTGTTCCTCAACTGGCAGGAACTGCCCTGGTACTGGTACGGCTTCGATAATTTCGCCTTCGCCGCCCTGATGGTGATACTGGTGCCCGGCGTGCTGGCCTTCGTGTTCGGCTGGTTCGCGTTTCGCTCGCGGGTTACCGGCGTCTACCTGTCGATCATCACCCAGGCGATGACCTACGCTCTGCTGCTTGCCTTCTTTAGAAACGACATGGGCTTTGGCGGGAACAACGGGCTGACCGACTTCAAGGATATCCTCGGCTTCAACATACAATCGGATTCAACCCGCGCCGGCCTGTTCGCGGCCTCGGCGCTGGCGCTTGCCGCCGGGTTCGTCATTTGCCGTGTCGTGGTCGCTTCCAAGCTCGGCAAGGTGCTGGTCGGGGTGCGCGACGCGGAAAGCCGGACGCGGTTCCTCGGCTACCGGGTCGAGCACTACAAGCTGTTCGTGTGGACGCTGTCGGCGGTGCTCGCGGGTATCGCCGGTGCGCTCTACGTGCCGCAGGTCGGCATCATCAACCCGAGCGAATTCGCACCGGCCAATTCCATCGAGGTGGTCATCTGGGTCGCCGTCGGCGGGCGCGGCACGCTGGTCGGCCCGGTGATCGGGGCGGTGCTGGTCAACTACGCGAAAACTTACTTCACCGGGGCTCTGCCGAACCTGTGGCTGTTCGCGCTGGGCGGCTTGTTCGTCGCCGTGACGCTGTTCCTGCCGAAGGGTATCGTCGGCACCATTACGCAATTCGTGAACGGCCAGCGCGCGAAAGGCCGGACGGCGGCCGAATTGCGGGAAGCCTCCGAGGAGGCCGAGGCCGGTGTCGAACCCGACGGCCGGCGGCCCAAACCCCAGTCGCCCAAACCCCAGCCGGCGGAATAGGAGGCGCGCTATGACCGAGGCCATCACCCCATCGCTGCTCTATCTCGACGGCGTCAGCGTTTCCTTCGACGGGTTCAAGGCGCTGAATTCCCTGTCGCTGGTTATCGCCGCGGGCGAAATGCGGGCGATCATCGGTCCGAACGGCGCCGGCAAGACAACCATGATGGATGTGATCACCGGCAAGACCAGGCCGGACGAAGGCACCGTCTTGTTCCAGGGCGGGACCGATCTTACCAAGCTCGACGAGACCGACATCGCCGAACTCGGGATCGGCCGGAAGTTCCAGCGCCCCACCGTGTTCGAGAGCCATACGGTCTGGGACAATCTCGAACTCGCTCTGAAGGCGCCGCGCGGACCGTTCGCGACGCTGGCCCACCGCACCACCGGCGAAGAGCGCGACCGAATCGACGCGCTTCTGGCGACGATCCGCCTGACCGAGAAGCAGAAAGAACTCGCCGCGAACCTGAGCCACGGCCAGAAGCAATGGCTGGAGATCGGCATGCTGCTCGCCCAGGCGCCGAAGCTTCTGCTGGTCGACGAGCCGGCCGCGGGCATGACGGATTCGGAAACCGAGCAGACGGCGATCCTGCTGAAGGAGATCGCCATGACCCAGTCTGTCGTCGTCGTCGAGCACGACATGGATTTCGTGCGCGATCTCGGCGTCAAGGTCACGGTGCTGCACGAGGGCTCTATGCTGGCGGAGGGAACCCTCGACCATGTCTCCGCCGACCCGCGCGTGGTCGAAGTCTATCTGGGACGATGAACCATGCTTGATGTCGAACACGTCAATCTGCACTACGGCGCCGCCCAGGCGCTCTGGGACGTTTCGCTGAGCGCCGAAACCGGGCAGGTCACCTGCCTGCTCGGGCGAAACGGTGTCGGCAAGACGTCGCTGCTGAAGGCGATCGTCGGTCAGCATCCCGTCAGCGCCGGCGAAATCGTCTGGGAGGGTGGCGATGTCAGCGGCCTGAAGCCCTATGACCGGGCCCGGCGCGGTATCGCCTATGTGCCGCAGGGCCGCGAGATCTTTCCGCTGCTCACCGTGCGCGAGAACCTGGAAACCGGGTTCGCCGCGCTGGGGCGCGGCGTGAAGCACGTCGTGTCCGACGAGGTATTCGAATTATTCCCGGTGCTGAAATCCATGCAGCGGCGCCGGGGCGGCGACCTGTCGGGCGGCCAGCAGCAGCAGCTCGCGATCGCCCGTGCGCTGGTATCGCAGCCGCGCCTGCTGGTCCTTGACGAGCCGACGGAGGGGATCCAGCCTTCGATCATCAAAGACATCGGCCGCGCGATATCCTATCTTCGCGACAAGGGCGACATGGCGATTCTGCTGGTCGAGCAGTATTTCGATTTCGCCCGGGATCTTGCCGACCGCTTCGCGGTGATGGATCGTGGCGAGATCGTTTTGTCCGGCACACGCGAGGAGATGGTGGAGGAGGATGTACGCCGTCGTCTCACGGTTTGAGGGTGCCGCCGGTTCCGTCGAATGCGGCCCGGCAAGCATTACGCCACCGGAGATCATCACGCCATCCAAGCTGGAGCGGGCCGAAGGCACCGTGCGGCTGCGGTTTGCCGCCGATGGCGAGCGAAGCCGGCTCGATCGTTGTTATCAGCGCGGATCGATGAAGGCCCGCTTCCCCCGCCAGCACGACACGCCCGTACCCGAGGCCGTGCTGCTGAATACCGCCGGCGGCATTACCGGCGGCGACCGGTTTTCCGTGACAGCCGAACTGGACGCCGGCGCGGCGCTGACGCTCACGTCGCAGGCCGCCGAGAGGGTCTACCGGTCGTCCGGCGGCGAGGGGCATGTGGACGTTTCGCTGACGCTGGGAAGCGGTTCGAAGCTCGCCTGGCTGCCGCAGGAGACCATCCTGTTCGACGGCGGCCGGGTGACGCGCACCCTCGATGCGGTCATGGAGACCGATGCAGCGCTGGTCTTGTGCGAGTCCGTGATTCTCGGCCGCGCCGCGCATGGCGAGACCGTCCGCGAGGGGCTGCTCCGCGACCGCTGGCGCGTGCGGCGGGGCGGCAAGCTGGTTTACGCCGATAATCTGACACTGGACTTTCCGGAGACACTGGACTTTCCGGGCTTGGGCGGCGGAGGAGGGGCGGCGACGGACGGTGCCGCGACGCTCGCCGGGGGCAGAGCGTTCGCGAGCCTTCTGATCGTCGCCCCTTCCGCCGAAGGCCTGGTCGATGCCGCCCGGGCGGCGCTGGACACATGTCCGGTTACGTCCGGAGCGAGCGCCTGGGACGGGATGCTAGCGGTACGGCTGGTTGCTGCGGACGGAATGGCGCTTAGAACCTCCATCATGACATTGGTGATGGCGACAGCCACGCGGCTGCCGCGCGCCTGGTCGATCTGAGAGACAAGGGAGACGGCAGGTGAAACTGACGCAGAGGGAAAAGGACAAGCTGCTGGTCGCCATGGCGGCGATCGTGGCGCGCAAGCGGCTGGAGCGCGGGGTCAAGCTGAACTATCCCGAAGCGATCGCGCTGATTTCGGACTTCATTGTCGAAGGCGCGCGCGATGGCCGGGCCGTCGCCGACCTGATGGAGGCGGGCGCCCATGTCGTCTCCACCGACCAGGTCATGCCCGGCGTGGCGGACATGATCAGTGAAGTACAGGTCGAGGCGACCTTTCCGGACGGCACCAAACTGGTGACCGTGCACGCGCCGATCCGCGGGGCTGCCAGCGGCGAGACGGCGCCGGGTGCCTTGTCGGTGAGCGACGGCTACATCGAGATCAACGCGGGCCGGGAAACGGTGACGCTGACGGTCGCCAACACTGGCGACCGGCCGGTGCAGATCGGCAGCCACTATCATTTCTACGAAACCAACGAGGCGCTCGACTTCGATCGTGAGGCGGCGCGCGGCTTCCGCCTCGATATCCCGGCCGGCACGGCGGTGCGGTTCGAGCCCGGCCAGTCGCGCGAGGTGACGCTCGTCAAGCTGGCCGGCGAGGGCAAAGTCTACGGCTTCAACCAGAAAATCATGGGTGCGTTGTAGGATGCTCCGACTCGAACCCAGGGAGATTCGTCCATGAAGCAAATTGTTCTCGCAGCCGCCATCATCCTTTCACCGGTCATCGCCGTGGCCGACGACAAGATCGACTGCACCGATCCGCAGGTGCAGATGGAGATGAACTACTGCGCCGGAGAAGCCTACAAGGCCGCCGATGCCCGGCTGAATGCCGTCTACAAGAAGGCGATGGCGGCGATGAAGCAGATCGACGGTTATCTCGATGAGGACCAGCGCGGTGCGGCCGATGCGTTGCGCGAGGCGCAGCGAGCCTGGATTCCCTTTCGCGACAAGGCCTGCGAAGCAGAGGGCTATCTGGTGAGCGGCGGCTCCATGCAGCCCCTGATCATCTATGAATGCCTGACGAAACTGACCGGCCAGCGTATCGGCCAGCTGAACTTCCTCGTCGAGGGCATGGGGAACTGATCGTGCCGGTCCGTCGCTGCCCTTGTCTCACCGGAACAAGCCGGGCCCGGACCTTGCGGTCCGGACCCGGCCAGGCTTCGTCGGCGAGGGCGCGCGCCTTATTGCGGGGTGGGCTGCGGCGGCAGCGTTCGCAGGTAAGCAATGATCGCCTTGACGTCCTCGGGGCTCATGTTGGCGTAGTAGTTGTAGCCCATCGGCGGCAGCATCGGCGTGCCGTCGGGCCGGGTGCCGGTCGTGATCATCTTTGCGATGTCCTCGTCGCTGCGGCCTGCGAGACCGTCTTCGTGCGGCGTCAGATTGCTTGTAACCGAGACGCCCCAGGGGCCGTGGAACTCGAAGCCGCCGGCGCCGAGCCGGTTCTCGAAGTCGGGTCCCCTCTCGCCCATCGGGGTATGGCATTCGATGCAGTGGGCGACCGGACCGGCCAGATAGGCGCCGTACTCGGCTGTCACGCCGGGCGTGACATCGGCCACCTCGCCGACCGGCGGGCCATAGGCCGGCGGCAGCGGTATCCGGTAGGTGGATTTCGGCACCTCGTTCTTCACCGGAGGAACCGAGCGCAGATAGGCAACGATGGCCTTCGCGTCGCTGTCGGAAATGCCGCGGTAAAGCCCCATCGGCATGGGCGGGCCAATGATGGAGCCGTCCGGGCGCTTGCCCTCGCGGATCGCGGTGATGATCTGCTCGTCCGTCCAGCCGCCGATGCCGGTTTCGGTGTCGGGCGTGATGTTGGGCGCGTAGGCGGTGAAAAACTCGTTGTCCTCGACGAGACGTCCAGAGAGCTCCTGGCCTTCGATCGGCAGGCCCTGCGGGGTGATCGGCGTGTGGCAATTGCCGCAGGCGGCGGGCCCCTGCATCAAATAGGTGCCGCGTTCGAGCGGTGTTTCGGCCGCCGCCGGCATGGCAGCAAGCGCGAGCGCCCCGCCAACAAGCATTGTTATTCGCGCCTTCATGGCGTGTTCTCCTCATGCATCGGTGTTCGGATCCTGGTTATGGGGGATCGGACCCTTAAGCCGATTGATTATCACTGCTTCCGTTCGGTCAAGAGCATTTATCGCGTCGGCTATGCGGATCGACCTCGCTGCCGTCGGGCGCAGGAGCTCCAGGACCAAAAGCCCAGAGGAAAGACGTAAAATGGCTAGCATGTCCCGCAAGGACTACGCCCACATGTTCGGCCCGACCGTCGGCGACAGGCTGCGGCTCGCCGACACCGACCTGTGGATCGAGGTCGAAAAGGACTTCACGGTTTACGGCGAGGAGGTGAAGTTCGGCGGCGGCAAGGTGCTCCGCGACGGCATGGGCCAGAGCCAGGTGACGCGCGAGGGCGGCGCCGTCGACACGGTGATCACCTGTGCGCTGGTCGTCGACCATACCGGTGTCTTCAAGGCCGACGTGGGTCTGAAGGACGGGCGCATCGTCGGCATCGGCAAGGCCGGCAATCCGGATATCCAGCCGGGCGTCGACATCATCGTCGGGCCGGGCACCGAGGCGATCGCCGGTGAAGGCAAGATCCTGACGGCCGGCGGCTTCGACGCGCATATCCATTTCATCTGCCCGCAACAGGTCGACGAGGCGCTGTATTCCGGCGTCACCACCATGCTGGGCGGCGGCACCGGCCCGGCGCACGGCACGCTGGCGACGACCTGCACGCCGGGGCCGTGGCACATCGGACGGATGATCGAGGCCTGCGACGGCCTGCCATTGAACATCGGCCTGTCGGGCAAGGGCAATGCCTCGCGTCCCGACGCGCTCGTCGAGCAGGTACTGGGCGGGGCGTGCGCGCTGAAGCTGCACGAGGACTGGGGCACGACGCCGGGGGCGATCGACTGCTGCCTGTCGGTCGCCGACGACCTCGACGTGCAGGTGATGATCCACACCGACACGCTGAATGAATCCGGTTTCGTCGAAAACACCGTCAAGGCGTTCAAGGACCGCGTCATCCACGCCTTCCACACCGAGGGTGCCGGCGGCGGACACGCGCCGGACATCATCAAGGTGTGCGGGCTTTCCAACGTCATCCCGTCCTCGACCAATCCCTCGCTGCCATACACCGTCAACACGATCGAGGAGCATCTCGACATGTTGATGCACTGCCACCACCTCGATCCGGACATCCCGGAGGATGTTTCGTTTGCCGAGAGCCGGATCCGCAAGGAGACCATGGCGGCCGAGGACGTCCTGCACGACATGGGAGCCTTCTCGATCATCGCCTCAGACAGCCAGGCGATGGGCCGGGTCGGCGAAGTGTTGATCCGGACCTGGCAGACCGCGCACCGGATGAAGGTGCAGCGCGGCCGCCTGGCGGAGGAAACCGGCGACAACGACAACTTCCGGGTCAGGCGCTACATCGCCAAATACACGATCAACCCGGCGATCGCGCACGGCATGTCGGGCGAGATCGGCTCTGTCGAGGTGGGAAAACGCGCCGATTTGGTGTTGTGGTCGCCTGCCTTCTTTGGGGTGAAACCGGAGATGGTGCTAATCGGCGGATCGATCGCGGCAGCTCCCATGGGCGATCCGAACGCCTCGATCCCGTCCCCCGAGCCGGTGCACTACCGGCCGATGTTCGGCGCCTACGGCAAGGCGCTGACGTCGAGCTCGGTGACGTTCGTCTCCCAGGCCTCGGTCGATGCGGGGCTGGCCGCGCGGCTGGGCGTGGCGAAAACGCTGGTGCCGGTCAGCAATACCCGTACGATCTCGAAGGCGAGCATGATCCACAACGGCGAGCAACCGGAAATCGACGTTCATCCGGAGACTTACGAGGTGCGCGCCAACGGCGAACTGATAACCAGCAAGCCGGCCACGGTGCTGCCGATGGCGCAGCTCTATTCGCTGTTTTGAGGAGAATGCGCCTTGCACGGACGAAAGACGATGTCGTGACCGCGGCGAACCTGGCATATGGGATTTTGTTTGTCGCGATGCTTGCCGTCGGCTCCGTGATGGCCTTTCGGATCATCCCTCGTATTCAAGAGGCGGCGGGCGGCCGGAAACTCTTCGACGGGCGGGTCGGCGGCTACGGCTACGAGGAGGCGAGAACGCTATTGAATGCGCTCACTCCCGAGGCCGCGAAGACCTATCTGAAAATGGCGACGCAATGGGACATGATCTTCCCGCTGCTCTACGGCGCGGTGCTTTGCATGGCGATCCAGTGGGCGACGCCGGCGACGTTCCCGATCCCGCCGGGCATCATGGCGTTGACCGGCTTGCCCGCGGTCATCTGCGACCTGCGGGAAAACGCCCTTGTGGCGGCGATGCTGATGGGCGGGCCTGACCGCCTGACCCCCGAACTGGCGGCGCGCGCCAGTTTCTGGACCCGTTGGAAATGGCGGCTGCTCGCCGTCGCTGTGGGCGTACTTCTTATGATGCTCGTCATGAGTTTCGTGTGGCCGGCCGAACCGGGCGCGGCGTCATGATCCGCGCCCTGAAAGTCCTCCCAAAAGGCAGCTACCCGGCGGCGGTCGATACGGTGACGCTCGATCACGGCAGCCGGTTCCGGCGGCGCATCACGCTGACCGGCGCCAAGGGCACGGCGTTCCTGCTCGACCTGCCGGAGGCCGTAGCGATGCGGGACGGCGACGGCGTCGAACTGGAGGACGGGCGCGTGGTGATGGTGAAGGCGGCCGACGAGGACCTGATGGAGATCACGGCGCCGGATGCCCATCACCTGACGCGGCTTGCCTGGCACATCGGCAACCGGCATCTGTCGGCCGCGATCATGCCCGACCGGATCCTGATCTTTCCCGATCACGTGATCGCCGAGATGATCGAGGGGCTCGGCGGACAGGTGCGCGCCATCAAGGCGCCATTCGATCCGGAGGGCGGTGCCTACTCGCACGGCCATAGCGACCATGGTCACAGCCATGATCATCACCATTCCCACGATCATGAGCACGACCACGACGGGGACGGAGACGGCGATGGCTGAGCACGCCTGCCTCGATCCCGCCCTCGACTCCGCCGGGCTCTACCGGCTAATGGCCTGGCTGTCGCCGTCGTTTCCGGTCGGCGCGTTCTCGCACAGCCACGCGCTGGAGTGGGTCGTGGAAACCGGGGAGGTGCGCGACGTTGCGGCGCTGACGGACTGGGTCGAGCAGATCCTGCGTTATGGCGGAGGCCGGCAGGATGCGATCCTGCTCGCCGAGACGTGGCGCGCCGTGACCGTCGGCGATACGGAGCGTCTTTCGGAGGTCGCCGAACTCGCCGCGGCGTTATCGCCGTCGAAGGAGCGCGCGGTGGAGACGATGTCGCAGGGCAAGGCCTTCGCGCTTGCCGCCGAAGCGTCGTGGCTGGCCGACGGCGACGCTTTGCCTTCCGGCGATCTTGCCTATCCTGTCGCCGTCGGCATCGCTGCGGCGCGGCACACGATTCCGCTTGGCCCGACTCTTGCCGCCTATCTGCATGCCTTCGTCGCCAATATCGTCTCGGCGGGGATCCGGCTCGTCCCGCTCGGACAGACCGACGGGCAGAAGGCGATCGCCGCGCTCGAACCCGTCGTCGCCTCGGTGACGGACGAGGCAATGACCGCCGGGCTCGACGATCTGGGCGGCTGCGTTCTTCTCGCCGACATCGCGTCGATGCGCCACGAAACCCAGTACACGAGGTTGTTCAGGACATGACGAGTTCACCCCACGGGCCCCTGCGGGTCGGTATCGGCGGGCCGGTCGGCTCGGGCAAGACGGCGCTGATGGAAGCGCTGTGCAAGGCAATGCGCGACACCTACGACATCGCCGCCATCACCAACGACATCTACACCAAGGAAGATGCGCTGATCCTGACGCGCGCCGGTGCCTTGCCGGAGGAGCGCATCCTAGGCGTCGAGACGGGCGGTTGCCCGCACACGGCAATCCGAGAGGACGCCTCGATCAACCTCGCCGCCGTCGCCGACATGCGCGGGCGGTTCCCGGGGCTGGAAATCGTCCTGATCGAATCCGGCGGCGACAATCTCGCGGCGACCTTCTCGCCCGAACTCGCCGATCTGACGATCTACGTGATCGACGTGGCGGCCGGTGAAAAGATCCCGCGCAAGGGCGGGCCAGGCATCACGCGCTCGGACCTTCTGGTGATCAACAAGATCGACCTTGCGCCGATGGTGGGCGCGTCACTGGAGGTCATGGATTCCGATACGAAACGGATGCGGGGGGAACGGCCTTATGTCTTCACCAACCTGAAGACGGGGGAGGGTCTCGATACCGTGATCCGGTTCATCGAGACGTCCGGCGGCTTCGTGCCGGCGGATATCGATGCCGGACCCGCGGTGCAAACGGCGACCAACTGAAAGAGGGGATTGGCTTTGATGAAGACGTATCTTTCACCCGGCAGACTGGCCTTCGCGCTGGCCGTGCTTGCCGCGTCACCGGCCGCGGCGCATATCGGCGCCGGGGCGGTGTCCGGCTTTGCGGCCGGCTTCACCCATCCGTTGTTCGGCGCGGATCATCTGCTTGCCATGATGACCGTCGGCCTTTGGGCCGGTCTCGTCGGCGGCAAGGCGCTCTGGGTCTGGCCGCTTGCCTTCGTCGCAGTGATGCTCGGCGGCGGCGTGCTCGGCATGACCGGCGTTTCGCTGCCGTTCGTCGAACCGGTGATCCTGGCGTCCGCCATCGTGCTCGGCGCGGCGGCGGCCCTGGCGGTCCGCGCGCCGGTTCCGGTCGGTGCGGCGCTGGTCGGCGGTCTTGCGCTGTTTCACGGTCATGCGCATGGCACGGAGATCCCGGCGGCCGCCGGGGCGCTCGACTATCTCGGCGGCTTTATGTTCGCCACGGCGCTCCTGCTCACTACGGGTAGCGCGCTTGCCGCCGGTGCCACGCGAACCGGGCTCTCGACCCGTCTTGTCAGGGTACTCGGCGCCGGCGCCGCGGCTGCCGGCGTGGTTCTGGCTGCCGGATAAGCGTAACGGCCGCATTGTTGTCATCCGGGGCCGGCGGTATGGTCGGCCCTGGATGAGGTCTCATGAGCACACCGGCCGTTCTCGATACCGATGACAAGCGGGCCCTGAAGGCGCTCTCGGCGCGTTCGGACGCCAAGGGACTTGCTCAGCTCGCCGGCCATGTGGCGTTGATCGCCGCCACGTCGGCTTGCGTGTTCCTCGCTTCGGGCACATGGCTGGTGCTGCCGGCGATGTTAGCGCAGGGCGTGGCGCTGGTTTTCCTGTTCTGTGCCCTGCACGAGACGGTGCATCGCACCGCATTCGCCTCGATCTGGCTGAACGCCGCTGTGGCGTATGTGGCCGGTTTCATCGTGCTGCTGCCGCCGGCCTGGTTCCGGTCGTTTCATCTTGCCCACCACCGGCACACCCAGATCCCCGGCGAGGATCCCGAACTCGACGACAAGCGCATCGATACCTGGCCGCGCTATCTCTGGCATGTCAGCGGCCTCAGGTACTGGACGAGCAGGATTTCCGGTCTGACCACTCACGCGCTCGGCCGCGTGCCGGAGCGCTACGTCACGTCGGCACTGAAACCCCGTGTAATCGCCGAGGCGCGCTGGTTCGTCGCCGGCTACGCGTTACTGGCATTGTTCTCGATAGCGATGGGAACGGATGTGGTCCTGCGGTATTGGGTCGTTCCCGCATTGCTCGGCCAGCCTGTGTTGCGGTTCTATCTGCTGGCCGAGCACGGGCTGTGCCCGTTCATCGGCGATCCCTTCGCCAATACCCGCACGACCCTGACGACGCGGTTCGTGCGGTTCCTCGCCTGGAACATGCCCTATCACACCGAGCACCATGCTTTCATGGGCGTCCCGTTCCATGCGCTGCCGGACGTTCATACGCGCTTCAAGGACAGGCTTGAAAACGTGTCGGACGGCTACGCCGCCTTCAACGCGCGCTATGTCAAGGAAGCAGTCGGGCGTGGCGGCTAGTTTGCGGACGTCGATTCGCTTCAGCCCGTATCCAACCGCATCGGCGGCATGACAGAGCAGACCAAAATCACTGCCGACAGCATCGCCTGGCATGCGCTCACCGGCCGTCAGGCGCTGGACCGCCTGGGCTCGCATCACGATGGCCTCGATACAGCCGCGGCGAGCGAACGGTTGCGCCGATACGGCCCGAACTCGCTGCCGCAGGCGCCGCGCCGGTCCCGAATCATCCGGTTCCTGGCGCAGTTCAACAACATGCTGGTCTATCTGCTGGTCGCCGCGGCGGTCATTACGGTTGCGGTCAGCCACATTGTCGACGCGGCGGTGATCCTTGCCGTTGTGGTGGTCAACGCGGTGATCGGATTCATACAGGAGGGACGGGCCGAAGCCGCGCTGGAGGCGATCCGCGACATGCTCGCGCCGCACGCCTCGGTGCTGCGAGACGGGCACCGGCTGACACTCGAGGCCGGCGAGCTGGTTCCAGGCGACGTCGTGCTGCTGGAGCCGGGCGACCGGATCCCGGCCGACATGCGGCTCCTGCACGTCAAGGGGCTGCAGATCGACGAGGCGGTGCTGACGGGAGAATCGCTGCCGGTCTCCAAGCATGTCGAGCCCGTCGGCGAAGACGCAGTGGTCGGCGACCGGGCGGATCTCGCGTTCTTCGGCACGCTGGTGACGCGCGGCCACGGTTCGGGCGTGGTGGTGGAGACCGGTACGCGCACCGAGATCGGGCGGATCGGCACCATGATCGAAGGCGTCGGCACGGTGATGACGCCGCTGCTGCGTCGTGTTGGCGCGTTCGGGCGCGGGCTGGCCTTCGTCGTGCTGGCGGCGTCGGCGGCGGTTTTCGCCTGGGGCGTGCTGGTCAACCAGTGGCCGGCCAGCGAGATGTTCCTGGCCGCCGTCGGCCTGGCTGTCGCGGCGATCCCGGAGGAACTGCCGGCAATCCTGACCATCGCGCTTGCCTTCGGGGTGGAGCGGATGGCGCGGCGAAACGCCATCGTCCGGCGCCTGCCCGCCGTCGAGACGCTCGGGTCCGTCACGGTGATCTGTTCCGACAAGACCGGAACGCTGACGCGCAACGAGATGGTGGTCGAGACGGTTGCGACCGCCGACAAGGTCTACACGATCACCGGCACCGGATACGGGCCGGAGGGCAGCATCAGCGTGGACGACGCGGTTATCGATCCGGCAGGCGATGCCGACCTAACGGAGTTGGCGCGGGCTGTCTGTCTGTGTTCCGACGCGCGGCTGCGCCGCGATCATGGCGACTGGCGGGTCGAGGGCGACCCGATGGAGGGCGCGCTCATCGCCTTCGCCGCCAAGGCGGGCGTCGACGGCGAGCGCGACTGCGCCGCCATGCCGCGTATCGATGTCATACCGTTCGAATCCGAAACGCAGCTCATGGCGACGCTGCATCGTACTGGTGAGACGGGAGGCGAAGGGGGCGTCATCTATGTGAAGGGCGCACCGGAACGGTTGCTCGCCCTGTGCGACCGGCAGCGCAACACGGTGCATGACGAGCGCATCGACCTGGCGGCCTGGCATCGGCGGATCGAGGACATGACCGCGGCCGGCGAGCGGGTGATCGCCGTCGCGGTACGTGCGGTGCCGGGGAGCCTGACTGACATGGATCTGGACGATCTGGAAAAGGGCCTGACCATGCTGGGGCTGATCGGCCTTGCCGATCCGCCGCGGCGCGAGGCGATCCAGGCGGTGGCCGATTGCCGTGCCGCTGGCATCCGCATCAAGATGATCACCGGTGACCATCCCGAGACCGCGCGCTCGATCGCCGGCCGCTTCGGCCTGGCGACGGATGAAGTGATGACCGGCCGCGATTTCGATGTGCTGGGCGCGGATGCACTCGCCGAGCGGGCCGCCGACGTCGACGTCTTTGCCCGCACCAGCCCCGAGCACAAGCTGCGCCTCGTCGAAGCCCTGCAGAGCCGGGGCGAGATCGTCTCGATGACGGGAGACGGGGTGAACGACGCGCCGGCGCTGAAGCGCGCCGATGTCGGCGTGGCGATGGGCATCAAGGGCTCGGAGGCGGCCAAGGAGGCCGCGCAGATCGTGCTTGCCGACGACAATTTCGCCTCGATCGCCAAGGCCGTCGAGCAGGGCCGTACCGTCTACGAAAACATCCGCAAGTCGATCGCCTTCATGCTGCCGACTAATGGCGGCGAGGCGATGATCGTCATCGGGGCCATCGCCGTCGGCCTGCCGCTGCCGATCACGCCGATCCAGATCCTGTGGATCAACATGGTGACGACGGTGACGCTGGCGCTGGCGCTTGCCTTCGAGCCCGCCGAGGAGGCGACCATGAAGCGCCCGCCGCGCTCGCCGGGCGAGTCGATCATCGGGCCGTATCTCGTCTGGCGGATCGCGTATGTCTCGGTGCTGATGACGGCCGCGTCCTTCGCCTTGTTCCTCTACGTGGAAAGCGGCAACGGCCTCGATCACGCGCGCGGCCTGGTGGTCAATGTCATCGTCGCGCTGGAGGCGGCCTATCTGCTGAACAGCCGTTTTGTGCGCGGCTCGGTGCTGTCTTTCAAGGGATTGTTCGGCAGCCGCCCGGTGTTGATCGCGATCGGCGTCGTCATCCTGATGCAGCTCGCATTCACCTACCTGCCGCCGTTCCAGGCGATGTTCGCGACGGAGCCGCTGACACTTTCCGAATGGGGGCTGGTGATCGCGGCGGCGGCCGGACTGTTCCTCATTGTCGAGATCGAGAAGATCGTGACCCGAGCGGTCTTGCGCCGGTGAGCGCGGTTCGCGGCTTGGCAAATCCGCCGGACATGCCGATGATCAGGCGATGAAAGCGGGCAATCAGACAACCGGCGTGCGGCTTCGGGTCGTACTGGCACCTGGCATCGCACTTGGGCCGGGCAAGGCGGACCTGCTAGAGGCGATTTCAGAGGCCGGCTCGATCTCGGCGGCCGGGCGGCACATGACGATGAGCTACAAGCGGGCCTGGACGCTGGTCGACGACATGAACGGCTGGTTTTGCGAACCGCTGGTGGAAACCGGCAAGGGTGGCGCCGGGGGCGGTGGCGCCCGGCTGACGGCGCTCGGCGAAACGGTGCTGAAGGCCTATCGCCGTATGGAAAAGGCCGCCGGTGCTGCGACGGAGCCGGAGCTTACTGCGTTGCGTACCGAGATGGCCGATATAGCCAAGTGAACATAACGATTGGCAGAGGATGAGCGTATCGATATGTTCATTTGGACATATCGAAGGAGTTTCCGGATGAACGTGGCAGCTACGGGGCTTGGACGGTTTCGCCGGCAGCCGTTTCGCCTGCTGGCGTTTCTGACCGTCGCCGCGCTGTTGGCCGGTCCGGGTTCCGCCCGCGCCGGAAAGGCGCCGCCGATTGCCGTGGCGGCAAACCTGCAGGTCGCGATGGAGGAGATCGCCGCGGCCTTCGAGGCCGACACCGGCGAGCACCTCAAGCTGACGTTTGGTTCGTCGGGCAATTTCGCCAGGCAGATCCGCCAGGGCGCGCCATTCGAACTGTTTTTTTCCGCCGACGAGCAGTATGTGCGCGACCTTGCCGGCGACGGGTTTACCCGCGACGAAGGCGCGCTGTACGGGATCGGCCGCATCGTGCTCGTCGTTCCCAAGACGGGATCGCCGCTGAAAGCTGACGGGTCGCTCGGCGATCTCAAGGCGGCGATCGCCGAGGGGCGGGTCAAGCGGTTCGCGATCGCCAGCCCGGAGCACGCGCCCTACGGCCTTGCGGCGAAGCAAGCGCTGCAGCACGAAGAGCTCTGGGAACCGCTACAGCCGCACATCGTTTTTGGCGAGAATGTCAGCCAGACCGCGCTGTTTGCGACGTCCGGCAATGCCGAGGGCGGGATCATCGCCTATTCGCTGGCGCTGTCGCCGAATGTCATGAAGATCGCCGACCACGCGCTGATTCCGGCGGAGTGGCATGCGCCGCTGAACCAGCGGATGGTCTTGCTGAAGGACGCGGGGCCGGTTGCCGAGCGGTTTTATACCTATGTGCAATCCGCACCGGCGCGTGCCATCTTCCGAAACTACGGATACGTTCTGCCCGGAGAATCCAGCTGAGGGCATAGCCGACGGGAGGGGCAATGGACTGGACCGCACTCTGGCTGTCGCTGCGCCTCGGCGTGTTCGCGGTCATCCTGCTCCTGCCGATCGGCATCGTCGTCGGCCGCCTGCTCGCCTACAGGCATTTCCGCGGCAAGGGGATCGTCGAGGCGCTGGTCGCGCTACCGCTGATCCTGCCGCCGACTGTTTTCGGGTACTATCTTCTCGTTGCCTTCGGGGCGGCCTCGCCTGTCGGCCGGTTGTGGGAAGCGGTGTTCGGCGGATCGCTGGTGTTCACCTTCGAGGGCCTGCTCGTCGCCTCGGTGATCGTCAACCTGCCGTTCGCCATCCAGCCGATGCAGCGCGCCTTCGAGGCGATACCGCAGGACGTGCGCGAAGCCGCGGCCTGTTCGGGCATGTCGCCCCTGCGCGCGCTCCGGCGCATCGAAATCCCGCTCGCCTGGCCGGGCATCGCCACGGCGATGGTGCTGAGCTTCGCCCATACGCTCGGCGAGTTCGGCGTGGTGCTGATGGTTGGCGGCGCCATTCCCGGCGAGACCCGCACCATCGCCATCGCCATCTACGACCGGGTACAAGCCTTCGACGGGCAGGCGGCCGCGCAGATGTCGGCGTTCCTGCTGGCCCTGTCGCTTGTGACGATCACCTTGACCATCGGCCTGTCGCGCCGCGTCGGGCGGCGGCTCGGCTAGAACTCATGCCCGATCTCAAGGCGCACATCCGGCAGTCGACGCCGATCCCGCTGGACGCCGCGCTCGCCTGCGCGCCCGGCGAGGTTCTGGCGCTGGTCGGGCCGTCTGGCAGCGGCAAGTCGACGCTGCTGCGCGTCATCGCCGGGCTATACAAGCCGGATGAAGGCCGTGTCAGCGTCGGGGACGACGTCTGGCTCGATACCGCCGCGGGTATTGCCACCCCGCCGCACCGGCGCGAGGTTGGTTTCGTCTTCCAGAGTTACGCGCTGTTTCCCCACATGACGGCACTGGCCAACGTCGAGTCCGCGCTCGATCACCGGCCGGCGGCAGACCGGCCCGGACGGGCGCGGGAGCTGCTGGCGCTCGTCCATCTCGACGGGCTGGAGGCGCGCCGGCCGGCCGAACTCTCCGGCGGCCAGCAGCAGCGCGTCGCGGTTGCCCGCGCGCTGGCGCGCGATCCGAAGGTTCTGCTCCTCGACGAACCGTTCTCCGCCGTCGACCGGGCGACGCGCAAGCGGCTCTACAGGGAAATCGCCGAGCTGCGCCGCAGTCTCGACGTTCCGGTCGTTCTGGTGACCCATGACCTCGACGAAGCGGTGATGCTCGCCGACCGGGTCGCCGTCCTGCATCGCGGCCGCATCCTGCAGACCGGAACGCCGGAGGAGATCACCACGAGGCCGGCGTCGCCGGACGTCGCCCGGCTCGTCGACCTGCGCAACGTGTTCGAGGCGACGGTCGTCGACCGGGAGGGGGGCGGCATCGCGCTCGACTGGGCCGGGCACCGGCTGGACGTCTCTCCGGACGAGCGGTTTCCAGTCGGTACAAGGGTCTCCTGGGTGGTCCCCGATGGTTTCGTGGTGCTGCACCGGCGCGACCGGCCGTCGCGCGGCGAGCGCGAGAACCCGGTTTCCGGCGTCATCGACAGCCTGCTGGTCATCGGCCAGACGGCGCATGTGACGATGCGCATCGAGGGATCGGAGGATCTGCCTCTGCATTTCACGGTGCCGGCCCATGTGGCACGGCGCAACGGCGTCGAGCCCGGTATTCCCGCTACGGTGTCGCTACTGGTCGAGGGCATTCACCTGATGCCGCCGGCCGACAACAACTAGACCCGGCTAGGCTGCCTTGGCAGTCAGGAACTCGCCCATGCGCTCGATGGCGCGGGTGATGTTCTCGGTCGAGTTGGCGTAGGACACGCGGATGTAGCCTTCGCCGTGGACGCCGAAATCCGGTCCGCCGATGACGGCGATGCCGGCTTCTTCGAGCAGCGCGGAGGCAAGCGGTTTTGCCTGCCAGCCGGTGTCCTTGATATTCGGGAATGCGTAGAAGGCGCCCTTCGGGGTGCGGCAGGAGATGCCGGGCAGGCCGTTCAGCCCGTTGACGACGACCGAGCGGCGGCGGTCGAATTCCGCGACCATCTCGCGGACCGCGTCCTGCGGTCCTTCAAGTGCCGCGAGGCCGGCATACTGGGCGGACGCGTTGACGCAGGAGAACGAGTTGACGGCAAGCTTGCGGGCATAGTCGTAGAGCTTCTGCGGCCAGACCGAGTAACCCATCCGCCAGCCGGTCATCGCGTAGGTCTTCGACCAGCCGTCGAGCAGGATCAGCCGGTCGCGCAGCTCGGGGTAGGCGAGCAGGGTGCGGTGCTCCAGGCCGTCATAGGTCATCTGGCCGTAGATCTCGTCGGACATGATGGCGACATCGGGAAAGCGGGCGAGGCCCTCGACCAGCTTGTCGATTTCCTCTTTCGGGGTGACGCCGCCGGTCGGGTTGGCCGGGCTGTTGAGGATCAGCAGACGGGTCTGCGGCGTGATCAGCGAGAGGGTCTCCTCGGCCGAAAAGGCGAAACCGTTTTCCTCGCGGATCGGCACGGGAACGGGACGCGCGCCGGTGAACTCGATCATCGAGCGGTAGATCGGAAAGCCGGGATCGGGATAGAGGATTTCGGCGCCGGGTTCGCCGAACATCAGGATCGCCATGAACATGGTCACCTTCCCGCCCGGCACGATCAGGACGAGGCCCGGATCGACGTCGACGGAGAGGCGCTTGTGGATGTCGGCGGCAACCGCCTCGCGCAGCGGCTGGATGCCGGTCGCCGGCGTGTAGCAGTGATGGCCGTCGCGCAGCGCCTTGATCGCCGCCTCGACGATATGGTCGGGCGTGCGGAAATCGGGCTGGCCGATGCCGAGATTGATGATATCGCGGCCGCTATTGGCAAGCTCGGTGGCGCGCGCCAGCACGGCAAACGCATTTTCCTCGCCAATACGATCAAACGAAGCGACTGTGTTCAGCACGGCACGATTCTCCCTTATTCGCCGGGGCCGTTACCTAACGCCAATGACTGGCGCTAGGCAAACCCCGGCGATCAAGGGTCGGGACCCGTGCCTCAGGCGGCGTTTTCGTCGTAGACGATTTCACTGCCGTCGGACTGGTCGGCGTCATCGACGCTTTCATCGTTGAGTGATGCCTCTACGGCCATCAACAGCTTGATCAGACGAGCGCGTTCCTTGTCGGGAACATTGCGCATGGTCATCTGCTCGAGCCGCTTCCAACGCTTTTTCAGTTCGATGCCGCGCGACCGGCCTTCGTCGGTCAGGAAGACCCGCGCGCTGCGGGCGTCCGTCTCGGAAGCGATGCGACGCACAAGGCCCTGGGCAGCCATGCGCGATACCATTTTCGTCACGGTGGGCGGTTTGACCTTGAGTTCGGAGGCCAGTTTGGTCATCGGCTGACCATCGTCTTCCAGGAGTACCTGAAGGACATTTTCCTGCCCGGGATGGATACCGATTTCCCCGAGCATGGAGTGTGCACGTGCGCGATGCAGGCGGGCGGCGCGCGTCAGATGCAGCCCGACCGAATCTTCATACCATTTCTTCATGATAAGAGAGTCCCCCAACTCCCAGAGTGGATGATGTGCCCAATTGGGCAGTGGAAACCAAACCCTACTTCCAAAAGTTGAGTTTTCAAGTGATAAGTCGGCATAGCCGATATACGCGCTTTAGATGGCGCGCGCGGCTGTCCGGAGTCGACGTGTCCATTTTGTAGTGGGCTAAGTAGTTCGTGCGGCATTTCGGGTGGCAGAGCCATCGTACGCCGCGTAAAATCGTTCTCCGGCCCGGTTCTCCGACGAATTTGGACATCAGCCACGATGCGCCGCATGTCGTGACCACGACGATGCGGCGGATATTGTCCAACTTCGGATCCATCTGCCTGGTTTCGCTGGGGATCTCGAAGGTGGCGTGTGGCACGAAGACGCGGTCGCACCAGCCTTTCAGCATAGCCGGCAATCCGAACCACCAGGTCGGGTAGACGAACACTAGCGTTTGCGCCCATTTCAGGTCCGAAAGGTACCGGGAAACCGGGATTTCGTTTGCTTCCGGCGTATGGTAACCGCGGCGCTCGTCAGGGCTCATCACCGGATCGAATCCGTCGGCATAGAGATCGATCAGACGGATCTCGTGGTTCGATTCGCCCAATGCCGAAAGCGTCGTTTCGAGAACCGCGTGATTGTAGCTTTCCTCGCAGGGGTGGCAGTAGATCACCAGAACACGCATCAGAATCGTTCCATTTCGCGACCGACTGACTCAAGAAACCCCTTAAGCGCGGAAGCGTCGTTGCGGTTCATGTCGTAAAGCGCGTGATACCTGACCTTCGCCCGCGGCGCCGTGGCGCGTAGCAGCCGTTTGACGATCTTTCGCGGGGGGTCGCCAAGCACCCAGGCCCGGAACCGGGTGCCACCATAGGTGGTGACCGCCGTGATCCGCTTGATATGGGTCAGGTTCGGCGCGACCGCTCCATTTTCCATACGGAACGAGACGCCGGGCAGGAAAACGCGGTCCAGATATCCCTTCAGGATGGCGGGCAAGCCGAAATTCCACACCGGATGGACAATGACCAGGGCCTCGGCCGCCATAAGCCGGTCGACATGGGCTGCGACCGGGGCGCGGTTGTCGGGCACGTCGTGATAGCCGAGCCGTTCCTCACGCGACAGAACGGGATCGAACTCCTCGGCATAGAGGTCGCAATCGTCGACCTGGTGTCCGGCCGCCCGCAGCGTTTCGACGACCCGGGCATGCAGAGCCGCACAGAAGCTTGTCTCGACGGGATGAGCGTAAAGAACGAGTATTCGCATGGATATTGCGCCGGACGGTCAGCCGGCCTGCTCGAGGCCGGGAAAGAGGTAGGTCTTGCTGGAGGCGTAGTCGAAGCCGGGATCCTCCCAGGCGATCATCTTGCCCGGATTGAGCAGCCCCTTGGGATCGGCCTCCCGCTTGAAGGCAAGCTGCACCTCGTCGGTCTGCTTCATGCCGCCTTCTTCCAGGGTGTAGCGGTGGGGGTTGAAGATCACGCAGCCCATTTCCTCGTGAACGCGCATGATCTCGTCGAGCCGCTCCTCCGTGGTGTAGCGGACGACGGGTAGGCCGAAGCAGGTGACGTCGCCGTCGAAGCGGACGAATTCCAGATGCGCGATGACCTCGTCGCCGAAATAATCATGCACTTTCTCGACGAGAGCGAGCTGATTGGGGAAGGGATAGAGCACCTGCAGATAGGTGATCGTCTCGTCGACCCTGAGCCCCCTGAGTGTGGTGTGGTTCCAGGAGAGTTCGAAGGCCGGTGGCAGGCCTTTCAGATCCCCGGCGGTATCGGAGCGGAACAGGATCTCGCCCGGGCCGCGCTCGGTGAAGGCGATCAGAGGTTCGACGGCGTGCGCTGCGACCATCACCAGGCAGACGCTCTTGCCCTCGTCGATGAACTTCCTGTGGCGCAGGAAATAATCGTGCGGGACGGGGGCGGCGATCGGCGAGACCAGTTTGACCAGCAGGCCGTCATGGGTGCCGATGGCGTTGCCGTAGCGGGCGGCATCCATGAAATCGTCGAAGCCAACAATGACGTCGACCCAGTCGTAGGCAGCCGTCAGCGGGATCTCGACCTGGGTGATGACGCCGTTAGTGCCGTAGGCGTGACTGACCTTCTGCAGGTCCCAGCCGTTCAGTTCGAGCACGCGCGGATTGTCTTCCATGGTGACGACGCGCAGGCTCAACACGTTGCCGAGATCGCGCAGGCCGCCCCAGCGGATCGAGCCGACACCACCCGACCCTCCGCCGACGAAGCCGCCGATCGAAGCGGTCTTGGCGGTCGAGGGATGCATGCGCATTTCCTGGCCGGAATCGGCGCGGGCCGCCTCGTCGATATCGTGGATGATGGCGCCGGGTTCGCAGGTCAGCCGGCCGGGCCTGATGTCGATGATCTTGTTCATCTCGGCCATGTTGAGGATGACGCCGCCCGACAGGGGCATCGCCTGGCCGTAGTTGCCCGTGCCGCAGCCGCGCACCGTGAGGGGAACGTCCATCTGGTAGCAGGCCTTGAGAATCCGGATCACCTCGTCCTCGCTCTTCGGGGTGACGACGATATCGGCCGTGACCGCATCGAGCTGGCGCTTCAGGACGGGGCTGTACCAGAAGAAATCCCGGCTTTTCTGCTTCACCAGGGCGGGATTGTCCTCGATCTTCAGGCCGTCGAGGGTTTTCCTGAGGGCAGCGATATCGGGCATTTGTTACTCCGTCAGGCAATACGGTCCGACGATACAGACCGTTCAGGCGCTCTCGAACAGGTCGTCGAGTTCGCGGTAGTCGGGCACCGTTGTGTCGATTGGGCGACCGCCGCGCAAGACGCTTCGCTCGCTTTGCGGGCGGGACAGGAGTTCCGTCCAGCTTCGCGCCCTGAACAATACGATATCGGCGGGCGTCCCGGCGCGCAGAATGCCACGATCCGGTCGCCGCAGGATGCGGCCTGGTGCCGCGCCGACGAGTTGAGGCCACATCGCGAAGGGGTGGTCGAAATGGCCGATGCGCACCGTCTCGCAGAAGACTTCCAGCATGTCGAGGTCGCCATAGGCATAGAAGGGATCGCGGGTGTTGTCGCTGGCGACCGCCACCTCGACGCCGGCAGCCGCCAATTCATGCAGCATCGTGATGCCACGCGAGCGCGGTGTGCGGCCGGCGTGGCGATCCTGTAGGTACATGTTGCACATGGGCAGCGACACGACGGCGATGCCGGCTTCGGCGACCCGCTCGATTGTGCGGCGGGCTTCCTCCTCCGGCTGCCGGGCCAGCGAGCAGCAATGGCCGCAGACGACGCGGCCTCCGAAGCGGTTGCGCAGGACAGCTTCGGCGACATGGGCGAGCGAGCGTTGGCCCGGGTCCTGCGACTCGTCGGAATGGAAATCGAGGTCGAGACCGTGCCTGGCGGCGGCGGCGATGACCGTATCGAGGAAGCCGTCTAGGCCCGGCACCATGTAGGTGACGCAGCCCATCATGCCGCCATGGGCTTCGACCAGCGCCGAAATCTCCTCGATCACGCCGGTATTTTCGGCCATCTCGATGGTGATCAGCGCCACGCCCTGCAGATCGATGCGGCCGGCCCAGCGTTCGCGCATCTCGGAGAACACCGGCCATGAGGTCGTGTGCTGCGGGGGGATGGAATCGAGGTGGGTGCGCAACAGCACGGTGCCGTGCGCATAGGCGCAGCGCAGCGAGAAATCCATGCGCCGGGCGAGATCGTCGGGGGACCAGTTCGCCACGCGATCGGCCTCGGCGGCATTGAGCGCGCCCATGAACGTGCCGTCGGGATTGGCCCGACGCGGCCAGATGTGGCCCTTGTCGATATGGGTATGCATATCGACGAAGCCGGGCCAGGCCATGCCGGCGTCCATGTCGAGGACGGGGAGGTCGCCGGCGGGCGTGTCGGTTGGTGCGCGGATCGCGGCGATGGTCGTGCCGTCGATCTCGATCTCGGTGCTTACCAGGCCATCGCCAGCCGCAGGAAGGCTCGCATCCGTTTCCACCAGGGCTTCGGGAACCGTTGCGTTTGCGATGAGATACCGTCCGGCCGCGGGGACGCGGGCAAATCCGGTCGACACGCCTAGTTCTCCCGCTTTACGGCGCTCTCGTGCCACTTGTGGAGGAGCAGGTGGGAGATGAGGCTGGTGGCGAAGAAGATCAGAACGCCGGTGACCGACAGCAGGATGAGTGCCGCGAACAGACGCGGGATGTTGAGCCGGAACTGCGATTCGAGCAGCCGGAAGGCGAGGCCCGAGCCGGCGCCGGCGGAGCCTGCGGCGAATTCGGCGACGACAGCGGCGATCAGCGCCAGTCCGCCGCCGATCCGCAAGCCTGTCAGGAAATAGGGCAGTGCCGCCGGCAGGCGCAACAGGTACAGGCTCTGCCAGCGGTTCGCGCCGTAGAGTTCGAACAGGTTGAGCAGGTTGTGGTCGACACTCTTCAGGCCCTGTGCGGTGTTCGACAGGATCGGGAAGAAGGCGACCAGCCAGGCGCAGATCAACAGCGCCGACTGGGTCGTCGGCGCGTAGATCAGGATCAGCGGCGCGATCGCGACGATCGGAGTGACCTGCAGGATGACGGCGTAGGGATAGAGCGCGAGTTCGATCCATTTCGACTGGATCAGCAATACCGCCAGCGCGACGCCGCCGATCAGCGCCAGCGCAAGGGCGGTGAAGGTGATCTTCAGGGTGACCAGCAGGGCGGGGCCGAGGATATGCCAGTCCTCGATCATCGCCTTGGCCACGCGGGACGGGCTTGGCAGGATGTAGTGCGGCACGTCGTAGGCGGTCACGTACCACGCCCACAGCAGGATCAGGGCGCCCAGCATCGCGACGGGAATGAGGATGCGGATCAGCCGCTCGCCAAGCCGGTTCGGATCGGTGGAGGAAGGCGTTTCTTCCTGAACAGCCGCCGCGGGCGTGGACACCGGTTTCGAGGCGGTTTCGAGCGTGCTCATGCGTCCGCCTTCTCGTCCATGGCGTCGTGCAGGGCATTGGAGACATCGCGGCAATAGTCGTTGTAGACGGTTGAGGTGCGGAAATCGTCCTCGCGGGGATAGGGCGCATCGATCGCCAGATCGGCGACCACGCGGCCTGGCCGTGCTGCCATGACGACGATCCGGTCGGACAGGTAGACCGATTCAAACACCGAGTGGGTGACGAAGATCACCGTCCAGCCGAAGCTTTCCCACAGGTGCAGCAGGTCGTTGTTGAGCTTGAAGCGGGTGATTTCGTCGAGGGCTGCGAAGGGTTCATCCATCAGCAGCAGTTTCGGCCTCGTGACGAGCGCGCGGGCTATCGACACCCGCATCTTCATGCCGCCCGACAGTTCGCGCGGGTAGGCTTCGGCGAAATTTTCCAGCCCAACCATCTCCAGTGCATTCATGACGTCTTCGCGCGATGCCGAACGGGACTTGCCTTTCAGCCGGAGCGGCAGCCGGACATTGTTGAAGACACTCGCCCACGGCATCAGTGTGGGTTCCTGGAAGACGAAGCCGATCTCGGGGTGTGGCTGGCCTGAGGCGTCGAATTCGGAAGTCGGCCAGTCGATCGAGCCGGATGTGGCCTCGCCCAGGCCTGCGATAATACGAAGTGCCGTGGATTTGCCGCAGCCCGACGGGCCGAGCAGGCTGACGAAAGTGCCAGGCTGGATGTCGAGAGACATGTCGCGCAAGGCGACCGTGCCGTTGGAGAATACTTTCGAGACGCCGCTCAGGGAGACCAGGGGGCGTGCGGGCGACGTGCGCGATCGCTCGGCTGGGGCGCCGGCTTCGGGGCCGCCGGCTTCGATTGTGCTGACCAAGAGGTCGCCTCCGTTTTTCGCCAGGAAGCCGGCGTCGGTGAACGTACTCGCCGCTGGTTGCTGATACCGATGGCGACGCCGGGCCCCGCCATCGGTTGTTGAGTGCGAGCCGCTACGGGCTCGTCTCGCTACTTCTTGAGGTCGAGACCGACGCCCTTGCAGACATACTCCGTCGTATAGGTGGTCGTGTAGTCGATACCGGCCTTGACGACGCCGGCCTTGACCATCTTTTCGTAGAAGTCCTTCTGGCGCTCGTCCGTCATGCAGCCGATGCCCTTGGTCTCAGTGTCGCCAGAATCGACGATGCCGTATTCCTTCATCTTGGCGATGGAAAAGGCGATCTGCTCGTCGGTCATCTCGGGGTTGTCGGTCTTGATGAGCGCGTTGGCGGCGGTGTTGTCGCCATACAGGTAGTTGTACCAGCCGATGATCGAGGCTTCGACAAAGCGCTTGGTGATATCGGGATTGGCGTCCACGTAGTCCTTCATGCCTTCGATCAGCGTCGAGTAGGTGTTGAAGCCCTCGTCGGCGAGCAGGAACAATTTCGGTGCCCAGCCTGCTTCCTTTTCGATGGCGTAGGGCTCTGACGTGATGTAGCCCTGCTGCGCGGATTCCTTGTCGGCAATGAATGGCGCCGGATTGAAGGTATAGGGCTTGTACTGGGCGTCGTTGAAGCCCTCGAAGGCCGATTTCATCCACAGGAAATAGGACGAATAGCCGTCCTTCGACAGGAACAGCGTCGGCAGCTTGGCGAGATCCTCGAATTTCTCGACGCCGGCATCGGGGTGAGCGAGCAGCACCTGCGGCTCCTTCTGGAAGATCGCGGCGACCTCGATCACCGGGATGTCCTGTTCGGCGGCGTCGAAGGGCGACAGCATGTTGCCCTGCATATAGAACTGGATCTTCCCGGCGATCAGCAGCGCCTGGTTGCCGGCTTGCGGCCCGCCCTGGCGGATCGTGACCTTGAGGCCGTGCTTTTCGTAGGTGCCGTCGGCGATCGCCTGGTAGAAGCCGCCGTGTTCGGCCTGGGCGAGCCAGTTCGTGCCGAAGGTAACTTCATCGAGGGCCGCAGCGGGGCTGGCAAGCCCGACGGCAGCCAGCATCGCGCCAATGGCGGTAGCTGAACGCAGTAGTAAAGACATCACGAAACACCTCCCATGTTTGAGGACCGGGCGCCGAAGCGGCACGCCGTAAACTGGAAACCGGGGACACCGGAGCGATTCCCGGGAAGACCACGTAACCGCGCAACCTGCCGCGCGTCGAACCGGAGTGTTCGAGCAAACACCATGCCACCCCCATCCGCTACGGGATTCGCCGCGAGAGGGCGAGAGACCCGGACGGACTGCGTCCTTAATTATCCTGATGCCCAAGAATGAGGCAGTCAGCCGTCAGATCTCCAGCCTAACATCACGTCCGGGGAAGGGAACAGGCTCGACAAAGCCGCGAATTTGGTGTGTTGCGACACGGAGACCAGTTTCCATCGATTTTCGGGGAGCCGATCGTGCTGATTGCCCAGATTACCGACCTCCACTATCGCATCGACGGCGTACGCCTGTTCGACGCGGTAGATGCTCATGGCGCGCTTGTAAACGCGGTCAAACACCTCGAGGCCCTGACACCCCGGCCCGACGCGGTGATCGTGACCGGTGATCTCGTCAACGACGGCGACGACGAGGACTACGCGGCGCTGGCCGGCCTGCTGAGCCGGCTGCCGATGCCGGTCTATCCGATCCCCGGCAATCACGATCGCCGCGACCTGATGCGGCGCCATCTGTCGTTTACCGGCGTACTGCCGGCGGACGGACCCCTGCGGTACGCCGTCGAGGACCATCCGGTCCGGCTCATTGGCCTCGATACGCTGGTTGAAGGGCAGGATGGCGGCCGGATCGGCGGCGCGCAGCTTCGGTGGCTCGACGATACACTGAGCGCCGCACCCGAGCGGCCGACGCTTGTATTCCTGCACCATCCGCCGTTCAGGACCGGCATCGGCTTCATGGATGCGATCATGCTCGAGGATTGCGACGCGCTGGCCGATGTCGTGGCTCGTCACGGTCACGTCGAGGTGGTGGCCTGCGGCCATGTTCACCGCGCGATCCAGACGCGCTTCGCGGGCACCATCGCGATGATCGCGCCGGGTACCGCGCATCACGTGGCACTCGATATCGCCGAGAACAACCCCGCCGCGTGGATCGCCGAACCGCCGGCCTGTCTGCTGCACCTGTGGCGGCCCGGCAACGGGATCGTCAGTCATATCAGCTATATCGGGGATCACGGCCCCAGCATGCTGTTCGGGTAGGGCAACAGGGGGCTATCGCCGTTTGATCCGCGAGAGTGGATATTCGGAGATTTCGGCGAGGAGCCTGGCGTAACCGGCAATGACATGTTCGAAAACGGCCTTGCCGATCTCCGGCGTCGCTTTGGTGGCGTCGCCCGCCACGCCGGCGGGATGGATATCCTGGGCCTGCCAGCCGATGCCGACGCCGCCGACATAGGTGAGCTTTTCGTTGTCTGAAGCGATCTCGGCCATGACCGGGGTGAAATTCTCCGCCTTGTCCATGTGGACGAGGTCCGAGGCCAGGTGCAGGATCAGCGAGGTCTCGACCATGCCGCCGTGGATGCCGTGTCTGGATTCTTCCGGCGGGATCAGTCCGCCCGGCATGCCCATATGCCACCAGCTCGAGGTGACGCAGAGCATTTCCCTGCGGACCCTGAGTTCGCGGACGACGATTTCCATGACCTGCGGCTGGCCGCCGTGGGCGTTGATGAACAGCATCTTGCGGACGCCGGAGCGGGCGACGCTCTCGCCGATCTCGCGCCACAGCCCTATCAGCGTCTCTGCGGGCAACGTCAGCGTGCCCGGGAAATCGATGTGTTCGTTCGACTTGCCGACCGGCATGGTGGGCAATAGCAGGACGGGCAGATCGGGATCAGCCGCCGCGACCGCGGCTTCCGCCACGGCCTGGGCGACGAGGGCATCGGTCGCCACGGGAAGATGCGGCCCGTGCTGTTCGATGGCGCCCACGGGAAGCACCGCGACGGTCCGGTTCGGGTCGAGGGATTCGAAATCAACTGTCGTAAGGTCTTGCCAGCGGCGCGTGGCGGTCATTAGCGTCTCCGGATCGGAAATCATTCGGCGGGAACAACCATGGTAACCCATCACACGCCGGGAGGCATCCGTCCTCCCTTCGCCCGCTACAGTCATGGCGTCGAGGTCGAGGCGGGCGCCCGGCTGATGTTCTGCTCCGGGCAGCTCGGCATCGGATCGGGCGACGCCATCCCCGAAGGCGCGGCCGAACAGACGCGGCTGTGCTTCGAGAACATCCGCGTCATTCTTCAGTCCGCCGGCATGACGCTCGCCGATATCATCCGCATCAACGGATTCGTATCCGACCGGGCCTACCTGAAGGACTACATGGCGGCGCGGGATGAATTCACCGCCGATCCGCCGCCGGCTTCGACGCTGATGGTGGTCTCGGGGTTTGCGCGAGAGGAATTCAAGGTCGAGGTCGAAGTCGTGGCGGCGAAGGAGTGACGATGCGCAATTGGATCAAGGATCCGCTGGCGATCCTCGCAGAAGGCGCGGAACGCGGCATCGTCGTCGAGAATGGCCGGATCGTCGAACTGGTTGGCGTGGGAAAAGAGCCGGCGGCTCCCGTCGACACGGTCTTCGACGCAAGCCGCCACGCGGTGCTGCCGGGCCTCGTCAACACCCATCACCATTTCTACCAGACGCTGACCCGGGCGCATCCGGACGCCATCAACAAGGAGCTGTTTCCCTGGCTGCAGGCGCTGTATCCGATCTGGAGCCGGCTGACGCCCGAGGGCTTCCGTCTGGCGACGCGGCTGGCGCTGACGGAACTGATGATGTCGGGCTGCACGGCGGCCTCCGACCACCACTACCTGTTCCCCGACGGCCTCGAAAGCGCCATGGACATCCAGGTCGAGGAGGCGACCGCGCTCGGCATGCGGATGACGGTGACGCGCGGTTCGATGAACCTGTCCGTGAAGGACGGCGGCCTGCCGCCCGACAGCGTCGTCCAGGACGAGGACACGATCCTGGCCGACTGCGAGCGCGTGCTGTCGCGCTATCACAATGCCAGTGAGGGCGGGCTGATCCGTGTGGCGCTCGCGCCGTGCGCGCCGTTCACGGTCACCAAGCGGCTGATGACGGAGTCGGTCGCGCTTGCCGAGCGATTCGATTGTCGTCTCCACACCCATCTCGGCGAAACCCACGACGAGGACGCCTACTGTCTCGAACACTTCGGCTGCCGGCCGGTCGAGTATCTCGAGGAACTGGGCTGGCTGAACGACAAGGTGTGGCTGGCGCACGGCATCCATTTCAACGACGCCGAAGTCGACCGGCTCGGCAAGCACCGCGTCGGGGTGAGCCATTGCCCGACCTCGAACATGGTGCTGGCATCGGGCCAGTGCCGCACCAAGGAACTGGAAGCCGCCGGCGTGCCGGTGGGTCTGGGCGTCGACGGCTCGGCGTCCAACGACAACTCCAACCTGATGGAAGGCGTGCGGCACGCGCTGATGATCAACCGGCTGACCTACGGCTCCGGCGCGGTCACGCATTTCGACGTGCTGCGCTGGGCGACAGAAGGGTCAGCGCGGTGCCTGGGGCGTGACGATATCGGCGCGATCGCGGTCGGCAAGCAGGCCGACCTGGCCCTGTACACGCTCGACGAGCTCAGGTTCTCCGGCTCCGGCGATCCGCTGGCGGCCCTCGTGTTGTGCGGGGCGCATCAGGCCGACCGGGTGATGATCTCGGGCGAGTGGACTATCGAGGACGGCATGCCTGTCGGGATCGACGTCGCGCGGCTGAGGGTCGAGCACGGCGCGGCGGCGAAGCGCTTTCTGGAGGCGTTGTAGTGCCCAGTGAACGTCCCGTCCGTCGTTATCCCGGAATGCGTGTCAGCGTGTATCGGGGATCGGTGAGCCACAGAACGCGCGGTGGCTCTCCGATCCCGGCTCTCCGCTTCGCTTCGGCCGGGATGACGACGGAGTGGCGATGCTGCACATGAATTTTCCCCCCAGCCGTTTCTGGCAAAATCTCACCACCGGCGACTTCGAAGCGGACACGTCCGGCTGGATTGCTGTGCTGCCGATCGCGGCGACCGAGCAGCACGGCCCGCACCTGCCGACCGGGGTCGACACGTTCATCGCCGACGGGCTGATCGGCGCGGCAGTGGACCGTATGCCGGCCGAGCTGCCGGCGCTGGTTCTGCCGACGCTGGCGGTGGGAAAAAGCGACGAGCACTTCGGCTTTCCGGGCACCCTCAGCGTCGAGGCGCGGACGCTGCTCGACATGCTGGAAGCGCTTGGCGATTCGGTTGCCCGCGCCGGCATCCGCAAGCTGGTGATCATGAGTTCGCACGGGGGCAACAGCGAGGTGATGGGGCTGGCGGGACGCGCCTTGCGTATCCGTTATCGCATGCTGGTTGTTCCCACGAGTTGGGCGCGGATGGGCTATCCCGCCGGACTTTTCGACGATGATGAAATCGCCCACGGCATCCACGGCGGCGATATCGAAACGTCGCTGATGCTGCATTTGCACCCGCAACTGGTGCGTGAGGCGGCAGCGTCCGATTTCGTGCCGGCTTCCGTCGCCATGGAAAGCGAGTTCGACGTTTTGCGCGGCAACGGCCGCATGGCGTTTTCCTGGATGACCGCGGACCTCAATACTTCCGGCGCATGCGGAAATGCCGCGGCCGCCGATGCCGGGAAAGGTCGTGCGGCCGCCGAATTCATCGTCGATCGCTTTCTTCGCCTTCTCCACGATATCGACAGCTTCGACCCGGCCCGCCTCGTGGATTGATCCGTTCGCGAAGCCGAATATTGCGCTGCATATAACGTCGTGTGCACTTGAGGGTTGTCTTAGGTGGCTTTTAGAGATGACATACGAGGCAAGGGAGGCGCGCTCTCCGAAGGGTGGCTTCATCATTAAACGATGCCGTGCGCGGTCCCGAAACATGCAAACCACCGGCGAAACGCCGGGGCGCAAAAAGAACCATCGACGGAAGGAGTTTCCATGAGATATCTGGCTTTTGGCGCATTCGCGGTTGCGCTCGCGGTTGGCGCGGGCGGTGCTTCGGCCCAGCAGAAATTCGTCTCGATCGGCACCGGCGGTATCACCGGCGTCTATTATCCGACCGGCGGCGCGATCTGCCGGCTGGTGAACAAGGACCGGAAGGAACACGGCATCCGCTGCTCGGCGGAATCGACCGGCGGTTCCGTCTACAACGTCAACACCATCCAGGGCGGCGAACTCGAATTCGGCGTTGCCCAGTCCGACGTCCAGTACAACGCCTACGAAGGCAAGGAGCAGTGGGACGGCAAGCCCTTCAAGGACCTCCGCTCGGTGTTCTCCGTGCATCCCGAGCCGGTGACGATCATCGCCCGCAAGGACGCGAATATTAACAACGTCACTGACCTGAAGGGCAAGCGCGTCAACATCGGCAATCCCGGTTCGGGTAGCCGCGCGACCTGGGACATCATGGAAGCAGCACTCGGCTGGACCCAGGACGACCTCAAGCTGGCGACTGAGCTGAAGTCCGCGGAAACCGGGCAGGCGCTGTGCGACGACAAAATCGACGCCTACATGTGGCTGGTCGGCCATCCGTCGGCGCTGACCCAGGAGACGCTGTCGACCTGCGACTCCAACCTGGTCAACACGACCGGACCGGAAATCGACAAGCTGGTCGCCGACAACCCGTTCTACCGCAAGGCCACGATTCCGGCAGGCATGTATCCCGGACAGGACGCCGACGTGAATGCCTTCGGTGTTGGCGCCACTTTCGTCACATCGGCCGATGTGCCCGATGATGTCGTCTACGTGGTGGTCAAGGCGGTCTTCGAGAATTTCGACGACTTCAAGGGCCTGCACCCCGCCTTCGCCAACCTGAAGGAAGAGGAAATGATCAAGGACTCGCTGTCCGCTCCTCTGCATCCAGGCGCTGAAAAATACTACAAGGAACGCGGCTGGATG
>CAJQNW010000154.1 GCA_905479765.1 uncultured Tepidamorphus sp. | reverse complement strand
GAGCCAGACCGGGCTCATGGTCCCGCCATCGGGCATTTCCAGCGTCAGCAGGATCGGCGCCACAAGCGGCACGACCACGAAGACGATCTCCAGGAAATCGAGGAAGAAGCCGAGGAAGAACATCAGGAGCATGACCGCGATCATCGCGCCGAGCGCCCCGCCCGGCATGCCCGTCAATACCGCATGCACCATCTCCTCGCCGCCAAGCCCGCGGAACACCAGGCTGAACAGCGCAGCCCCGATCAGGATGACGAACACCATCGAGGTAATCTGCGTGGTGGTCTGCATCACCGGCACCAGCACGTTGCCGCGCAAGACCCGCGACAGCGAAATCACCAGGCCGTAGGTCAACCCGAGGCAGAAAACCGCAGCGAGCACGATCCCCGCCATGTCGGTGGTCGAAATTTCGTTGCGCGCAACCCTCAGATCCATGTAACCGGTCAGTATCAGCACGCCGATCAGCGACAGGCCGGCCACGTAGACAGGCCACGGCCGCGTTTCGTCGAGACGGTACCCAGCCAGCAGGATGGCGCCGAGCGCCCCGACAGCGGCGGCTTCGGTCGGCGTCGCGATGCCCGCCAGGATCGATCCGAGGACAGCGACGATCAGGAGAATCGGCGGCAGCAGCGCGTGCAGGATCTTGCCCAGGCTAACTTCTCCGGCTTCCGCCGCCGGCATTGCCGGAGAGGACTTCGGCCGGAAGATCGCCATCGCGATCTGGTAGATCATGTACATGCCGACCAGCACCAGGCCCGGGATCAGCGCGCCGGCGAACAGATCGCCCACCGACACGGTGTCCGGCGAGAAGATGCCCATGTCGAGCTGGGCCTTCTGGTAGGCATTGGAGAGCTGGTCGCCCAGAATGACGAGCACGATCGAAGGCGGAATGATCTGCCCGAGCGTACCCGATGCCGCGATCGCGCCGGTGGCCAACTTGGGCGAATAGCCGTAACGCAGCATGGTCGGCAGAGACAAAAGCCCCATTGTCACCACGGTGGCGCCGACGATACCGGTCGAAGCCGCAAGCAGCATGCCGACGATCGTCACCGATATCCCCAGGCCGCCGCGCATCTTGCCGAACAGACGGCCCATTGTCTCCAGCAGCTCTTCGGCCACCCGGGAGCGCTCCAGCATCACGCCCATGAACACGAACAACGGCACCGCTACCAGCACCTCGTTGGTCATGGTCCCGAAGATGCGCTGGGGGAAAGCGAGGAAGAACGAAAGATCGAAAACACCGGCCATATAGCCGATCACCCCGAAGACCAGGGCAACGCCGCTCAGCGTGAAGGCGACCGGATAGCCCGCCATCAGCACGACACAGACGGCGACGAACATTAGGATATCGAGGGTATGTGCGAAACCACCCATCGCCTCACTCCCCTGCCGTCAAGGCGTTGATCTCTTTTTCGTCGCCTTGCAGCGCGAGAAGGGATCGAATCGCGATGGACAGGCCTTGCAGCGCCATCAGCACCGCGAAAGCCAGGATGGCCGTCTTCTGGAGGTAGCGCGCCGGGATGCCGCTGGATTCCTGCGACCCTTCCCAGACCGACCAGGACTGCAGAACATAAGGCCACGCGACCCAGAAGATCAGGGCGCAGATCGGAATCAGGAAAAGGATCGAGCCGGCGAGATTGACCAGCGCCTTGGTGCGCGGTTTGGCCTCGCGATAAAAGATGTCGACACGGACATGTCCATCATGGCGCAAGGTATAGGCTGCGCCCAGCATGAACATGAAGCCGAACATGTAGATGATCAGTTCCTGGAACCAGATCGACCCGACACCGAACACGTAGCGTCCGACCACGATCAGGAACTGGAGAAGCACGATCAGCAATGCGAGCCATGAGACGGCACGCCCGATGCGCTCGTTAAGTGCGTCTATGAACCCTGCGACAGCGCGCATTTTCCCCCCTCGCTCCGTGTTTCCGGCCCTGGTCGCTTGAACGACTTATATGATCCGGATCTGGAGCGGAAATAAAGGCGGCGCAGCGAGGCAACGGGCCCGCCGCGCCGCCAGAAATCACATATCGGGTTTCCCGGTTAGACGCCGAGGACCCTGTCGCGGGCGATCGTGTATGCCTGCATGGAGATCTTGGTCCAGCCACCGGCATTCTTGCGCGCCTTGATGTAGCTCTCGTAAACGCGCTTGCCGAGATCATCGCCCTCTGCGACTTCGGCAACGACTTCCTCCGACACACCGCCGATCGCATCGAACACCGGCTGCGGGAACTCCTTTAGGATGACGCCGTGCTCATTCACCAGCGTATCGAGTGCGTTACCGTTGTTGGCGACGAATTCCGAGTACATGTAGTTGTTCTCGGCAAGGCAGGCGTTTTTGATGATTTCCTTGTCGGAATCGCTGAACTTGTCGAACACGCCCTTGTTGATGCCGACACCCAGCGCCGAACCCGGCTCATGGAAGCCCGGCCAGTAATAGTATTTGACGACCTTGTAGAAGCCGAAGGCCAGATCGTTCCAGGGACCGACCCACTCGGTGCCGTCGATGGCGCCGGACTGCAGGGCCGGGAAGATTTCGCCGCCCGGCAGCGCCACGACGTTGACGCCGAGCCTGCGAAGCACCTCGCCGCCGAGACCCGGCATGCGGAATTTCAGGCCCTTCAGGTCTTCGATTGAATTGATTTCCTTGGCGAACCAGCCGCCCATCTGGACGCCCGTATTGCCGGCCTGGAAGGGCTGGACGTTGAACTGCGCGGACAGCTCTTCCCACAGCGCTTGGCCGCCCATGTGGTTGACCCAGGCGTCGATTTCCGGCGCCGTCAGGCCCATCGGCACTGAAGCGAAGAAGTTGAACGCCTTGTGCTTGCCCTGCCAGTAATACTCGGCGCCGTGGTACATGTCGGCTGTGCCCTGCGACACCGCGTCGAAGGACTCGAACGGCGGCACCAGTTCACCGGCTGCGAACAGCTTCACAGTAATGCGGCCTTCGGTCATCGCCGTGATGCGGTCGGCGACGCGCTGGGCGCCGGTGCCAAGGCCGGGGAAATTCTTCGGCCAGGTGGTCACCATCTTCAACTCCACCTTGCCCTGCGAGATCGCTGGCGTGGCAAGTGTGGAGGCGGCGGTTGCAGCGACGGCACCGCCGACACCGGCTTTCTTCAAAAACGAACGTCTATCCATTGAGTATTCCTCCCGAATACAGTGAAAGTTGCAGTTTGCCTGCCGGATCCGGCTACCCGTGTTGTTGGTCTCGGTCCCGGCAGCACCGCCCCGTCATTGCGGAGCGGCGATGGACCGATATAAAGCGCAGCCACCGCACAACACAAGCCCGACTAACTATGGGTAATTCGTAGTAAAGCCGATGGCGCTCGCTGCGAAAATGCCTAGAGTT
>CAJQNW010000153.1 GCA_905479765.1 uncultured Tepidamorphus sp. | reverse complement strand
TCCGTCTCGCCGCCGCGCTTGGCCATTTTGACCGGTAAGCGCCAGTTGCCTTGAGATAGGGCGGGACCATTCATATTTCTGCGCTCTCCCGCATTTGTCAGCGTCCCCCTGACCTGGGAATTCGGACCCGGGAAATCGCGGCCTATGCATGCGAATCCCATTTTAGGAGGAGCGGGCGCCGCAGGCTAGACGCCCGTTAAGTTAGGGAGGAAGTGGCGCGGTTTCCAGAGCCAGGCCAAAAAGCAAAAGGCCCGACCAAATGGCCGGGCCTTACGCGCTTACGCAATACTGAGTTTTTAAGGCGGAAACGCCTTACTTGGACGCCTTGGCGACCATGCCCTCGAGGGGCTTGTAAGCGTCCTTGGCCAGATCGGCATAGAGCTCGCCGACCTTGGTGGCCTGGGCGACGAAACCCTCATAGGCCGACTTCATGTAGTCGGTCTGGATTTCCATCGCCTTGTCGACAGACTTGGCAGACATCAGCTTCTCGACCGTGGAGGCGCTCTCCTCGAAAGACTTCTTGGAGTAGTCGGCCATCTCGACGGCGAGCGACTGCATGCCCTTGGAGAAAGAGCCAATGCTCTTCATCGCCTGGTCCATGTTGTCTTTGCCGAGCTTCTGTACGTCTTCAAAACCGTTCATCATGGGCGGATCTCCTTTAGACAATTGGTGTGGCCTCAGAGCCAGCTTGTGCCGGCCTTTGTGCGTTGCAGACCAGATATATGCATTGCAGCATAAATGTCAATAATTTTTTGCACTGCACAATAATGGCATTCCTCAAGGCACCACTGCCTTTTCAAGCTTTACGCTTTCCTAACTTGATCGTTCGTAGCTTAGGCATCCGACAGACAGGGCGCGACAATGAGGGTCGCAGAATTGCTGCATTTATGCCGAATTTAGTAGATGTTACGGGTAAGTGGGGGGCTTCTCGAACATCATCGGCCACGAGTGGTCGCCCTTGTCGCACCGGCGAAACCTGGGTTTCGCCGACAAAACTATTGTAACGCGCGCAGCTTGGCGTGGCGGAATGGGGATCGATGAATGATCGGCGTACTCCGGCGTATCCGGGCCTCGATTGGACTTAACGGCTGGAAAGCCGGTCTTGCGGCGTTCGTCGCGGGATCGCTGCTGGTACAGCCGGTTGCCGCGGAGGAACGCTATGCAGCGTTCGTCATCGACGTTACCAACGGAAACGTCCTGTTTTCGCGCTATGCGGATTCTCGTCGCTATCCCGCCTCGCTGACGAAAATCATGACGCTCTATCTGGTGTTCGAAGATCTCGATGCCGGTCGCATCCGGAAGGATACGCCCCTCAAGGTCTCCAAGAACGCATCGTTGCAGGCGCCCTCGAAGCTCGGTCTGAAGCCGGGCCAGACGATAACCGTCGAACAGGCAATCCTCGCATTGGTGACCAAGTCCGCCAACGACGTCGCCGTCGTCGTCGCCGAAAACCTCGGCGGCTCGGTCTCGGGCTTCGCCGAACGCATGACCCGGACCGCGAAGGCGATCGGCATGCAAAACACCAAATATCTCAATCCGCACGGCTTGCCCGATTCCGGCCAGACTACGACGGCCCACGACCAGGCGACGCTGGCTATCCAGACCATGCGGCGCTTTCCCCATTACTACGCCTACTTCCAGACCCGCTCCTTCACATGGAAAGGCGCGACCTACGGCAACCACAACAAGCTGCTCGGCCGTGTCGCCGGGGTCGACGGCCTGAAGACCGGATACATCCGCGCGTCGGGCTTCAACCTGGTTGCCTCGATGAGCCGCGACGGACGCCGCATCGTCGGTGTCGTCATGGGCGGTCGAACGGGATCGAGCCGCGATGCGCATATGCGCGATCTGCTGGAGAAAAACATCAGACTGGCGTCGCCGGGCGGATCGATGATGTTCGCCAAAGCGCCGCTGCCGCCGACGCGGCCCGACGACGCCTCCCTGCCCGTCAGCACAACCGCGGCGCAGACGATCCCGGTGCCGTCGCTGGTCGTGCCCTCCACGTCGGTGCCAGGCACGCTGGTCAACGCCGGCATGGCCGGCAAGCCGACGCCCCTCGACGCCAAGGCGTTGACGGCGCTTGCCGCCCAGACGACGGGAAGCCTGCCGCCGATCGAACAGGGCGACACGAGCGCCGTCGAAGCGGCTCCTGAGCAAGCGACCCCGTTGCCGGTCGCTGCGACCCCGTCCCCTGCCGTTGGCGCGGCACGTGGCGAGTGGGCGATCCAGATCGGTGCCTTCAACGATCAGCAGCTTGCGCTCGATACGTTGCAGCGCGCACGAACGAGCGTGCCAACGCTGCTGGCAGCGGCGACGCCATTCACCGAGACGATCGACAAGAACGGCGAAACCTTGTGGCGGGCGCGGTTCGCCGGATTTGACCGGACCGGGGCCGAAGGTGCCTGCGCGCAACTCAAGCAGCGCTCGTTCGGCTGCTTTCCGGCACGAAATTGAGTTCACTTGTCAGAGTTGAGTATGGTCAGGAGCGCCGACTAATGTTTGCTAAGCAAAAGTTCCTTGGCCTCGTTGATCTTGGCGGCAAGGTAGGTCGAGCCACCCCGGTCGGGATGGAGTTTCATCATCAGATCGCGATGGGCGCGCCGGATTTCCGCTTCGTCGGCCCCCGCCGTAACGCCCAGCACCTGATAGGCCTCCTCCTGCGTCATTGGCCCGGAACTGACCGGACCGCGCTCCCCCGCACCCGGGTCAGCCTCTCCGTCTTCACCCCAGCCGGGCGCCCGGCGGTCCAGATACGCTTCGAGTAGCTGCCGGCTCTCGGAGTCGTCGAGCTCGGAAAGCAGATCCAGCAGCACATCGACGTCGAGCGCATCGAGCGCCGCACCGGCATGCTGTCCGCGCAGGATCGTGCCTTCCATGTTTCCGCTGTCGTGATCGAGCGTCATCTCCAGCCACGGAGACCGCACGGTAGAGGTTTGCCCGGGCGAACGATTGGCCCGGGACCCCATCCCGGCAAAGGGATTTCGGCCGCCGAAGCCGAGAATCGAGAACCCGACAAGGGCGAGTGGACCGGCAAGTGCGATGCGGCCGAACAAGGCCAGCACGACGGCGCCGAGCAGCAGCGCGACACCAAGTCCCTTGCGCAGGTTGACTGCAAGCGCCGCCGGATTGGCCTGCGTAAAGAGGCGCGCCAGGATCACTAGCAGGATCAATCCGATCAATCCGAGAATGAAGGCGCCCATGCCCGGTCCGCCCTACCGCAACTGTTCGAGCAGGAGCTGCGCGTGGCCCCGGCGCTTCTTGCCGTAGTCCGCGAGCGCGGCGCGCCCGCCGGCGGCATAGACGGCCACGGCGGCAAGAAGATCGCGAAGGTGTTGCGCGGATCCGGCATCGAACCGGCAGTAGGCGCCGTTCGTCAGCCGTGCGATCTCGCGGAAAGCCTTCTCGGCGACCGCATCCCTGCCCTCGTGGAACATGAAGACCCGGGTTCCCGTCAGGCCGATCTCGCCGGCGACGGCGCACAGGTCGTCGATGGACTCTTCCATGCAGTCACCGATGTAGACGAGCGCCTGGACGGTCTTCTTGCGGGTCTCGTCGCGTGTGTGAGTGAGGACCCGGCGAATCTGGGTGTGGCCGCCTCGGCAATCGATCCGTGACATCAGGTTAGCCAGCGCCTTCGGATCGCTCACCCACCGGCTGGCGCGGCATTCGTCGAAGCCTCGGAAATACATGAGCTGCACGTCGAGACCGCCGATCTGGGCCGTCTCGTTGAACATGTCCGCCTGCAGCTTGCAGGCCGTGTCCCAGGTCGGCTGGCGGCTCATTGTCGCATCGAGGGCAAAGATCAGCCGTCCACGTGCGCCGACGGCCTTGGCGGACGACATGGTGCGGGCCTTGGCAACGAAGGCGTCGATCTCGGCACTCGAACTCTTCTGCTCGATCGTGCCGCTCCTGCCACGTTCCACCGGGGTTTTTCGGTCCCCCACCATTGCCGGTCGATGCCTCCTTAGGTTCCAGATCTCTCAACTAAGATGGCTCGATACGCCAAAATCGCAAGCAATCCCTAAAGAAGGCCGAGTTCGGCAAGCTCGCGCCGCATATCGGCAGGCATATCTGCAACCCCCGTCTTGGTTCCGTCCAGA
>CAJQNW010000152.1 GCA_905479765.1 uncultured Tepidamorphus sp. | reverse complement strand
CGTCGACGACGCAATGTCCGACGAGGAAGCAACCCTGGTGGTGACCGCCGGCACGGCGATGTACGGCCTGACCGAGCTCGGCGGCCTGGTGGCCGGCGAAAGCGTCGTGGTGACGGGCCCGGGCCCAATCGGCCTGCTGGGCGCGGCGGTGGCCAAGGCACTGGGCGCGCAGCCGGTGATCCTGACGGGCACCCGCGACAACCGCCTGGAAATCGGCAAGCAGCTCGGCGCCGATCACGTCATCAATGTCCGCAAGGAGGATCCGGTCGAAGCCGTCCGCAAGCTGACGGACGGCAAGGGCGTCGATTACGTCATCGAATGCTCGGCGGCACCCAACGCCATCAACGAGGCCGCGCAGATGGTCAATCGTGGAGGCAAGATCTGTCTCGCGGCATTCCCGCACGAAGCGCCGGCAGTCGATGTCGCCCACCTGGTACGGAACAACATCTACATCTACGGCATCCGCGGAGAAGGCAAGGCCGCAACGCACCGGGCCGAGGCGTTCATGCGCCAGAAGCGGTTCGACGCCACGCTGATCCACACCCATACCTTCGACATGGAGGACCTGGAGGAAGCGATCCGCTACGCCAAGGACCGTGTCGAGGATGCGATCAAGGTGGTGGTGAAGAACAAGCACGCGGCGGCGAGCCGCGCCGAGGCGGCCGAATAGGCGGACGCCAAGGCGATCCAATCCATTTCCTTGCAGATCTGAAGGAGTTGACGATGCGACTTTCCTCAATGGTCACGGCCGGTTTTCTCGCTGTTGCAGTTGCCGGCTATTCACCGGCACATGCCCAGGACCTTTCGCCCAACGGCGTGAAGACGCTGGCACCGGAAGGCGGTATCAAGCCGACTGCAACCTGGGCTCTTGGCACGCGGGCGGGGGATTTCGTCTTCGTTGCCGGCATGCGCGGCATCGACGCAGAGACCAACTCCCTGGTCGAAGGTGACGAGGCGCGCGTCCGCAAGGCCTTCATGAACATGAAGCTGATTGCGGAATCCGAAGGCGCAACGTTGCGGGATGCCGTTCGGCTCGTCGTCTACGTCGTCGACATGTATCGCTATCGGCCGATCGTCAACAAGATCCAGAAGGAACTCTGGGGCGATGGACCCTATCCGCCGCGCACCATCATCGAAGTCGACCGCCTGAACCAGGACGACATCGTTGAAATTGAAGGGACGTTCTACGCGCCGAAAAGCTGATAGGCGCGTCCACGTCCTCCGGAGACGACAAATGTTGACCTGCGATCAGTACCACATGCCGACCACGCTTCCCGAGGCGCTCGCCCTTTGGCGGGCAGCGCCTGAGGGCAGCCGGCTTGTGGCGGGCGCAACCGACATCCTGCCGTGGGCCCGCGAAGGCCGCGCCGGGCATGTCCATCTGCCGGCGATGATCGATCTCAGCCGGATCGGCGAGCTGTCGGGCTATGCGATTGCCGACGGCCGGGTGCGGCTGGGCGCCAATGTCGTCTACCAGCAGTTCCTGACCGACGACACGCTGCGCGCCCACCTGCCCTGCATGCCGTTCTGTTCGATCTGGTTCGCCGACGACCAGATCCGCGAGCAGGCGACGCTGGCCGGCAATGTCGTCAACGCCTCGCCGGCCGCCGACGGAACGCCGCCGGTGCTGGCGCTGAACGGCGACATCGAGATCGCCGGTCTTGACGGCGACACAGTCGTGCGGCGGTCGCTCGCGGTCGCCGATTTCCTGAAAGGGCCCGGCAAGACGGACCTGAGGCCCGGCGAGATCGTCACGGCGCTGACGTGCGACTCGCTGGAAGGCTACGGCGGCTCGTTCCAGAAGGTCGGCCAGCGCCGGTCGCTGGTGATCTCCTCGGTCTGCGCGGTCGCCTGCATCAAGACCGATCCGGCCGGTGAGGTCTTCGAGGACGTGCGCCTGGCGCTCGGCGGCATCGGCCCGGTTCCGGTCAGGCTGACCGACATCGAGGACATGCTGAAGGGCCAGCGCATCACGCGCGAGCTCATTGCCGAAGCAAGTTCCATCCCCGTGACGCGGGTCGCGTCGCGGACGCGCCAGGATTACCGGCGAACCGTGGTGCGCGGCTTCGTCGAGGCGGCCATCGACGATGCGCTCGCCGATACCGGAGCCCCCGTACCGGTCCCCCGAGAAAGGGAGAAATCCCATGTCTGACATCGACCTCGAACTCCAGGTCAACAATCGCAACGTGCGCCGCCGCGCGCAGTCGCATCAGCGCCTGCTCGATTTCCTGCGCGACGACCTGAACCTGACCGGCACCAAGGAAGGCTGCGGCGCGGGCGAATGCGGCACCTGCTCGGTGTTCGTCGACGGCAAGCTGGTGAAGTCCTGCCTGATGCCCGTCGCCAAGGCTCAGGGAACGACCATCGAGACCATCGAAGGGCTCGCGGGCGAAGGTATGTCCGGCGCCGGTGATCTGACGCCGGTGCAGAAGGCCTTTCACAAGACCGGCGCCAGCCAGTGCGGCTACTGCATTCCCGGCATGGTGATGGCGGCGACGTCGGCGCTTCGGGAGAACCCGGCAGCCGACATCGAGGAAATCAAGGAAAGGCTCGGCGGAAACATCTGCCGCTGCACCGGCTATTCGAAGATCTTCGAGGCCGTCGAGATCGCCCGCGACGTGATCTCCGGAAAGATCGCCGCCACGGCGCTCGACGCCGACGGGGCGGGTTCATCGTATATCGGCAACAACGTGCGCCGGCTGGACGCGCCCAGCAAGGTATCGGGCCGCCTGCGCTACGCCGGCGACATGGTGATGCCGGGCATGCTGCATATGCAGGTGCTGCGCAGCCCGCATGCGCACGCGGCCATCACGTCGATCGACACCAGCGAAGCCGCGGCCCTGCCCGGCGTCGCCTGCGTCATCACCGCGGCCGACGTGCCCGGTGAAGACGGTTTCGGCGTGTTCGTCCACGATCAGCCGATCATGGCGCGCGACAAGATCCGTTATGTCGGCGAAGCGATGGCAGCCGTCGCGGCCGATGACCCGCCGACCGCGATCAAGGCGTTGTCGCTGATCAAGGTCGCGTACGAAGACCTGCCCGCCGTCTTCGATCCAGAAGAGGCGATGCAGCCGGGCGCGACGGTGGTGCACGACTACGCGCCGGACAACGTCGTCAAGCACATCCCGGTCAGAAAAGGCGATGTCGAAGCAGGCTTTGCAGATGCCGACCTGATCGTCGAGCAGACCTACGAGACCCAGCAAGTCGAGCATGCCTATCTCGAACCCGAAGCGGGACTTGCCTATGTCGACCACGACGACGTCGTGACGGTCGTCTCGCCGAGCCAGAACATCACCCACCACCGCCACATGCTGGCGAAGATCATCGATCGGCCGATCAACAAGGTCCGCTTCATCATGAGCCCGGTGGGCGGCGGTTTCGGCGGCAAGGAAGACATGATCTACCAGGGCATGCTGGCGCTGGCGACGATGAAGACCGGGCAGCCGGTGCGCCTGGTGTTCACCCGCGAGGAATCGATCATCTCGACGGCCAAGCGCCACCCTGCCCGCATCACCTACAAGATGGGCCTGAAGAACAATGGCCGGATCACGGCCGTGGCCTTCAGGATGATCTCGGACGGCGGCGCCTACGGCCTGTCGACGGAAGGCGTGATGCGCAAAGCGGCGATCCTGTCGTGCGGGCCCTACGACATTCCCAACGTCCAGATCGACACCTACGGCATCTACACCAACAACACGCCGTCGGGCGCGTTCCGCACCTTCGGCGCGATGCAGGCGCAGTTCGCCACCGAGTCCCACCTGGACATCTGCGCCGAAAAGCTCGGCCTCGATCCCTTCGAGATCCGTCGCATCAACATGATGGGCGACGGGGCGGTGACCCACACCCAGCAGACGCTCGGCTCGGTCTCGATCGGGCAGGTGCTGGACGCTGCCGAACAGAGTTCGGGCTGGGAAGCCGGCGCGCCGAGGATGCGCGGGCCGGAGCGGAGCGACCTCGGCGGCGACGGCACGCGCCCGCCCTGCACGCTGGGCGCACGGTTCCGCACCTCCGGCAAGCCCGGCCGGCAGGAGGTGGCGTGATGAACCGCAAGATGCGCGGCCGCGGCATGGCGGCGAGCTGGTACGGCATCGCCCGTACCGCGACGATCGACCGGGCCGGCGCCTGGGCCGAACTGGATGACGGCGGCACCGCCAAGATCGTCACGGGCGTTACCGAGATCGGCGAAGGCATCCTGACCGTGCTCGCCCAGGTCGCGGCGGAGGAGCTGGGCATCCGCCCCGAGGACGTAACCATCGGCGACAACGACACCGCCCGCTCGCCGGAGGCCGCCCACGCCGGCGCGACCCGGCAGACCTACATGATCGGCAACTCGGTGGCGCTTGCCTGCCGGGATGCCCGCGCCAAGCTGATCGCGGAACTCGCCGATCACTGGGGCGTCGACGGCGAGACCATCAAATCCTTCGACGGCGAGATCTGGGCCGAGGGCACCAATCTCAAGATCACGATGGAAGAGGCCGTCGACATCTGCAAGAAGCGCGGTGTCGTGCCGGTCGGGTCAGGCTCGTTCACCGCGCACGGCACCGGCCTCGATCCGGTCGACGGCTCGGGCAGTCCGTGGCAGGCCTACGTATTCGGCTGCCAGGTGGCGGAGGTCGAGGTCGACACGGTGACCGGCGAAGTCCAGGTGCTCGGCATCTGGGCGGCGCACGATGTCGGCCGGGCGATTAACCCGCGCGGCGTCGAGGGCCAGATCGAGGGCGGCGTCGTCCAGGGTCTCGGCCAGGCGCTGATGGAGGACTACCAGCTCGACAAGGGCCACACCAAGACGCACGGCTTTGCCAAGTACATCCTGCCAACGTCGCTGGATATCCCGGAGATCACCACGACGATCATCGAGGACCGCGACCCGAAGAGCCCGCTCGGCGCCAAGGGGATCGGCGAGCCGGCGCTGGTGCCGACCGCGCCGGCGATCATGAACGCCATCTACGACGCCATCGGCGTCCGCATCACATCGCTGCCGGCAACGCCGGAGAAAATCGTCGCGGCACT
>CAJQNW010000151.1 GCA_905479765.1 uncultured Tepidamorphus sp. | reverse complement strand
TTCTGCGTAGATATTGCTTGCGAGACTAGCACAGCTCAGACCCTTCCGCCCTGGATTCCCGCCTTCGCGGGAATGAGCGGTAGGGGCAGGCACTGACATACGGCCGCGGGCTCCGGATCAGGCCCGGAGCCCGTACCCCGGTGCTTTCGTTCGGGGCGCAGCCTTGCCACTCGATCACCCTCGTGTCCCGGACTTGATCCGGGACCCAGAGTGGCGGCTGCGGCTCATTCGATCCCAGATTTTCCGCTCATTCCCGCGAAAGCGGGACTCCAGGGGCCTCGGGCAACGCTTTTTCCGGGCCGGCCGGCGCCGTTCTACTGGATCGCCTCGAACTGCTGCCCCTTGGTGGACTCCACCAGGCCAAAGAAGACCTCATTGACCTCGTCCCACTTGCCGATCGAGGATTTCACGGTGTCCATCCAGCGCTTCACGTTCGGGTATTTCGAGAAGTCGCAGTGAACGACTTCGCCGAGCGTGATCAGGCCTATCCCGAAATAGTCGGCGATGGTGATCTCGTCGCCTGTCAGGAACTTCTTGTCGGGGCCAATCCAGTAGTCGTTCAGGACCTGAAGCCAGGTCTCGGCGTTGGCCTTGCCCCATTTTACGGTCTCGGCGTGCGCCTCGTCGGTGGGGCGTTTGTGGTGCGGGAAGATCTGCGGGTAGATGAAGCCGTAGGCGTAGTCGCGATAGAAGTTCGAATTGAACCAGTCCATCACCTCGTTGACCTTGGCCCGCTGCTGCAGGTCCTTCGGATACTCGGGAAGGCCGTTCTTCTCGGCGAGGTACTTCAGGATCGACGAGGATTCGGTCAGGCGGAAATCGCCATCCTCGAGTACCGGCACAAGCTTGTTTGGATTGAACGAGGCGAACGGCTCCTGATGGTGGGCGCCGGTGAACAGGTCGACGATCTCCTCGTCGACGGCAATGCCCTTCTCCGCGATGAACAGACGAACCGGCCGGCTCGTCATCGACACAGGATGCATGTAGAGCTTCATGGTGGTCCTCCCACTGTTTTGAAATCGGTCAATACGGGTTCTTCGGTGCCCTGTCGGACGACAGGCTGTCGCGCGAGCGGGTCGTCAGGTTTTCGATGGCATCGGCCAGATGAACCTTGTCGATGTTGTAGTCGCCACGGTCGACGCGGATCTTGTGGGCTTCCAGCAGGACGTCGGCGTGGGTGAAGCCCGCCGGCGGCTCGAAGCGGTAGGCGGCAAGCTCGATCGTCAGGCCCAGCGGATCGTTGAAGTAGATCGAATCCATGAAGCCGCGGTCCTTGACGCCCGAGTTCTTGATGCCGCGCTGGTCGAGCCGGTCGATCGCCTGGTCGAAGGTCGCCTTGGAAACGGCGAAAGCGATGTGATGGACGGCGCCCGGTTCGGTCGACGTGCGGGCGGGATCGGGAACACGGTCTTCCTTGGTGAAGATCGTGATCAGGCGCCCGTCACCCGGATCGAAATACAGATGGCTCTCGTCGCCGACGTCGAGGTTCGGCTGCTCGAAGACGAAGGGCATGCCGAGCAGACCTTCCCAGAAATCGATCGAGGTCTGCCGGTCGGCGCCGACCAGCGTGATGTGATGAACGCCCTGCGACTGCAGCTTGCGGATTTCCGTGTTGTCCATCGGAGCCCTCCTTGGTCTGATCACACAGCCGACGTCGACGGGTCCGGCCGTCGGCTTACTGAATATGGACCAGTTCGCGGTCCTGACCAGCCTTAATCGGACGGCAGGGCCCCAAGGCTGCCCGGGATCACTCCGGCGCCGTTCGGACCGTCCCATCGGCGACCCAGGCGTCGAAGATTTCCAGCGCCTTGTCGGCGAAGGCGCGGTCGTTGATGTGCGCGTCGATCTCGCTCATTCGCACCGGCGGCTGGATTACCTTGCGCATCTCGTCGAGGAACGCGTCGAGACCTACGGGATCGTGCGCCGGTTCGCCCGGCTTGTCCCATTCCTCGATGCCCCGAGTGGGCAGGATAACGTGGACCGGACCCGTCGCGGCGGCGAGCTGCCCGGCGATTTCGCGGGCCGTGTGGCGCCGTTCGTCGGGGGTGATCGCGACCGAGGCAATCAGCCGGTTGTGAGCGTGATAGGGACGCTCCCGCCACTTCTCCGGAATCTCCGACCATGTCGGCATGTCGACGAGATCGGACGCACCCGGCGCGATGATCTGCGGGGTTCCGGCGCGCCCGGCGCTCGACAGACGATCGGCGCCGCTGTTGACGACCGAGCCGTGCACGCCGTTTGTGAACTCCTGCATGCAGAAGTCCATGACGCAGGCGAACGACCCTTGCGCGGCCAGCCCCTCGAAGGCGCGGCCGCCCATGCCGGTGGAATGGAAGACGGCGACCTCGAAGCCGCGTTTTTCCAGTTCCGGCTTCAGATCGACCATATAGCTGAGGCACGACTTGCCGAGGCTGGTCATGCCGACCAGCGGACGATCGCGACGCGGCGGCTCCACCGCGCGGGCTGCGCCCAGCACCGCGCCGGCTGCCTGGCTGAGCGCGGACTTGCAGACGGAGTTGAGCCCGTAGAGGCCGCCGGCCCAGAGGATCATCTGGATGTCGGGGCTGAGCCGTTCCGGCGGAATCAGCGGCGAAAACGAGACCGTCGAGACGATGTACTTCGGCACGCCCATTGGCAGCGCCAAAGCGCAGTCGAGCGCCAGGTCCGTGCCCATGGTGCCGCCCAGGGCGATCATGGCGTCTATCTTCCCCGTCGCATTAAGTTCGGCGGTGAGTTTCGAGGCGCCCGCGGCCATGATCTGCATGGCGGCGTTCTCGTCGCCTGAATCGATTGCCGCCTGGATGCTCGAACCGGCGGCTTCGGCAACCTGATGTTTCGAGACGTCGGTTGCCTGCGGCGGATCGCCGAGGACGCTGACGTCCATCGTCACCACAGCCCCGCCCTGGGCCGCGATGCGGCCGGTCAGGTAGCGCAGTTCGTCGGACTTCGTGTCGAAGGTGCCGATGACGAGGATGGTCTTGTCGGTCATGGCGTGCAATTCCTCCAGCGGGTCGGGCCGTGCGGTTCTGGCAACGAACGTGCAGCCCTCACCCGCTCACTCCCGCGAAGGCGGGAGTCCAGGGCAACGAGCGAGGCGGTGCTGTATGCCCCCGGATTCCCGCCTGCGCGGGAACGAGCGGAGTGGGTGCGGCCGTCTGTATTCAATCTCACGACACTCTGGCCTCTAGAGCTGGATCCAGGCGGTCTTCAGGTCGGTGTACTTGTCGAGCGCGTGCAGCGACTTGTCGTGGCCGTTGCCGGACTGCCTGACGCCGCCGAGCGGCACGGTGTTGTCCGCCCCGCCGTAGGTGTTGACGTGGACGACGCCGGCCTTGATCGCGCGCACCATGCGGTGGGCGGTCGACAGGTTCGCGGTCCAGACCGCGGCAGCGAGACCGTAGACGGTGGCATTGGCGAGCTGCACTGCCTCCTCCTCGTCGTCGAACGCCATGACGCCGAGGACGGGGCCGAATACCTCCTCGCGGGCGAGCGGCATCTGCGGCGTGACGTGATCGAAGACGGTCGGCTGCATGTAGAAGCCGCCGGTCTCCTCCAGGATCCGATTGCCGCCGGTTTTCAGTTCGGCGCCCTCGCGGGCGGCCTCGGCGACGAAATGCAGGTCCTTCTCCAGCTGCTCGGCGCTTACGACCGCACCGGCCTGGGTGGAGAGATCGAGCGGATCGCCGACCTTCATCGACGATGCGATCGCGGAAACCTTGTCGACGACTTCGTTGTGGATCGCCCGCTGCACCAGCAGTCGCGATCCCGCCACGCAGACCTGGCCGGAATTGCGGAAGATGCCGAAGGCCGAGACCCTGGCTGCCTGGTCGAGGTCGGCGGCGTCAGCGAAGACGATGTTGGGCGACTTGCCGCCGAGCTCCAGATAGACGCGCTTCAGGTTGGAGCGGGCGGAATATTCCAGGAGCTTGCGCCCCACCCCGCCCGACCCGGTGAAGGCCAGCACATCGACGTCCATGTGCAGGCCGAGCGCTTCGCCGGTCACCGACCCGTGGCCGGTGACGACGTTGAGCACGCCGTCGGGAAGCCCGGCCTCGGAACAGAGTTCGGCAATGCGCAGCAGCGTCAGCGAGGCGCTCTCGGCGGGCTTCAGCACAACCGAATTGCCGGCCGCCAGCGCCGGGGCGATCTTCCAGGCGCCGATCATCAGCGGGAAGTTCCATGGCACGATCGCGGCGACGACGCCGACCGGTTCGCGGTGGACGAGGCCCAGCACGTTCTGCGCTGTCGGGGCGATCTCGCCGTAGACCTTGTCGACGGTCTCCGCGTAGTAGCGGAAGGTGCCGGCCGCGCTGCCCGGCTCGGCCCTGAGCGCCATCGAAATCTCGGTGCCGTTGTCGCGAACGCCGAGGACGGCGAGTTCGAGCGCGTGCTGCTCGATCAGATCGGCGATGGCGTACATCACCTTCTTGCGCTCGGCCGGCGCGGTGCCCGACCAGACGCCTTTGTCGAAGCTCCGGCGCGCCGCGGCGACGGCCCGGTCGACATCGGCGTGGCCGGCGCTGGCGATCGTCGTCAGGCGGGAGCCGTCGATCGGCGAGATCACGTCGAGCGTCTCGCCGCTTGCAGCTTCGCTCGACGCGCCGTCGATCCATAGTCCGCGCGGCGGAACCGCATGATTGCGCAGCGCGTCGATTGCGGCCTGGTCAGCCATGTCGGTATTCCCCTCGCGAGATCGATCGGTTCACTATTGTCACCGACAGGTCAAATACA
>CAJQNW010000150.1 GCA_905479765.1 uncultured Tepidamorphus sp. | reverse complement strand
GGCGCCGAGACGTAGTACCGATACCGCCGACCGCGCTTGGTCGCATAGGTCGGTGTTAGCCGGTTCCCCCGATCATCGAACGAAATGCCGGAGAGAAGCGCAGGCTCCCTGGCCTGTTGGTTGTCGGCGTTGTCATCTGACCGTCCCGATATCTGGCGTTTGCGCTGGCTTTGAGCGATCAGCGAGTCCTGCACCTGCGACCACAGATCTTCATCGACGATCGCTTTGTGGTTGCCCTGATGAACCTCGCCCCGATAGGCTATCTCTCCGCGATAGAGGCGGTTGCGCAGGATCTGGTAGAGGGCTCCTCGGCCGATCGGAACACCGCCGACCTCCCGGCCATCGCTGAACCGCCGCCGCTTGGAGACGATGCCGGATGTATCGAGGTGATGCTTGAGGGCTGCTACGGAACCGAGCTTCAGATAGCGGCGGAAGATCAGCCGGACCGTGTCGGCTTCGGCTTCGTTGACGACCAGCTTCTTGTCGATGCCGTCATAGCCAAGCGGCGGCAAGCCGCCCATCGACATGCCTCGCCGTTTCGACAGGGAGATCTTGTCGCGAATGCGCTCGCCCGCGACCTCCCGTTCGAACTGGGCGAAAGACAGGAGAACGTTGAGGGTGAGCCGACCCATGGAGGTCGAGGTGTTGAACGCTTGAGTGACCGACACGAAGCTCGTGCCGTGTGCATCGAACAGCTCGGTCAGCTTGGCGAAATCGGCGAGCGATCGGGTGAGGCGATCGACCTTGTAGACCACCACGATGTCGATCAGTCCGGAGCGGATGTCAGCCAGAAGCTGCTGCAGGGCAGGGCGGTCCATGGAGCCGCCCGAATAGGCGCCATCGTCATAGGCCTGAGGCAATAGCACCCACCCTTCGTGCTGCTGGCTTGCCACATAGGCTTCGCAAGCATCGCGTTGGGCGTGTAGTGTGTTGAAGCTCTGCTCTAGGCCTTCATCACTGGACTTGCGAGTATAGACGGCGCAGCGCAGTCTGCGCCGGGCCGTCGTGCCACCACCGAAATGGCCATCGCTACCTTTGCCGCGCCTTGCCATTTACTCTGCTCTCCTTGGAGAGCCCGAAGAAGGCCGGTCCGGACCAGCGTGTCCCGGTGATCTCGCGGGCAATTGCGCTCAGCGATTTGTAGGTGGTACCGCGATAGACAAAGCGGCCCTCGGCCGTTGCAGTGACTTCATGGGTTCTGCCCTGCCACTCACGCAGGAAGCGTGTGCCCGGCTTGATCGTCCGCAGAACCGACGCTTTCGATCGGCTGCTGCTCTTGCTGCCGGTCCCGTGCTTCCCGGCTTCGGCTAGCTTCAGTTTCATCGCGCGGGACAGGCCACCGTATCTCTGTTCCTGCAGTCTGTGCGCGATGGCTTGCATGAGCAGTTCCCGGCTCATTCGGACAGGCGGTTCGCACTGGTACAGGGCATGCCGATGGTGGCGTAGGGCGGACAGGTCGAGATCGGCGAGGTCGCCAATCTCGACGCCTGCTTTGTGCGATTTGTCTGATCCCATCGGGATGTCCGACCTCAGGCCGGGATCCGGTAGCGGCGCACGCGGTCGCGCTTCTCACTGACGATGGTTAAGCCCTGCTTCCGTTTCAGTGTTCCCGACAGAAAGCCGCGGACCGAGTGCGCCTGCCATCCCGTGGCTTCCATCAATGCCTCGAGCGTCGCGCCTTCTGGCGACTGGAGCATCTCGATAACAGTTGCTGCTTTTGTTGCCAGCTTGACCGCTTTTGTCGCGCGATCGTTTGGTGCGTTTTTCGCGAGACTTTTTGTTCCTCGGCTGGTACCGGGTTTGAGGTCCCGTTCGGCCGAACTGATGGTTTTGGCAGGCGATCTTTTTATCGCCTTGGGCCGATCCGTCGAACCGCGTTTCCTGGCTGCAGGGGTGGAACGGAGTGCCGATTGTTCGACGCGTGAATCGGTTGATGCGGAGTTGGCCTTTGATGTCCTGTTCATTGGGGTCTTTCCGGTATGGCACCGATCCCGTACCGGCGCTTCCACCACCCCAAGCCTGGAGTTCGAACCGGGCTGCTACTCGCGGCCGCCGACATGTTCCGGCGACGTCCCAATGCATGCTTGCTGTGCGCGAGAAGTCCAGTGGAATTGAATTTGGAAACTCGGTTTCGCCAGACAAAGTCAGACTGTCTTCTAATCAGTAGGTCCAGGGTTCGAATCCCTGCGGGCTCACCAAAATTCTGATTATTATCAATCGATTAGGTCACTACCGGGCGCGACGCTGATCAGCGCATATTGTAAGCTGCGGGTGCTTTCGGGACATCTGTTTGTGCGATTATGGCTTTTCGCGGAGCGCCTCGTAAGGCGTCTTGCCGTTGAATGCGCCGTGTGGCCTGGCGAAGTTGTAGAAGCGTTCCCATTCATCGAGTTTCGCCTCCAGGTCGACATCATCCTTGTAGCTGAGAAGTTGATAGAACTCCTGTTCGTCAGACCTGTGCGATCGCTCAACTTTGCCGTTCAGCTGCGGCGTGCCGCGTCTGATGTAGGTGTGGCGGATGCCCTGGTCCTCGACATGCCAGTGGAACTTCGCTTGGAACTCATGGCCATTGTCGGTTCTGATCTCGCGAATGCGAAACGGGAAACTCTCGATGACGTGATCGACAAATTCGATGGCGCTGGCCTGGGGGTGTTTCTCGTAGATCTTGAGCGCCCGTACCCGGGTCGCGTCATCGATAGCAGTGAACTGGAAACGGCGGATCTTCTCGCCACGTCTTCCTTTGAACGTCAGGAACTTGACGTCCATCTGGATATGGTGGCCGGGAACCCGCTTGTTGTATCGCTTGGTATGCACCTTGCGCAGGCGGGTACCACGCGGAAGCCGGTTGACGCCATTGCGCTTGAGCATCCGGGAGACCGTTGCGTCCGAGATCCTGATGTCGTGATAGCGCGCCAGATACCAGACGATCCGCATCGGGCCGAGGTGGTACTTGCCGCGAAGATGGAGGACCTTCTCCTCGATCTCGATCGGTATTCGATTGGCATGCCATTTTTGGAATTGGTGGCCGGTTCACCAGGCTGGCATTACCATGTTTCCGATAGGCCTCACGCCAACGGTAGAAACTGCTGCGGCCGACGCCAAAATATCGACACGTCTTGGCGACGTGACCGGACTTGAATAGCCCCGAGTATTCTAGACACCCTCGGTTCTCATTTCCTGCTGCCGTTCGAACTCGACGGGTGACAGCATCCCGTTCCTCACATGCTTGCGCTTAGGGTTGTAGAACATCTCGATGTAGTCGAACACATCCTGCCGGGCCTCGATGCGGGTCTTGTAGGTCCGGCGCCGTATCCGCTCCCGCTTGAGCAGGTTGAAGAAGCTCTCGGCGACAGCGTTGTCATGACAATTGCCGCGCCGGCTCATGGAGTGTTCCAGATTGTGAGCCCTGAGGAATGATGCCCAGTCCATGCTGGTGAACTGGGAGCCCTGGTCCGAGTGGATCAGCACCCTGTTCGTCGGCTTCCTGCGCCGCACCGCCATCAGCAACGCCTGCAGAACCACGTCCGTCGTCTGACGCCTCTGTATCGACCAGCCGACGACACGACGAGAATAGAGATCGATTACGACCGCCAGATAGGTAAAGCCTTCCAGCGTCCGGATATAGGTAATGTCGGTGACCCAGATCCTGTCAGGTGCGTCGACGTCGAACTGCCGGTCCAATGTGTTGTCGACGACCAATAACGGCTTGCCGCCATAGCTGCCCGGCCGGCGCCCGTAGCCGATCTGGGCCTTGATGCCTGCCAGTTTGGCGAGCCGGGCAACGCGGTTCGGACAGCACGTCTCACCCTGATCGAGCAGGTCATCATGAAGCTTGCGATAGCCGTAGACCCTGCCACTGTCCTTCCAGCCCTTCTTGATCAGTTCGGTCTGGCGGACGTCTTCCTTCGCCCGCTTGCTCAGCGGGTTCTTCAGCCAGGCATAGAAGCCACTTGGATGGATGCGCAGGCAGCGACACATCGTCCGCACCGAGAACAGCGGGCGATGCTCGGCGACGAACGCGTATCTCACTTTGCATCCTTGGCGAAATACGCGGTGGCTTTTTTTGGATGTCGCGCTCCTCGGTGACCCTAGCCAGCTCGCCCTTCAACCGTCTGATCTCCGCTTCCCTGTCATCACCACCAGGTAGCTGCGCGTACTTCCTCTTCCACGCGTAAAGCGAATGCTGGCTGACGCCCAGTCGCTTCGACACCTCCGCAATCGGATAGCCCCGGTCAGTGATTTGCGCCACCGCGTCCCGTTTGAAATTGTCGCTAAAATTGACTTTGCCCATCATGGTCTCCTTGCCTCAAAATTAGGGAAGAAGGCGTCTACGAATCTAGGGGCTATTCAAATACTCGGGGCTATTCAAATAGAAACTTTCGCAGGGTGCCGGAGGGAGTCAATGATATAGGCTCTATGGCTTCCGTCCGGCTCAACTGGATCGCCAGAGAAATCTTTTCCCTGTAATGATGCTCGCCGTGCTGCAATCTCCTTTAGTGCGAGCCGTGCAATTGCTGAGTGATCTTCTGAACGCGAATACAAATCGCCTTTTCGAATTTCGTCGCCGCGGTCCTGCATCATCTTGACATTATCGATGGATTTTCGCGCGCCGTTTGGCGGGACGGAGTGTCCCGCACTTTCAGCGACCGCTCGGATCAGAGCGCTTGCCTTAATGATCTCGACTTCGAAATTGTTTTCCTCAAGGAACGTCTTGAGGATCTTTGCTGCAGTCCCTGAACCTGCACCAGCTGGACCGACAATGGCCACGAATACTTCGTTCGTGCGTAGGCTCTCTAGAACCTCCTGCCCGGGACGATCGTCGACTGTAGTGGCTCCCTGCGACCTTTCTTTAGGTTCAGGATTGGACGTCATGTTCGCCTGCAGGACCGTTCGTTATAGTGCTTTCCGTCCTTCTTAGCTGAAGTAGGTGGCGCTCGTCGATCGAGTTCGTCTGCGTCAGGCCCTGCCCAGCCCATCTTCGGCTGCCGATCCCACTCAACCGGAAAGGGCTGCAGTACGCGAACCATAGTAAAGTCCGGGCCATGTCATCAGCAAAGGCAGGATGCGTGTGCTGCTGCAGAAATCAATGGCGTCCGTGTCCGAATTGGGCATGACCTGTTGTATCAATCCCATAGGGCTATGCGGCGGGCGGCTTCCTGAAGTGCATCGATTTCTTCTTGGTTGGGTTCGGCCGGGAGCTTCTCAATCTCTCCGAAGAAACCAATCGCGCCTCGGAAAATGCCCTTTGCTATGATGGGAACCGCCAGCGCATTGACGATGGTGCCGGTTTCGCCTGGAGCAACAGCCCAACCGCGTTCCTTCACCAATTCGATCTCAGCCCGGAGTTTGTCTGGTTTAGTGATGGTCTGGTTGGTCAGGCTCGGCAAGCCTTCGGCGATGATATGGTCGAGGTCGAAATGATTGCCAAAGGCAAGGGTGACCTTGCCGTGGGCTGATGCGTGCAGATCGAGTAGC
>CAJQNW010000149.1 GCA_905479765.1 uncultured Tepidamorphus sp. | reverse complement strand
AAGGTGGAAGCGTGAGGAAGCAACCCCCGGGACGGCCGGTCAAAGACCCGCCGCCACCGAGGACCGGAAACAGTTCAGTATCCGGCTTTGATCTTCTCGAATTCGGCGATCATCTTCGCCTTGAGCTCGTTGGGCAACGGTGACTGGAACAGCGTGTTGTCGACGAACTTCTGGACGTTGTCGTAGCCGCCCGCCGCCAGATCCTCCGGCGCGATGGCATCCATGCCGGCGCCATTGCCGTGTCCGTATCCCCATTCCGTTACGAGGTAGTTCGACACTTCAGGCGCATTCACGGCGCTCAGGAAGTCGTAGACCTTGGCCTCGTCGGCTTTGGAATCTTTCAGTTCCACGTAACCACACACCCAGGTGGACAGACCTTCCTTGGTGTCCTTCTTCATCTTTACGGGCATGCCCTCCGCGGTAAGCCTGACGGCGGTATCGTTCCACGCCCAGGCCAGATCGACTTCACCGCCACCGAATGCCTGGGTGATCTCGGTCGCATCGACCCAGTACAAGCGGATGTTCTTGTGGACCTTGCGCAGGAAGTCCGATGCCTTGGCGAAATCCTCGTCGGTCATGTCGCTCCAGTCCTTTAGACCGATCGCGAGGCTGGCGAGCGCATAGGCGTCGTCGACGTTGTCGGGAATCGAAACCCGGCCTTCGAATTTCGGATCGGCGAAAGCCTGCAGGGACTCGATGTCCTTCTCGTCGACCTTGTCGGCGTTGTAGGTCATGACGGTATTGCCCCAGTCGAAGGGCAGGAACCAGACGGTTCCATCCTCGGTCGTCATCAGGTCCTTCATCGACTTCAGGCCCGGGAGCACATCGTCGTATCCGGCGATCTTGGTCGGATCGAGCGGCTTCAGCAGGCCGGCGTCGCGCCACTTGGCCACGCTCTGCGAACACGGATGGGCGATATCCGGCGTGTAGCCGGCCATCATCTTGGCAAAGGCTTCATCCTCGTCAGCGAAGAAGGCGAAGGTCGGCGAGTCGCCGTTCTTGGCTACATAGCCTGGATGGAATGCCGGGTCTTCGTAACCGGCCCAGTCAAATACGGTCAGCGACGAATCCGCGGCGGACGCGCTCAGGCTCCCCCCTGCCAGCAAGGCCGTTCCGATCAGGAGGCGTGTGACTAACCTCCGGTATGTTGTGACAGACTGCTTCATCTCTGTGTTCCCCTCGTGTGGCCGCTTGCGGCTCTGGAAGCCCGGCAGCCGCCGGGCCGATGGTGTGGTAGATCTGCGCCGATCCGGCGGTCGATCCTCTCTGGTCGCATGGAATGCCGGCCTCGTTATTCGCCGGTCTGTTCCGTCGCCTTCCGTCGACACCGATTTTCTCGTTGGGAAAAACAGATCCGCTCCCCCTACGAGTCAGCCGGATAGTGTCTCGGGAAACTGATGCGTAGAACGGTTTCCGCTGTCTGCCGCGCGCTCTCCCGGGTGACCCCTTCCGCGCCCATCATCAGTCGCAGCCACAGTCCTTCCAGGAGCGCTTCGATCGCCAGCGCCATCTCGGCCGCGTCGAGCCGATACGCCTCTTCCTCTATCAACTGCCGGCACAGATCGGTCATGACCGTCTTGTAGGCAGCGTCGCGCGCGCCACACAGGGCCTGATAAGTCGGCCGCGACTTGGCTTCGCCCCAGAACGCACACCAGGCGGCCAGCTTGCGCCTGGTGCAGATCGCCCGGTCGAAATCGCACCGTACCAGGGCCACGAGCTGATCGGCCGCCTCCTCGCCCGCCCTGCCGACGGCCGCGCGCCAATGGCCGGCATATTCCTCGGCCATATGCTGCAACGTCGCGACGAGCAGCTTGTCCTTGCTTTCGAAATGGAAATTCACGATGCCGCGCGACAGGCCGGCGCCGTCGGCGACGTCAGCCATGGTCGTGTCTGAAAAGCCTCGCTTCGCCAGGCTGTCGATCGTGGCATCGATGAGCTGAAGCCGGCGGGTTTCTTTGGACGCCTTGCGCCCTCGTTTTGCCGGCAAACGCTCGCCGGCCTGGCCTTGGTCAAGTTCGCGCTTCATATCCACCTACGCTTCCTCGTCTGCCGGCCCCGCGCCGGGGCCCGGCTTCCATGCGCGCAGATGGGTAGGTCGGTGCTCGCCCGAGTCAAGCACCTTCACCATGGCCGTCCAGGTGCGGATGTTCTTGTCGACATAGGCCGAGCCGACCTCATCAGCCGCCACCGAATAAAGCGGCCCCTCGAGGCGGACGAGTTCCTCGCGCGCGACTTGCCGGTACCAGGAATTGCGGTCGGTCAGCGTGATATTCACGAATCCGGCAGCGTCCATCGCCCGCCGGTAGCGGTCCGGAGAACCCATACCGAAGCTCAGGCCTTCCGCCTCCAGATAGGCGCGCATGTCCTCGGACGGAGGCCCGTCATGGGAGGTCATCCAGTCGCTCGCGGCGAGGCAACCGCCGGATCGCAGAACCCGAAAGAGATCGGCAAATAGGGCTTCCTTGTCGGCGATATGAACCATCGCGTCCTTGGAGAACACGATATCGAAGCTATCGTTCGCAAAAGGCAGCCGCCCGGGCGCGACGTGCCCGACCGTGATCTTGCCGGACAGGCCTTCGCCAGCGGCCCGGCCACGCGCCGCCTCCACCACAGGCTCCTCGACATCAACGGCAACGACTTCGCCGGCACCATGGATCTTCGCCAGGTGGATCGAGATGCCGCCGGACCCGCATCCCAGGTCCAACACGCGCTTTCCTGAAACGGGAATGTCCGCGAGTACCCGGTCCACTTCGTCGGGTCCTCCCGGCGACAGAAATCCGTCACCCCAAATCGCCTCGAGAAAGCGGATGGCGGGCAGATCGTACTCGGGTTGCGCTTCGGTCATACTCGCTCATTTTATCAAGCTGTACGGCAGCTAAAGGCTAACACATAAATGAAGAATGCCAAGCAGCTTTGTTGAATGTTCATTCAATATCTGGACAGGCGACATCCGTCTGTGCATCCTCACCGGCAACCGGACGCCTCGGTGTGGCCGGCCCGGTTTCCGAGGGAGGATGAATCCGGATGAAAGCCTGGGATGCCATCGTTATCGGCGCGGGACACAATGGCTTGGTCAACGCCTGCTATTTGCAACGGGCCGGCCTCGATGTCCTCGTCGTCGAGAAGAACGACTGGATCGGCGGCGCTGCCGTCAGTCGCGAACTGACGCCAAACTATCTGTACTCGAACTGCTCCTACGTCTGCAGCCTGTTTCGTCCGGAAATCATGCGCGACCTGGAACTCCCGAAGTACGGCCTGCAGGTCATTCCCTACGAAGGCGGCGCTGTCTTTACCCGGGACGGCGACTATCTGGCCGCCTATCACGACCACCACGCCCACCGACGCGAATTTTCCCGCTTCTCGAAGAAGGACGCCGAATCCTACGACCGCTACGCGCGTGACGTGACGCGACAGTGCCGCTTCATTCAGCCGCTGCTGATGCGCACCGCTCCCGACCCGGCGAGCTTCCGGCCGCGGGATCTGGGCGAGCTGCTCTATCTCGGCCGCAAGTTCGGCGACCTCAGCCCGGAAGAACTCGCCCTGACGGTCCGGTTCTGGACGATGTCCATTTCCGAATTCCTGGATGAGTATTTCGAGACCGACGTGATCAAGGCCTACCTGGCGATCTCCGGAATCATCGGTACCGCCCTCGGCCCGATGTCACCGGGAACGGCCTATGTCCTCCTGCATCACTACATGGGCGAGGTCGACGGATCTGTCGGCGCCTGGGGCTTTGCGCGCGGCGGCATGGGCGCGATCACCCGCGCGCTCGGCGACTCCTTCCGCGCCTCCGGCGGCACGATCCGCACGGAAGCCGAAGTCGATAAGATCCTGATCAGGAATGGCAAGGCCACTGGCGTCGTCCTGGCCGAAGGTGAGCAAATCCGCGGCAGCCGCGTGGTGTCAAACGCGGACGTGAAGCGGACCTTCCTGAACTTCGTCGACGCGCGCGAGCTGCCGGAAAGCTTCGTGCGCAGCGTGAAGAACTTCAAGATGCGCGGCTCTTCGGGCAAGGTGAACATCGCGCTGGATTCCATGCCCGAGTTCCCGGCATTGCCGGATAATTCTCCCTGCCTGCAGGGGGACCTGCACTTCACGGACTCGATCGAACGCATGGAGCGGGCCTACGATGACTGGAAGGACGGCCGCTGGTCGGCCGATCCGATGCTCGACATGGTGATCCCGACGACGCTCGACCCGACCATGGCGCCTCCGGGAAAGCACTTCATGAGCTGCTTCTCGCAATATTGCCCGCCGAAGGTTGAAGGCCGGGAATGGACCGACGCCGACCGGGACGCCTTTGCTGAAACGGTGATCGGGCAGATCGCCGACTACTCGCCGGGCTTCCGCGACCGGATCGTCCATATGGAGGTGCGCACGCCCCGCGAGCTGGAGAACGAGGTGGGTCTCACCGAGGGCAATATCTTCCAGGGCGAACTCACCTTCGACCAGCTCCTGTTCAACCGCCCGGTTCCCGGATACGCGCAATACCGCTCGCCCGTCGGCGGGCTCTACCTGTGTGGCTCGTCCACCCATCCCGGCGGAGGTGTCATGGGAGCGCCCGGCCGCAACGCGGCAGCCGAGATCCTTCGCGACATGTCCCGCTCCGTCAAAGATATGAGCCCGGCCCATGACGTCATCTGACGCGATCGTAATCGGCGGCGGTCATAACGGTCTGGTCGCAGCCGCCCTGCTCGCCCGTTCCGGACGCAAGGTCCAGGTGCTGGAAGCCTCCGATGCTCTGGGCGGTGCGGCCCGCACCGAGGTATTCGCGTCCGGCTTCAAGGTGTCCGCCGTTGCCCACCTCCTGAACCAGCTTCACCCGGAGGTGGTGAAGACGCTCCGGCTGGAGACCCATGGCTTCAGCTTCGGCACCGGCAACGCTCCCACCGTGACCCTGTCGGCCGGTGCGGAGCCCGCCGTGCTTCACGGCGGTTACGGTGAACGCCTCGAAGGGGTGTCGCTTGACGAGGCTGCCGCCTGGCGGGACCTGCGTGCCCTCCTCCTGCGCCAGACCGGCATCCTGAAGCGGTTCCTCAACAGCCCCCCGCCCGACATCGGCCGTCTCACCCGCAAGGACATGATCTCTTTTGGCGGCGCTGGGCTTGCGCTGACCCGGCTGGGCAGGGACGAGATGCGTGAATTCATGCGCATGATCCTGATGAACGTCGCCGATGTCGCCGATGAGCATCTGACTGACGACCGCCTGAAGGGCCTGCTCGCCTTCGACGCGACACTCGGCCACCATCTGGGTCCCCGGTCGCCGACGTCCCTGCTTGGCCTCTACTACCGCCTTGCCGGCGAGGCCGGTGGTTCGGCGGGCGCGCAGATCCTGCCGAAAGGCGGCATGGGGGCGGTGGCGGATGCGCTGACGCGGGCTGCCGAAGCCGCCGGCGTGACGGTCCGCACCGGCGCGCCGGTCGGCCGGATCAAGGTCGAAAACGGACGGGCCACGGCGGTCGAACTGGAAAACGGCGAAACGCTCGAGGCACCGATCATCGTCTCGGCCCTCAACCCCAAGACGACCCTCGTGGACCTGATCGACGTGCGGGAACTGGATATCGGCTTCGTGCGGAAGCTGCGCAATGTCCGGATGGCGGGCAACGTCGCCAAGCTCCACCTTGCCCTCGACCGGCCGCCGGACATCGATGGTCTTTCGTCAAACCTTCGTACAGGCCGCATGGTCATCGCGCCTTCCACCGACTACGTCGAACGCGCATTCAATCCGGCCAAGTACGGCGAATTCTCGGACAAGCCGGCGATCGAGTTCACCCTGCCGAGCCTGACCGACCCGTCGCTCGCGCCCGATGGCGCCTGCGTCCTGTCGGCAGTTGTCCAGTATGCGCCCTACCGGCTGCGCGAAGGCTGGGCGAGTGGCAAGCCGAAGTTCCTGGAGCGGACCCTGATCCAGCTGGAGGCGGCCATTCCGGGCCTGCGCATGCTGATCCGGCATGCGGAACTGCTCACCCCGGAAGACATCGAAACGCGCTACCGTATTCCCGGCGGCCACTGGCACCACGGCGAACTGCAGGCCGATCAGATGTTCGTCTCGCGCCCGGTCGCCGGCCATGCCGGCTACGGCACGCCGATCGATGGCCTGTACCTGTGCGGCGCCGGTACCCATCCCGGCGGCGGCGTCTCAGGCGTTCCCGGGCTCAATGCCGCCCGGCACATCCTCACAATAGAGGCATGACAATAGGATCGATGCGCCCAATTTCCCCACCCCCGGCCCCACCGTCGCTTGCCGAGCGCAAGGCCGCGCAGACCCATATCCGGCGGATCAAGGCCGACTCGCCGTTCCAGCCACGGCTCGACGCCCTGATGCAGACCAGCGAGTGGTACGACTGGGGCGGGTACCGCGCACCGCACTCCCTGTGGAGCGAGGAGCTGGAATACTTCGCCATCCG
>CAJQNW010000148.1 GCA_905479765.1 uncultured Tepidamorphus sp. | reverse complement strand
GCCGTCGACCAGCAGCGCCGATCCCGTCATGAAGCTGGAGGCGTCGGAGGCGAGGAACAGCACGGATTTCGCCATCTCCTCGGGACTGGCGAGCCGCTTCATCGCGTAGAGACCTTCGACGAAGGACCGGGTTTCCGGGGTCTTGGCGAACTCATCCACCATCGGCGTGTCAGTGCCGCCGGGCAAAAGGGCGTTCACACGAATGCCGCTGGCGCCGTATTCGGCGGCGAGAACCTGGGTCAGGCCGATCAGACCCGCCTTGCTCGCGGCATAGTCGGCCGTTCCCGGAAACCCGACCGTGTGGCCGACGAAGCTCGACGTGAAGACGATCGAGCCGCCTCCGCGCTCCAGCATTGCCGGTATCTGATACTTCGCGCCCAGGAACGCGCTGGTGAGATTGGTCTCGATGGTGTTTCGCCACCCCGCCACGTCGACATCCGGAAGAGGCGTCATTTCGCCCATGGTCCCGGCGTTGTTGAACGCGATGTCGAGCCCTCCGAAACGTTCGGTCGCGGTGTCGACCAGCTGGCGGGCAAGCCCCTCGTCCTTGACGTCGCCCGGCACGGCAACCGCCTTGCCGCCAAACCCGGCGATCTCGCCAACCAGTTCGTCCAGCGCATCCGCGCGCCGCGACGCGACGACGACGCTGGCGCCTTCCCGCGCCATAAGCTTCGCGGTCGCCCGACCGATCCCGGAACTCGCGCCGGTGACCACCGCGACCTTGTCTTCAAGTACTGACATTTCAGCTAACCTCCGTGGTGCCTTGAATCTATTCGGAGGCCAGACAATCGAGACGAAGCGGGTCCCGAGCCACCCGTTTCCGGGACCCGATTCCGGCCAAGTTGCTCGCCAGAGCCGCAGAGCTCTGCTAGGTCTTCGCTCCCCATGTCGAACCGCACCCTCGTCCTGCTCGTCGTCGCCTGCGCGCTGTTCATGGAGAACCTCGATTCGACGGTTCTCTCCACGGCGCTGCCGGCAATCGCCGCGGATTTCGGCGAGGACCCGATCAGGCTCAAGCTGGCGCTGACCTCCTACCTGATCAGCCTGGCGGTGTTCATTCCCGCCAGCGGCTGGCTCGCCGACCGGTTCGGCGCGCGGATCGTGTTCCGGCTGGCCATTCTCGTTTTTACGCTCGGCTCCATTGCCTGCGGGTTGTCGAGTTCAATCTCCGAGATCGTCGTCGCGCGCGTCGTGCAGGGCATGGGCGGGGCGATGATGGTTCCGGTCGGCCGGCTGGTGATCATGCGCACCATTCCGAAATCGGAGTTGATCGGGGCAATGGCCTGGCTGACGGTGCCGGCGCTGACCGGACCGGTACTGGGGCCACCGCTCGGCGGTTTCATCACCACCTATTTCGAATGGCGCTGGATCTTCTGGATCAATGTGCCGATCGGCATTCTCGGGCTGATCTTCGCCACCCTCTATATTCCAGACGTGCGCGGCGAAACGCGCACAAAGTTCGATACGCTGGGATTCCTGCTATCGGGACTGGGGCTGGCTATGGTCGTTTCCGGCGGCACCAACCTGGGCCTCGGCGTGCTGCCGCAACCGCTGATCCTGTCTATGCTCGGCATCGGCGCGGTCCTGCTCACGTGGTATTTCTTCCATGCGCGGCGGACGCCGGCGCCGATCCTCGACCTGACGCTGTTCTCGGTACCGACCTACCGGACAGCGGTGATCGGCGGCAGCCTGTTCCGCATCGGCGTCGGCGCAACGCCGTTTCTGATCCCGCTGATGTTGCAGCTCGTCTACGGCCTGACGCCATTTCAGTCGGGGATGACCACGTTCGCCGCCGCGATCGGGGCGATCGCCATGAAGTTCGTCGCGCCGCCGGTACTGCGACGGCTCGGCTTCCGGACGATCCTGATCATCAACGGGTTGATCTGCGCCGCGTTCATCGCCCTGCCCGCGACCTTCAGCCTATCGACACCGGTGGTGATGTTCACCGTGGTACTGCTGGTCGGCGGCTTCTTCCGCTCGCTGCAGTTCACCTCCAGCAACAGCCTCGCCATCGCCGATATCGAGAGCGGCCGCATGAGCAAGGCCACATCCATGACCAGCGTCCTACAACAGCTGTCGATATCGGTCGGCATCTCGATGGCCGCCATGACGATGGAACTGACCCGGCTGGCGCGTGGCGGCGGCGAGCTGGCGATTTCCGACTTTTCGGCGGCCTTCGTCGTTGTCGGCCTGGCGACGGCGGCTTCCGTGTTGTTGTTCTACACGTTGCCCAAGGACGCCGGCCACGAAGTCTCCGGCCACCAGCGCCCACTGTCGCCAGATCCGGTGACGGCGGCGCGGGAACGGTAAGCGCGGCTACGGCATCATGCCGAAGAAGCCGGTGATCGCGCCGAGTACCGCGCCGCCGACGGCGCCTATCCACCAGCGCCGACGCCACGTCAGATGCCAGACCAGGGCGCCGATCACCGCGCCGCCGAGAAGCCACGGCAGGGCGAAGATGAGGATGACGATCGCCAGTTCCAGTCCGGAAACGCCGTAGTCAATGTCGGACACCCGTCAGTTCCTTCCGTCTCAGCCCTGCCCCGTTCCGCGCGGCTGGCAGATCATCCGTACCGCAACCATGCGAACCAGAGCACGGCGCCGGCCACGCCGCCAAGACAGACGCCGGCCCACCATCTTTCGCCAATCGCAAGGCGCCAGGCAACTGCGCCGATGAGCGCACCCGCGCCGAGGCCCGGCGCCAGCGCGGCCAGAACGATCAGCACAACGTCGAAGGCGGCGAAATCGATATCAGAAATCCGTCAGGCCTCTTGCCCGTCCGTATTGTCCGTGTCGACCTCGGGAGCTTGGCCACCGCGAAATCCAGTCGCCATCACATAAAGCTCGGCGGAATCGGCGCGGCTTGCCGGCGGCTTGACGTGGCGGACCTTGTCGAAGTCGCGCTTCATGTCGTTGAGCATCTGCGTCTCGGTGCCGCCGCGCAGCACCTTGGCCAGGAAGGTGCCGCCGGGTGCCAGCACCTCGCGGGCGAATTCCAGCGCGGTCTCGCACATGCCCATGATGCGCAAGTGGTCGGTCTGCTTGTGGCCGGTGGTCGGCGGCGCGATATCCGACAGCACCACGTCGGCTGGACCGCCCAATGCCGCGCGCAACTGATCGGGTGCGGTTTCGTCGAGGAAATCCAGATGCAGCACCTCGACGCCGGCGACCGGATCCATCTCCAGGATATCGATCGCCACGACCTTCCCCTTGCCCTGGGCAGCGCCGACGCGCTCGGCTGCGACCTGCGACCAGCCTCCGGGCGCGGCACCCAGATCGACAACGCGGGCACCCGGCTTCAAAAACCCGTACTTGTCGTCGATTTCGGCAAGTTTGTAGGCGGCGCGCGAGCGGTAGCCTTCCGAGCGGGCCTTGGCGACATAGGGGTCGTTCAACTGGCGCTGTAGCCAACGGGTGGAGGCGGCCGAACGCCGCTTCGCGGTCTTGACCCGGACTTTCAAACGATCCTGGCGTCCGCCGGTTTTGGAGGTCATGGCCGTGGCTCCCCCGGTGTGGGGCCGGATCCAGATCCCGGTCGGTTGCCCGAACTGCCGCCAGACGAGCCATCGCCGGAGGACCGATTATCCGGGGATTGGTTATCCGGGGACCGGTTTCCGGACCGACCGCCCCTGCCGCGGCGTCCGCCGCGGCGGCCACGACGCCAGACGCCGTCATCGGCCATCAAAGTCAGCAGCATGCCTTCGCGCAGGCCCCGGTCGGCGACGCGCACCCGGTCGCACGGCCACAGGCGGCGAATGCCCTCGAAGATCGCACAGCCGGCCAGCACGAGATCGGCCCGATCGGCTCCGATGCACGGATTGCCGACGCGCTGGTCGTAGTTCATCGACAGGAGCTCGTCGGTGACGCGGATCACGTCGTCGCGTTGCATCCACGTTCCGTCGACGCGGCGGCGATCGTAGCGGTCAAGGCCGAGGTGGACGCCGCAGATCGTCGTGACCGTGCCCGATGTGCCGAGCAGATGGACGCCGGCCTCGTCGAAACGGCTCAGCCGCGCGACTTCGGCCGCGAACGGCGCCAATGCCTCCTGCACATAGGCGACCATCGCCTCGAACATCGGCCGGTCGATATCGCGCCCGCCAAATTTCTCCGAGATCGTCACCACGCCGACGGGCAGCGATGTCCAGGCGGCAACGTTGCGCTGCACGGTAAACGGGCTTCTGAAGCCGTTGTCGCCCGACAAGAGCAACACGAGTTCCGTCGAGCCGCCGCCGATGTCGAAGACGATGGCGCTGTGGGCGTCGGGATCGACCAGGGAAGCACAGCCGGCGACGGCGAGGCGCGCCTCCGTTTCCCGGTTGGCGATCTCCAGTTCGAGGCCCGTGGCCTCGTGCACCCGCGCGATGAATTCCGCGCCATTGTCGGCGATACGGCAAGCTTCTGTCGCGATCAAGCGGCGCCGCGTGACGTTGCGGGAGACCATCTTGTCCCGGCAAACGCCGAGCGCATCGACGGCGCGTTTCATGGCCTCATCGGCAAGCCGGCCGCTGTGCGTCATTCCCTCGCCGAGCCGGACGATGCGCGAAAAGGCATCGACGACGCGAAAAGCACGGCGGGTGGGCTGGGCAACCAGCAGGCGGCAGTTATTCGTGCCGAGATCAAGCGCGGCATAGAGATGGCCGTCGCCCTCGCCGGCGCGTGCACCTGCACGGTCATTGGGGCGACTGTTCGTGCGGCCCTCCGGGCGCGCTTTGTGCGGCCCGGAAGGGCGATGCCGTGGCTGGTCCCGCCGACGGGCCCGCTCGTTGTTCGCGGCCCCGTGTGCATCGCCGCCAGAGCCGGCGTCGTGCCTGTCCAAATTCCCGGTTCCTTCTCGCCGGCCGTCGCGTCTTTCGACGCGCCAGGGCGTGGCGCGGATTACGTGTTGGCTGACAGGTTACCAAGACGGGGGAAAAGCGCAATCTTGCCGGCGCGGCACGCGAGCACGCCCGCGCGATTGCGCGCAGTAGACGGAGAGGAGCAGGATAGGAAAAGGTGCGCTACAGCACGCCGATCGGGAACTTCAGATAAACGCGACCATTATCTTCGGCGTCCGGCAGCCGACCTCCGCGCATGTTCACCTGCAAGGCATGCAGGATCAGCTTGGGCATCGACAGGGTTTCGTCCCGCGCCTTGCGCCTCGCCACAAAAGCTGCCTCATCGGGATTGTCCTTGAGATGGACGTTGTCGGCCTTCTGCTTGGCCACCGTCGATTCGAAGGCGACCGGGCGCCCGCCTGGCTGGTAGTCGTGGCCGGTGAACAGCCGCGTTTCGTCGGGCAGCGCCAAGATCGCCTGGATCGAGCGATAGAGTTCGGCCGCGTCGCCGCCGGGGAAATCGGCTCGCGCTGTTCCAAAATCGGGCTGGAACAGGGTGTCGTGGACGAAGGCGGCATCGCCGATCACGTAGGTTATCGAAGCCAGCGTGTGACCCGGCGAGAACATCACCCTGACCGGCAGATCGCCGATCCTGAATGTATCGCCGTCACCGAACAACTGGTCCCACTGCGAGCCATCGGCAGGGAAATCCGGCAGATTGTAGAAGCCTTTCCACAGTTTCTGAACGTCGACGACGCGTTCGCCGATGCCCGTGGGCGCGCCAATCTTATCCTTCAGGTAGGCGGCGGCGGTGAAATGGTCGGCGTGGGGATGGGTGTCGAGTATCCAGGTAACCGTCAGCCCGAGCTTGGCGACTTCGGCGAGCAGCCTATCGGCGAAGTCTGTGGATACCCGGCCGGCCTTCTCGTCGTAATCGAGCACCGGATCGATGATCGCGGCCTGTTTCGTCGCCGGATCGGCCACGATGTAGCAAACCGAGAAGGTCGATTCGTGGAAGAAACCGTGGACGTCTGGACGCGCGCTGGTCATCGCTCATTCCTCATTTTCTGGATCGGTCGGCCTCGAAATGCAGCCATGGACGACCGGTTCAAATTCATGAAGCCGAATGTGGGGTATTCAATATCGCCGCTGAATACAACGCCATGGCGGCAATTATCAACGCGGCACCGAAAAAGGGCGACGGCAAGGGGGTTGAGAAATGACGACCGGTGGTCTATCTCAACGCAATCCTCGAAATCGAGGCCCCGCTGGGGGATAGTTTAACGGTAGAACCGCGGACTCTGACTCCGCTAGTCCTGGTTCGAATCCAGGTCCCCCAGCCAGCACTTTCCCTAATTTTTTCAGGATATTGAGAGATCGCGACTGCTTGGCACAATGCCCGCGCTTGGCTGGTTGCTCGCGCATCGCCGCTCTCGCCACCGGGTGCATGCCTGTATCGACCCGGACGTTATTGCAATCCAAAACCGGGCCGTTTCGTGCCCTGGACTGTTTCAGCCCCGTCCTTCCAACCCGGCTATATGCCTAACGGGTTCGCGGTAACCGAGATTGGCGGAGACCTTCTCGGCAGCCTCCAGAACCCGATCGATCTGTTCGCGGGTCGGCTCTTCGGGAATGAACTGAACCGAATCGGTAATCGCAACCGATCCGACATAGGCGCCAAGGGCGTCGAAAATCGGAGCGGCGAGCGCGTTCAGACCGATCATCGCCTCGTTGGGTGCAACGGCCCACCGGCGGCGGCGGACCTGTTCCACCTCCGCACGGAGCCGGTCCGGGTCCGTGATCGTGTGCGGGGTGCGCTCAATAAGCGTCTGGGAACAGACCTCCTGCAATTTTACCGGGTCACCGAAGGCAAGGCAGACCTTGCCCTGCGCGCTCGAATTGTACGGCAGCAGCGATCCAGGCTTCACGGATATGTCGATGTTCGAACGACTCGGCATCAGCAGGAGAATGCGGTTGCCGTCCGGCTCGGGCTGACTGATGGCGACGGCATGGCCAAGGCTGTCACGAAGCGAGCGGGCCACATCGCGGGCGGCGGTTGCCAGCCCGAAACTCTCGCTTACAGCCTGGCCGAGTGCCACCAGGCGCGCGCTGACGCTGTAGCGCTCGGTATCCTCGTTGCGGATCAAATAGCCGGCGGACACCAGCGTCTGGAGATGGCGGTGGATACGGCTCTTGGTGGTGTCGAAGGCCCTGGCAAGTTCCGATACGCCGACAGACGTCTGGCAGTGCGCGACGTACTCGAGAATACGAAGCGCGAACTCAACTGCCTGTATGCCGGAGCCTTTCGACATCCCTACCCGCTTCCTGTCCGCCGGAATCCACAACGGCCGTGCCTCCCCGATTGAGGAGCCGGGGTCGGCTGCGGACCGCATGGGATCGATTGCGCCGAATTTTAAGCCAACCGGTCGCTTTGCGCGCGCCAGCGAACGACAAAGCGGCAGTTACTCAGACGGCATAGGATACTCGTCTGCATTTAACACCCATCCCTGCTGATTGGAAAAGTCAATCCGCGGCGGGGAGAAGATATCGACGAGCTGATTGAATTCGGCGTCCATGCCGCGCGACGTGTGGATCGACGGCGGTGGGATGACGGTCAGCGAAGGGGCCTTGCACAAGGCGTGCTGGTCCTCACGCCAGTTCGACAAATCCGTCGTCCAGGGCCAGCGCAGGTGATGGGTGAACGCTCCGTCGAGAGCAAGCGAGCCCTGCTCGAAATCGTCATGGTGATGCGGCGACAGCTTGGCGGTGTCGCGCGGACCGATCTGGGGATCGAGATAGTTCACCATCAGCGTCGTGCAGCGGAAGATACGTCCGAAACGCCCTTCTTCTTTGGGAATATCGAGGCTGTAGGCGCGGATCTTGAAGCCACCGACCGGCTCGGGCCAAGGCTCGAACGGGGGAATGTTGGGATGCTGTTCGGCATAGGAGGCGGCGTTGCCGCACAAATCCGCAAGATCCTTCGACTGCGTCGAGAAAATCCGGGTCGTCCGGCCGCCCTTGTGCAGGGTGATGCGGCTGTCGCCGGGCGGGATGATAACGAGCGAATAGCCCGCGACGTCGACGCTTTCCGACCCCGCCTCGATGGTGACGGGCGTATCCTTGTCGGGCAGTAGCAGGACAAATTCATCAATCTGTCCGGTGCGCTCCAGTACCGCACCGGGTTCGGCATCAGTATAGGCAACCAGGAAGTTTTGGCCCCGGGTAATCCAGGTCTTCGAACGATCATCGACAACCTGCGGTGCCTCCTCGTAGTAGAGCCCGAACTCGGCGCCCGAAAATGTCGTCGCAGCGGCCTTTGCCGGCGCCGCCGATGCCATCCGCGCGCGCGGATCGGTCCGATCGTACATGTCGTCTTCTCCCGTTTCGGTTCGCTGCCACCCCACACGCGCTCCGCAATAAAACCGGAGGGACGTGAGACCGGCAGCCAATATTGTTCTTCTGTGCAGAACGTTGTGATTATTTTTAGAAAGCAACCGCATGGCGATTTTGTCAAGCCCGGGGTGCGGTGTTTGTCCCGGTCAGGCAATATTGCGCTGCGGCAACGCTGAACGGATCAACTTGACGTCTGTCGCTGTTGACAGCCTCGCCCCGATCATAGGATGGTATGGCCATAAAACGTAACAACGTTCTGCAGAACGAAACGGGAGGATCCAAACATGCTTACTCGTCGCAGAGTGCTCGCGGTCTCCGGAGCCGCGGCCGCCACCCTGGCCATGCCCTATGTCGCCCGGGCCAACCCGATAAAGGCGCGCCTGGCGCATGCCGCCAACGAAATCCATCCGGGCCACATCGCCGCGGTGGAATACAAGAAGGCGCTCGAGACGCTGGTACCCGGGGCGATCGACATCACGATCTTTCCCAACCGGCAGCTCGGCAGCGACAAGGAAAATCTCGAATCGGCGATCGCCGGGACGAACGAGATGTGCGGTTCGAGCGGCATCCTGTTTCCGCTGGTAACGGGTCGACCGGGGCTCGATGCCTATCAGCTCCCGTTCCTGATCAAGGACTATGACCAGTTCACCGAACTCGCGACGAGCGATGTCGCCCAGAAAATTCTCGATGACCTGGAGCCGGGCGGCATCGTCGGCCTGCAGACGACCGATATTGGCCAGCGCCACTTCCTGTCGGCCAAAGACCCGGTGCAGACGGTTGCGGGCTTCGAAGGGCTGAAGACGCGAATCGTGCCGGTGCCGCTGCATAAGCAGATCTGGGAAGGGATCGGCACGACGCCGATCGGCCTGCCCTACGGCGAGGTCTACGGCGCGCTGGAGACCAAGGTCATCGACGCGGTCGAGATCAACGTCTCGTCGATGCTCGGCGAGAACCTTTGGGAGGTCGGCAAGAACTTCACGCTGACCGGCCACTACCCCTGGCACAACGTTGTCGTCGTCAACAAAGCGTTCTTCGACGGCCTGTCGACCGAACTGCAGCAGGCCATGCGCCAGGCCGGCAAGGATTCGATCGCGCCCACCCTCGCCTACACCAAAAAACAGGACCTCGAGGGCCGCGACGCGTTGCGCGCCAAAGGCGTCGAGATCTTCGAACTCGACGACCTCGATGCGATGAAGAAGAAGGTCTCCCCGATCGTCACCGAATGGAGCGGCAAGTCACCGCTTATCGAGGAATTCGTCAAACTCGCACAGTCGACGAGCTGACGCTCCTCCCGAACGAAACAGGCTCCGCGGACGATGGCGCCCATTGGTTCGTCCGCGGGGTCAATTAACGTGGTTCTGTCCGGGGGCCTGACCCATGGCATCGAATGCAACCGTACCTGACGGCATCGCTCGTCTGGTAGCCTGGTACGAGACGGCCATTCGCGTATTGGCGGGTGTCTCGATGCTGACCCTCGTGGCGGTCATGGCTGCCCAGGTATTGATGCGTTATGGGTTCAACGCCTCGCTCATCTGGGCTGAAGAACTGTGCCGCTATATCCTGATCTGGCAGACCTTCCTGTTCGTCGGCCTCGCCTATCAGAAGGGCGAACTGGTCGCGGTCGAAATAATTCCGCTGATGCTGAAGCCAGGTTGGCGGCTGGCGCTGAAGTCGGTCGCGGCAATTCCGATCATCGTCTTCCTGTGGCTGATGGTGACCAACGGCTACGACTATGCCGGCCGGCTGCAGAATCAGACAATTCCGGCGCTCGACTTCATCTCGACAGCACTTGGCGGGCAGGAACTCGGGGTCTCGATCTGGTGGGTCTACATCTCCGTATCGGTCGGCAGTGCCCTGCTCGCCCTCCACGTCATCGGCTCGATCGTCACCGACGCTATTGCACTGAAGAACCATGCGCAGCGCAAGCCTCCGGCGGCTGTTCATGGCGACAGCGCCCTGTGATGCGACATTCAATGACGGGTGAATTCTGATGGGCAGTTTCTTCGGGGCCTTCTTTCTGCTGCTGGCCACCGGCGTGCCAATCTCGCTGGCGCTCGGCGTCGGCGGCATGATCTACCTGTATGCGAGCGGAAACGGTCACGTCGTGCTGGCTTTTCCCCAACGC
>CAJQNW010000147.1 GCA_905479765.1 uncultured Tepidamorphus sp. | reverse complement strand
GCTTCTCCTGCATCATCAGCGCGACGGGAGAGATCGTCTGGACGTTGGACGACCTGTCGTCCGCCGCGGACTCATCCCGAGGTGCGGGCCGCTCCTGGCTCGTTTCGTCGTTGTCGAACCCGTCGTAACTGGAAGTCTTCGTAGCTTTCGAGAAGATGCCCATCAAACGCCCCTGAATGATGTCGCGCGCCTGAATCAGTGACCCGAATCAGTGAATCGCGACCGCCGCATAGAGTTAACCAAGTTTTAACCCATTCGGCCCGTGTTTCAACGGCCCGCGTTGCATAACGGGGATAACTCCATGCGGCGATGTTCTCGTGCCGATGACATACGGCGGCCATCGCCGGCGTGGTACAGGGGCAAGCCGCAGGCAAAGGGAGACTTTCGATGTCTATCGCCAGCAATCTACGCACTCTTGCGGCCGCCGCCGGAGCACTGATCGTCTGCGTGCCGGCGCTGCCGGGTACCGGCCACGCCGCGTCGTTCGATTGCGCCAAGGCGGCGACGCCGACCGAGCACGCGATCTGCGACAACCCGCAGCTGTCGACGCTCGACGACCAGACATCGGGCCTCTACTACAGCCTGATTTCCGGCGACGCGGTGCTGAAGAACGGCAGCGTGGCCGACGTAAAGGCGCAGCAGGAGAAATTCCTCGGCCAGCGCGACGCCTGCGGCGCCAACTACGACTGCCTGATCGACACCTATACCGCCCAGATCATGTACCTGAAGGCGGCCGCCGGCGAAGGGATGTGAGGGCGGCAGTTGCCGTCCGGTCGTTTAATCGGCGGGCTAGCCCGCCAGGCCGCGTTTCAGGTCGTCGAGGGTCTGGACGGGCACGATCTCGATGTGGGCGTCGAGGGCTGCGAACATCGGCTCGTTGTATCTGGTCAGGTTGGCCTGATCGTCCTCCTCGAAGAAGATCATGCCGCCGCGCTCGCCGTCGATCATGGTGAAATAGGCGGCGTCCGCGCCGGTGTCCGCGACGAGCTTCTCGATTGCCTTGCCGATCGATCCGTCCGCGACGGCCTCGTTGCCGCGCTCGACGGGGATGGTGAACTTCAGCATCAGCCGCATGGTGGCCTCCCTGTTTCGGCGTGTGCCCGGCGGGGATTGTATCATGCCGCCAGGCGAGGGCGACCTCCGTGTCTTTTGATGTAGAAATGCCTACCGCCCCTTGCCCTTGTAGGTCCGTGTTCCCGGTTTCCCGCCCGACGAACGCCCCTTGACGTTGGTGCCGATAGGTGCGGGGGCCTGTCTCGGGGACCAGCCTTCCGGCGCAAGCGGTTCCGGGCGGTCCTTCATGCCCATTTCATCGAGCGTGTGCTTTCGAACCCGCTCCGACGGAGCGGGTTCACCTTCTTCCTTCCCTGTCGCGCCTGCGGCGCTCCTCGCCGGGTTTTCTTTTGTCCCGGTCAGGCCTTCGGCCTTCCTCGCCTCTTGCTTTGATCCCTTCGCGCGGCGCGCCTCTTGTTGCTTCTTCGTCTTCCTGCCCTTCGGCGAGGCTTCGGGGTAGGCCATCGGATCTTCGGCGGTCAGCAATTCGGCCTGCTCCAGCCGGTTGATCTCGTCGCGCAGGCGGGCGGCTTCCTCGAACTCGAGGTCGGCGGCGGCCTCGCGCATCTTCTTGGACAGGTCCTCGATGACGGCGCGCAGGTTGTGGCCGTAGGTGGCGCCGGCTTCCGCCAAGCCCGCGTCGACCGTGACGTGATCCTGCTCGTAGACCGAGCCGAGGATGTCGGCGATGTTCCGCTTGATCGATTCCGGCGTGATGCCGTTTTCCAGGTTCCAGGCGACCTGCTTCTCGCGGCGGCGATCGGTCTCGGCCATCGCCCGCTCCATCGAGCCGGTGATCCGGTCGGCATAGAGGATCACCTTGCCGTCGACGTTGCGCGCCGCGCGGCCGATGGTCTGGACGAGCGAGGTCTCGCTGCGCAAAAAGCCTTCCTTGTCGGCATCGAGAATGGCGACCAGCGCGCATTCGGGGATGTCGAGGCCCTCGCGCAGCAGGTTGATGCCGATCAGCACGTCGAACGTGCCGAGCCGCAGGTCGCGGATGATCTCGATGCGCTCCAGCGTGTCGATGTCGGAGTGCATGTAGCGCACACGCACGCCCTGCTCGTGTAGGTACTCGGTGAGGTCCTCGGCCATGCGTTTGGTCAGCACGGTCACCAGCGAACGATAGCCGGCCTGCGCCACCTGCTTGACCTCGTCGAGCAGGTCGTCGACCTGGCTGGTCGCGGGGCGGATCTCGACGGGCGGATCGACCAGGCCGGTCGGGCGGATGACTTGTTCGGCGAAGACGCCGCCGGTCTCGTTCATCTCCCAGCCGCCCGGCGTCGCCGAGACGCAGACCGACTGCGGGCGCATGGCGTTCCATTCGTCGAAGCGCAGCGGCCGGTTGTCCATGCAGCTGGGCAGGCGGAAGCCGTATTCGGCCAGCGTCGCCTTGCGGCGGAAGTCGCCGCGGTACATGCCGCCGATCTGCGGAATGGTGACGTGGCTCTCGTCGGCGAAGACCAGCGCGTTGTCGGGCAGGTACTCGAACAATGTCGGCGGCGGTTCGCCCGGGGCGCGGCCGGTCAGGTAGCGCGAGTAGTTCTCGATGCCGGCGCAGGAGCCGGTCGCCTCCATCATCTCCAGATCGAACAGCGTGCGCTGCTCCAGCCGCTGTGCTTCCAGCAGCCGGCCGCCGCGATTGAGTTCGTCGAGGCGCTGCTTCAGCTCCGCCTTGATGCCCTTGATCGCCTGCTGCAGCGTCGGGCGCGGGGTCACGTAGTGCGAGTTGGCGTAGAGCTTGATGGACTTGAAGGCGTCGGTCTTCTGGCCGGTCAGCGGATCGAACTCGGTCAGCTCCTCCACCTCGTCGCCGAACAGCGAGATGCGCCAGGCCCGGTCGTCCAGATGCGCCGGCCAGACCTCGACGGTGTCGCCGCGGACCCGGAAGGCGCCGCGCTGGAAGGCCGCGTCGTTGCGCCGGTAGTGCAGGGCGACGAGATCGGCGAGCAGCTGGCGCTGGTCGATGCGCTCGCCGAGCTTCAGAGTGAAGGTCATCGCCGTATAGGTCTCTACCGAGCCGATACCGTAGATGCACGACACCGAGGCGACGATGATGACGTCGTCGCGCTCCAGCAGCGACCGGGTGGCGGCGTGGCGCATCCGGTCGATCTGCTCGTTGATGGACGATTCCTTCTCGATGTAGGTGTCCGAGCGCGGGACGTAGGCCTCCGGCTGGTAGTAGTCGTAGTAGGAGACAAAATACTCGACTGCGTTGTCGGGAAAGAAGCTCTTGAACTCGCCGTAGAGCTGCGCGGCCAGCGTTTTGTTCGGCGCCAGGATCAGCGCCGGGCGCTGGGTCTGCTCGATGACATGCGCCATCGTGAAGGTCTTGCCCGAGCCGGTGACGCCGAGCAGCACCTGCATGTCCTCGTCGGCCCTGACGCCCTCGACCAGCTCGGCGATCGCGGCCGGCTGGTCGCCGCGCGGCGTGTATTCCGAGACGATCTTGAGCTCGATGCCTCCTTCGGATTTCTCCGGCCGCGCGGGGCGGTGCGGCACCCATTCGGGCGCGTCGTCGGGCACGTAGAACGGCTTGCCGCGCTCGATCAGCGCCTGCACGTTGTCGCGCGCCTCGCGGGCGGCGAGCGAGGTCTCGATGTCGTCCGGCGCGGGCGACCTGGAGGCGGGCGCGATGCCGGAACCCGGCTCCATCAGATCGACGCCCTCCGACCCTTCGATGCGCGGCGCGCGGGCGGGGCGGGACGCCTTGGAGTTCGGCGTGCGGGGGGAGGGTTTTTGCTTCCCGGTCCGTCCTTCGGCCGTCTTCGCCTCTTGTTTGGTTTTCGCGCCGGCGGCACGGGCCTGCTTTCCCGCCTCGCCGGATTTCAACATCGGCGGCAGCAGGTCGTCGAAGTCCATCGGCTCCGCCGCGTCGTAGGACGCCTGCGGGGCTTCCTCGAAGCCGGTCGGGGAGGGGGAGCGTTTCGGTTTGGCCATGGAGGCCAATATGGGACGAGTCAGCCGCGATGGCGAGGGGGCGGGGTCCGTTATGAGCGAGACTGCTGACAGCAGGGTGTCAGGAGCGGGTGCCTTGTCCGCGATTTCCGCCGGGAAGCTCTTGACCTGGAGTGCGCTCCAGCCGCTACCGTGGTTCGACTCGAAAGGATAACGTCCATGCAGATTGGCGAATTGTCACGGCGCAGCGGGTTATCGGTCGATACGCTGCGGTACTACGAGAAGGTCGGCCTGATCGAACCGCCGGCCCGCGATGGCGGCGGGCGGCGGGACTATGACCCGGACATCCTGCGCTGGATCGATTTCCTCGGCCGGCTGAAGGCCACGGGGATGGGGATCGGCGAGCGGGTGCGCTACGCCGAGCTGCGGCGCGAGGGCGCGGGCTCGCTGACCGAACGGCGGGAGATACTCGAGGCGCATCGGCAGGCGATCGCCGAGCGGATCGAGGCGCTGCAGCAGTCGCTCGATCTGATGGACGACAAGATCGACCTGTATGGCCGGATGGAACGCGGAGAGCCGGTCGATCCGGCCTTTGCGGACTGCGCGGGCCAGGAAAGGGCGCTGACATGACCACACATCTCGACATCGGCCGCGAAATCATCGATCGGCTGGATCCGCTCCTGGAAGACGCGCTTCGAGCCAAGTTCGAAGAGGTGGTTCCCGGTTTCACCGACAGCCTGGTCGAGTGGGCCTATGGGCGCCACTACGCGCGGCCCGGACTGGATCTGAAGACGCGGCAACTGTGCACGGTCGCGGCCCTGACGGCGCTCGGCGGCCAGACCGGGCCGCAGCTCAAGGCAAACATTCGCAACACCTTGTCGGCGGGTGCGAGCCGGACGGAGGTCACCGAAGCCATCTGGCAGATGGCCGTCTACGGCGGGCTGCCGGCGGCGATCAATGGCCTGAACGCGGCGATCGAGGTATTTGCCGAAAACGAAGCGCCGGCCGGCCGCTGACAGAGTAAGCCGACCCCGTCTCCGGGGCCGGCTTCACCCTGCTATTTTATCGAGCGAGTCAGTTCTTCTTCTTGCTCTTCTTCCACTTCTTTCCGCCGGTCTGTTCGATGCCATAGACCGTCAGCGTGCCGCTGACTTCGTGGGAAACCACCAGCAGCGGCTTGCGGCTCGGACTGTCCTTGGCGTCGATGAACAGCAGGCCTTCCGGGCTGACGTCCTCGTCGCGGCGGACATACTGGACGAACTCGGGCGACCAGGGCTTCTTCACATCGAAGACCATGACGCCGCCGGGGCCGCGCTCCAGGCCGATGAAGGCGTAGGTGCGGCCATAGGCCTCGCCGGTTGTCGCGCCTTCCGGTTCTGCGCCCTTGGCGTCGGAGCGGTTGTCGAACTCGTCGGGATCGCCGTCGTCGGCATTGAACAGCGCCGGGACCAGCTCGGCCGTCTTCTGGCCGATGAAATCGCCGGAGTCATGAACCTTGCGGCCGTATCCGTCCCAGATGGTGAAGGAGCGCGCGCCATAGGAGAACAGCTTGTCGTAGTCGCCGTCACCGTCCGTGTCGCCGTCTACGCTGCTGACACCGAGACGACCGAGCGCCTCCTCGTCCTGCAGATCGCCGGCGTCCGGGAAGGCTGTCGGATCGAGGTCGATATCCTCGATACGTTCGTCCTCGCCGCGGTCGTCGCCTTCATTGGCGGTGACGAGATAGGTGCGGCCCCTGGAGCTGAACGAGGCGATGGAGTCGGGCATATACATGCCGAACACCGGCCAGGTCTGGATGTTGATCGCGTCATCCTTGTCGCTGGCATCGAGGCCGTTGCCGGCCAGCGCATGGTCTTTCAGCCCCAGCGGCAGGATCTTGAGAATGCGGGCGTGGCGGACGCTGACGAGGGCCATCGAATTGGCCTCCTGCAACGTCACCCATGCATAGCGGGAGTTGTCGGACACCGCGATGTATTCCGGCTCGACGTCGGCGGACACCGAGTTGCCGGGGAAGATGCGCACGCCCTTGTCGCGCAGCGCGTCCTCGTATCCGTCGAACCGTTCGAAACCGGCAGTGCGGACGGAATAGGGCGCGCCGCAGTTGCCGCCGCGCTTCACCTTGCGGACGTTGATGACGCTGACGCTGCCGGCGGGATCGATGCCGTCGTCGGGCTCGCCCTCGTTGGCGACCAGTACCGTTTTGCCATTGGGGGTGAAGGTCACCATGTCGGGCAGCGCGCCGGCACGGCAGGAGTATTTGTAGGTGCCGTCGGTATCGTAGAAGGCGACGAAGCCGTCATCGGTTACCGGATCGGCGGCGACCGCGACCGCCAGCAGGCCGCGCTTGACCGCGATGGAATTGGCGTTGCCGGCGGCGACACCCGTGTCGGCGAGGATGTCGGCACCGACATCGATCGCCTCGCCGGGCAGCTCCGTCGGAGAACCGGGGTCGCTCAGGTCGACGATCTTCAGCGTGCTGGATCCGTCAACGATAAACAGGCGCTTGGATTTCGGATCGAATGCGGAAATCTCGGCGACGCCCTCGCTCATCTCGGCGACGCCCTTGAGCTTGAGTTCGATTGACGTCGATCCGTGGTGACGGTGGTGGTGTTGCTTGTTCTTTGCCTCGGCCTGACCGGCCACAACGGCCAGAGACAGGCAGGACAGCAATATAGTGGATGATTTTCGCGCAGACACGATTCGGCTCCCATGCAATATCCGGAAATGAGGAGCCGAGCGGTAGACGACCGACATAACAGTGATGTGTCGGTTCGATGTATTTCACCGCCTGCCACGATCTTCGGCATGGCGCGGCGGCAGGCATGCGCGCAGAAAAAAAGGCCGTCCGGGGGTACCGAACGGCCCAAGTCTAGGGAGGAAACGCCCAAAGAGGGCAGCAGCACCGGAAACCGATGCTGCGATGCAACATATAGGGGGTCGGCATTGCCCTCACAAGCCCAATTAAGCAGCAGTGATGCCAGAAATTTCATCGTCCCCAATTGGCGGAATTCGACTGTACCCGTGCTCCTTGCGTGCACACCGCAACCCTTCGGACCAATTCGTCGCGCGACCGGCGCGAGGGCGACGTTGGCGGTCAACCGGCTATTTCCCAACGGAGGACCGGCGAACAACACTGTCGCGCACTTGCGTAAAGCCCGCGAAATCCGAAGCGCGAATCGCCAGATTAGGCGGTTTCGGGATATCGTTCAGAAACACCGGTGCGTCTTAGTTGGGCAATCGGACAGTGCGAAGAGGGGCTGCGATGAGACAAAACGGTGAAGAACTGCGGTCGATTCTCGACTTCGCGGCCGACAAAGCGACTGCCTACCGCGAGGAAATCGCCGCCAGGCCTCAACGGGCCGAGCGCAGCTACGCTGAAATGTGCCAGGATTTTGCCATGCCAACCCCGGAAAAGGGGTGCGGTGGCCTCGAGGTTATTTCGGACCTTGTCGCGCGCGCCGCGCCGGGGCTTAACGCGATGACCGGGCCGCGGTTCTTCGGCTGGGTGATCGGCGCGTCGCATCCCGTCGGCGTCGCCGCCGACTGGCTGACCAGCGCGTGGGGACAGAATACCGGCAACCATACCGCAACGCCGGCGGCCGCGGCGGCCGAGGCCGCTGCGGAAGGGTGGCTTCTGGATATTCTCGATCTGCCGCGATCCGCCTCGGTCGGTTTCGTGACGGGGGCGACGGTCGCCAACATGACCGGCCTGGCGGCCGCGCGAAGCGCCGTTCTGCGCCGCGCCGGCTGGGACGTGGAGGCCGACGGGCTGATCGGTGCGCCGCCGGTCGACGTGCTGATCGGCGACGATGCCCATACCACCGTCTTCGCTGCGCTGCAGATCCTCGGCCTTGGACACAGGCGCGTGCGCCGGATTGCGACCGACACGGCCGGTCGGATCGACGCGGACGCCTTCGCCCGGGAAATCGACGCGTGCGACGGCCCGGTCATAGCCGTTGCCCAGGCCGGGCAGATCAATACCGGCGGTTTCGATCCGTTTGCGCGCATCGTCGAGGCGGCGCGCGGCAGGAATGCCTGGGTGCACGTCGACGGCGCGTTCGGGCTGTGGGCGCGCGCCTGTCCCGAAACCGTGGCGCTGACGGAGGGGGTCGACGGCTGCGACTCCTGGGCGGTCGACGGCCACAAATGGCTGCAGACGCCTTATGACTGCGGTTATGCGATCGTGCGCGATGCCGATGCGCATCGCCGGTCGATGACGGCGGCGGCCAGCTATCTGCCGGGAGCTGGCGCCGACGAACGCGATCCCTCGCACCTGACTCCTGAACTGTCGCGCCGGGCGCGCGGGTTTGCCACCTGGGCGATCATCCGCCATCTCGGCCGGCAGGGGATCGCAGACATGGTGGCGCGGCATTGCCGCTGCGCGCGGCTGATGGCCGAGCGGTTGAGCGCCGAGCCGGATGTCGCGGTGCTCAACGATGTCGAACTCAATCAGGTGATCGTGCGGTTCGGCGCCGGCGAAACGCCCGAGCGCGGCGACGCGCTGACACACGCCGTCATCGCGCGTGTACAGGAAGACGGTGTTTGCTTCGCGGGTGGCGCGCAGTGGCGCGGTCAATGGGTGATGCGGCTGTCGGTCATCTCCTGGCCGACCGACGAAGAGGAGGCGATGCGCAGCGCCGAAGCGATCGCCAAGGCGTGGCAGGCCGTACGGTCGGACGCGGTTCAACTGGCAGGCTAAATCGGGTCAACCGGCGGGATAAACCGGGCGCTCAGCCTTCCGCCAGCCGCGTTGCGAACAGGGCGATAGTGCGCTGGTAGTTGGACGACTTGTTCCACTGCTGAAGGACAGCGAAATTCGCCGTGCCCTCGCTCCAGGGCTGGCCGCGCTTCCAGCCGTAGGACTTCAGGTAGTTGGCCGTGGAGGCCAGCACATCGGGCACGCTGCGGATCAGGTCGCGGTGGCCGTTGCCGTCGTAGTCGACCGCGAAGCGCACGTAGTTGGAAGCAAGGAACTGGGTCTGGCCGAGCTCACCGGCCCAGGCGCCGCGCATCTGGGCCGACGTCATGTCGCCGCGATCGATGATGCGCAGGGCCGACAGAAGTTCGTTCTGGAACATCTCCGTTCGGCGGCAATCGTGAGCGAGCGTCGCCAGCGAGCGGACCGAGGACATGTTGCCGAGCACAGCGCCATAATCGGTTTCCAGCCCCCAGATGGCGACGATCACCGGGCCGGGAACGCCATAACGCTTCTCGATAGAGGCAAACAGGTCGGCGTTCTTATTCAGCAGCGCCTTGCCCTTGTTGATACGGCCCGACGTGATGCGCTTGCGGGAGAATTCCTCGAAGCTGACGCGGAAGCCCTTCTGGTTGCGGTCGAGCGAGAGGACCCGCTTGTCCTCGGTGATGCCGTCGAGCGCAGAAATCGCGCGCTGCGAAACGCCGAGCCTGGCGGCCTCGGCCTTGAACTGGGCAATGAACGCGTTGAAGCCGCCCGGCGGCTGGCATTGGGCCGCCCGCGCGGGTGCCGGCTGCAGGGTGCTCAACATCGCCGCAGTTGCGATGGCGAGGGAAAGATGGACGAGACGGCGGCGCATCGATCATGTACTCCCGGACGAAACTCGCTTGTCGGCTATGTACCATTCCGCCGGTTAAAAGACTGTCGCCAGGTCATGCATTCGATGCGACGTCTTCGCCGAGATGCTGGTTCCTGAGTGCGTCGAGTGGTTCGTCGACCCAATTCCAGAAATCCCATTTCGCCCCGAATATATCGATCGTCATCGCCTTGCCCCGCGCCCAGGCGTGCCAGAACTCGGCCGGATCCATGGCACCCTTCGCGGACTTGGCGACATCGTTGATCTTGATATCGAGATGCCACGAGAAAATGACGGGCAGGATGTGGCCCGATACCGGGTGGAAGGGGTGCATGCCGGCAGTGAAGGTGGAGACCAGCAATTCTCCGCGCGGCGTTGTGTCGTAGCCCGAAAAGACATGGCTGGAATCATGCGGCAGCGAGAACATCGCGTTGAGTGCCTCGGGCTCGCCCGGCACCGCGTAGCCGTTTTCCACGAAGTGATCGATGAAGGCGCGGCCGAAGGTGCCTTCCGGATTGTTTGACAGCGCGCGGAAACGGTCAGCGAGGGCGGGATCGGCATTGTCGCCGGAATAGGGCAACAGCCACGCCATGATGTCGCCATCGGCCGCCCACGGCTTTCCGGTGATCGATTCCATATTGTCGCGCACCATGTGGCCGAGGGCGCTGCGCACATGGCCATCGGCGGCTTCGGCGATCTCGTCGACGTAGTCTCCCGAAACGCCGAGCGCGCCGGCATAGGCGAGAGCCCGATCCATCCTGGCTTTGTCGAGCGTGCCGTCGACGAAGGCCATGATCGTGATGAAGCTGGCGGCCTCCTTGCGCAGGTCCGCGTCAGTTACGGCCTCGGCGAGGCGCGCGGGATCGGTGGGCGGCAGAGCGCCGGGGCTGACCGGCTCTTCGAGGCCGAACATCCAGTGACCCGCGGCCACCAGGCTCGCTTCGTCCGCGTCGGTCAAGTCGCGGCCGAGACCGGCCACGTCACGCATGGCCGACAGGATCGCTAAGGCGCCCGGCACAGGCGAAGTTCGAATCGGCATGGTCGCTCCCTCCTGACGTATCGGAAGCAGAGTAGAACGCACGGGCGTCGGCGCAACGGTGTAAACGGCCAAGCCTGCGCCGAACATTTCAATGGCAGATCGCGGGATTCTATGGCTGTGATGCCCGATGTCAGTAAAACCGCCGGATTGCGGTCAAAATCGACGATGGTAACCTTTGGTTAACTGTTGCTCTTTCGCAACTGCGAAAACGAATCGCACCCAGAACGCCAAGATTCACTCCTGATTCACCGGAGGCTGCCCAAATTTCGCCTGCGTGTAGGGACACGTCATGTGTTCATGAGGAAACCAAATGTGTTTCCCGCCCGTTTGGAACCGAGGGGGTTCCCAGGGGGGCGAACGAGGCAGAAGGAAATGAGTAAAATGTTCAACCAGCGTGCTTTATTTTTCGCCGGTGCGGTCTCGCTGGCTGCGCTTGCGCCGATGGCGGCCAATGCCGCCGACATGCCGCAGTACACACCGCCGCCGGTCGTGACCGCGGTTCCGTCCTGGGACTGGACGGGCTTCTATGCCGGTCTGAATGCCGGGTATGGCTGGAGCTCGAGCAACAGCGCCGCGGTCGGTATCGTCAATCCGACGGGCTTCTTCACGCCCTGCATCAACGCAGGGTCGTGCCCGACCAGCATCTCCTATGACCGCGACGGTTTCGTCGGCGGTGCGCAGGCCGGTTACAACTGGCAGTTCGACCAGATCGTCGTCGGTCTCGAGGCGGATATCGACTACAGCGACATGAACGGCAGCTCGCGGCTCACCACGTCCGTGCCGGGCTTCGCGAACAGCCGGTTCACGTCGTCCAGCGACATCAACTGGCTGGCGACCCTGCGTGGCCGTGCCGGTCTGGCCATCGACCGGTCCCTCATCTACGCAACGGGCGGTCTGGCCGTCGGCGGCGTCGATGATTCGTTCAGCTGGGGTTACCCGTCCATCCCGCAGGTCTTCACGGGTTCGGGCAGTGACACCGAATGGGGCTGGACCGCGGGTGCCGGCTTCGAATACGCCATCAACGAGCATTTCGTGCTCGGTGCCGAAGTGCTCTACTTCGACCTCGGCAAGACGACTGTCGTCGGTTCGCCGGTGTCGCCGTTCTCGCCTCCTGGCACCACCGGCATGTCGGTTGATTACGACCACGATGGCGTGATCGCGCGGGCCCGGGCCAGCTACAAGTTCTGACGAACCCTGCCGATGGCGCCCGACCGGGCGCCAGAAGGCGGTATCCAACGAAAGCGGCGGCGGCCTTCGGGACGCCGCCGTTTTCATTTGCAGTTGGCCGATCGGCCCCGGGCGACATGAAAAAAAGCGGCGACCTCCCACATGAGGCCGCCGCCGTGAAATTCCTTGCCGTTACAGGTTGCCTCAGCGACCCCGGCCGCTGCTCATCGGCACGTTCGGTCCACGCCCGAAGCTTCCGCCGCCGTAGCCGCCGCGATAGCCCGGCGAGACGCCGCCTTGGGGCGGCCGGACATAGCGCGGATACCCGGGGCTGCGCGGGTAAGTGTAGCGAGGATAAGGATAGCGCGGCGGCCGCGGATACGCGTATCCTCCGTAGCCGTATCCATACCCATAACCGTATCCGTAGGGGTAGTAGTATCCCGGCTGGCTGGCGATCGCCGCGCCGAGAATGGATATTCCCAGAAGCGCGCCGATGGCCGGGACCGGGCTCGGCTGGGCATACCCCGGCGCGATGGCCTGCAGATAACGGCCGGAGACCCAGCCGCGAACGTTGCCCCATTGTGTGTCACACCAGCCGTAGCCGCCGGTGCAGCCGTAGATGGTGACCGGAGCGCCGGCGGGAATTGTCGCGATGCGCTGACAGCGCGTGCTGCCGCAACTGCGCATATTCACGTTACCGGTGGCGTAGGCGCCGGTCGCGGCGCTGGCGGAGCCGGGTATCGCTATCGTCGCGGCAAGGCCGGCGGCGGCCAACAAAGATCGGGAAACCAGTTTCATCCGACTCTCCTTCCATTCGAATGGAGTCTCAAAGCGATGCGAACCGCTGGGTAACACCGGCATTGGCCGGTATCATGGCCAGTGCGAGGACAGGCTGCGGCGAGCTTGTCGGGCATTGAAGCTATGTAAGACTGAACGCGGGATGAACGTGAGCGTTCCCGGCACCTATTCAAGGCGTCCGTGTCATTCCGCCGCCTGCGTGGCGGTGTCCTCGTCGTCGCTTCCATCATCTTCTTTTTGGCCGAGGAAGCCGCCCGACTGGCGCCGCCACAGGCGGGCATAGTGGCCGTCCAGTGCCAAAAGCTCGTCATGGGTGCCGCTTTCGACGATGCGGCCGCGATCGAGCACCACCAGCCGATCCATGCGGTGAATGGTCGACAGGCGGTGGGCAATGGCGATCACCGTCTTGTTCGTCATCAGCGTGTCGAGGCTCGACTGGATCGCCGCCTCGATTTCCGAATCCAGCGCAGAGGTCGCCTCGTCGAGCACGAGGATCGGCGCGTCGCGCAGGATGACGCGGGCAATGGCGATGCGCTGGCGCTGGCCGCCGGACAGTTTCACGCCGCGCTCGCCGACATGGGCGTCGTAGCCGTGACGGCCTTTCCAGTCGGCGACATCGGCGATGAATTCGTCGGCATGGGCAAGGCGAGCGGCGGCGCGGATCTGCTCGTCGGTCGCCTGAGGCTGGCCGTAGCCGATATTGTCGCGAATAGAGCGATGCAGGAGCGAGGTATCCTGTGTGACCACCGAGATCGCCGCGCGCAGCGATTCCTGGGTGACGGCGGAGATGTCCTGGCCGTCGATCGTGATCCGGCCCTTCTCCACATCGAAGAAACGCAGCAGCAGATTGACCAGCGTCGACTTGCCGGCGCCCGAGCGGCCGACCAGTCCGATCTTTTCACCTGGCCGCACGTCGAGCGAAAGGTGTTCGATGACGCCCGACTCGCGGCCGTAACCGAAGCTAATGTCGTCGAAGCGGATTCCGCCCTGGGAGACGACCAGGGCGGGCGCGTCCGGCCTGTCGACCAGATCGATGGGCCGAGCGATCGTCTGCATGCCTTCCTGGACGACGCCGATCTGTTCGAAGATCGAGGTGATCTGGAAGGCGATCCAGCGTGACATGTTGGTGAGCTGGAAAGTCAGCGGCAACGCCATGGCGATTGCGCCGACCTCGACCTTGCCACTGGTCCAAAGCCCGACTGCCAGCGCGCCGGACCCCGTGATCAGGGCGGCATTCAGTAGCGATATGGTGCCGGCGAAGACGGTGAACAGTCGCAACTGGTCGGCGACGCGGGCGGTGTGCCGGTCGACGCCGTCGCGTACGAAATCGTCCTCCTCGCGGGGGCGTGCGAACAATTTGACGGTGAGAATGTTGGTGTAGCTGTCGACGATGCGGCCCATCAGCGCGGAGCGCGCCTCCGACTGGCGCCGCGAGCGCGCGCGCATGCGCGGTACGAAGTAGGACAGGATGGCGATGTAGCCGGCGAACCACAGCACCACGGGTACGGCGAGCCAGATATCGGCGGCGGCCAGCATGAGGATGGCGGTGACGCCGTAGACGACAATGTACCAGACAGCGGTGATCGCGGACGTCAGGCTTTCGCGGAGCGAGAAGCCGATCTGCATGACCCGGTTGGAGATGCGGCCGGCGAAGTCGTTTTGGAAAAACGCCCAGCTTTGCCGCACCACGTGCCAGTGGCTTTGCCAGCGTACCAGGCTGGAAAACGGCCCGGACAGCGCCTGATTAGAGACGATTGAGCGGGCGACCGTCGCGGCGGGGCGTGCCAACAGGATGATCGCGACCATGACGGCCAGCATTGGCCATGTCTCCGCCAGAAACCGGTCGGCGGGCACGCTGGTCACCAGACTCACCAGCTTTCCGATGATCCATGGCACGGCGGCGTCGCTGATCGCCAATGCGACTTCGACAAGAAGCAAGAGGACGAACAGACCCTTCGCCTGGCGCGCGAAATGCCAATAGAACGCCAGCAGCCCGGCCGGAGGCTGGGGCCGTTCCGGCATGGCGGTGGGTTTCAGGCGCGATTCGAAAAATCGGAACATCCAGCCGTCAGACTCGCACGATCGTGGCCCCAAGGCCAATCCGTGGCATGTAGCCGGCCCGTTATATAGGGCAAGGCCGGGCATCGGCATGGTGGAGCCGGGGCGCGGGTGGCGATGTGCAGAAATTGCCCCTAAGTCACCATGTCAGGGCCACAAAGATTCAGGACAAATAGGGTGGCTGGGGAGTGACACACAAAGGCGGCGCCGGAGAGGCCCCGGTATTCATGCTCGAACGTGCATTCGCGATCCTGTTCTTCCTGCTGATCGCAGTCGCTGCCGCCTACGCGGCTTTGGCGGCCGGTGTCGCTCCCTAGCTTTTTTCCAGCAAATGATCATGCGTCGGTTCGGCCGCGCTTCAGAACGCCGCGATGGCGGATCGGGGTGTGGGACCCTTCGCGCGGCCGGTAGAAAAAGGGGCGCGGCACCCTGTGGCGCCACGCCCCGTTACTAATTCGGACCTAAGCGCCTCAGCGGAACTTCGAGATGACCTTCCGGTTGTTGTTCAGCGTCCGGGAGGCATCGGCGGCATCCGCGCTGGGAGGTGCGACGCCCAGCATGTCGGTGCCGTTCCACATCTTTGTCGTCGAGGAGAACATCGGCACGCGCGTGCAGGTGCTGCACTTGTTGGCATAGGCCATCACAGACCGGACCTGGTCGGTCGTGTTGACGTAGCCGTAATTGTATTCACTGGAACTCGGCGTGTACGTCAGCACGAAGCGGTCGTGCTCGAGACCGCTGTTGTGGCCCATCTCATGGGCGACCGAATGGTTGGTGATGCAGCCGACCGCCGTGACTGTAAAGCCATACTGCTCATCTGATGCTACCGGATCCTTATTCAGGTAGCCGAGACCGCAGTAAAGCGAATCGGCTTTCCGAAGCATCGCGACCAGATCGGCCTTTTTCTTGTTCCGCTGCTTGTGGACGGCTTTGAATTTTTTCTTGCCTTTCCGCAGCTTGTCCAGATCCTTTTCGAAGGTCTTTTCTTTGTATTTGACCTGCATGGTGCCGGC
>CAJQNW010000146.1 GCA_905479765.1 uncultured Tepidamorphus sp. | reverse complement strand
ATTCTGACGCGGCAAGATGCTGATGAATATTTATAGTTATATAATTTCATATCTTGTCACCAGCACGTAAATTCTCCGCATTATTTATGCTTCGCGATATCCTCTATAGGCTTCACTGGCGCAGCATTCGTCATATAGATGCCAGTGCATCAGCAAATATTTCCACCTTTTCCGATTGCAGGGCGGAGATATTGATGCGCCCGTTGTCGAGCATGTAGATGGCGTGCCTATCGCGCAGCAATCTGACTTGATCGGGTGTCAGGTTAAGGCAGCTGAACATGCCATTTTGTCTCTCGATTTGGCTTCGGCGGTAACTGTGGGTGAACCTGCGCTGCGCGGACGCCAAGTCTGCGCGCAGGCGCACAATGCGGGTTCTCATGGCCTCCAGCTCGTCCCGCCATTGTTTCCGAAGGAACTCATCACCTAACAATGTGCGAACCGCTGCCGCCCCATGATCCGGAGGCATCGAATACATGCCTCGGGCAACCGCCTGAATTTGCCCGAATGCGATATCGCGAACGCTCTTGGATTTTCCGACCAAAATCGCTGCGCCTACCCTGTCGCGGTACAACGTGAAGCTTTTGGAACAGCTCACGGCAATCGCCGATTCCTGGCATGTCCTTGCGATCAAACGTGCCGCAAAACCATCCTGCTCCAGACCGCCTCCGAACCCGAGATAGGCCATGTCGATCAAAGGAAACAGTTCCCGGCTTTCCAGAAATTTCGCAAGTTGCAGCCATTGAGCTTTTGTGGGATCGGCACCGGTGGGATTGTGACAGCAGGCATGGATAAGAACGGTGTCACCAGACCGTGCGGCGCTCAAAGCGTCCAATGTCGCGGAGACCTCCACCCCGCCGGTGCGGGGATCAAAATAAGGGTAGAATTTTAGCTCCAGACCCGCAGCAGCAAAAATGACCTCATGATTCCCCCAACCTGGTTGCGGCAACCATACGCTCGTACCCGGGCGGGCCTGAGCCAGTAATTCACCGATGATCCGCAGGGCGCCGGTGCCACCAGGCGTCTGGCAGGCGGAAATACGATCCGGATCAGCGTCAGCACCGAAAACCAGATCGATCATCTGTTCGCCGAAAACAGGATCGCCGGACGGACTCAGGTAGGTTTTTGTTTTCTGTACTTGATACAGCTGTCGTTCGGCGGCCTTGATGGATCTCATGATGGGGATCTGATTGGCCTCGTCGCGATAAACGCCGATACCCAGATCGATCTTGTCGTTCCGCTGGTCGCACTGATACTGCCTTGACAGTTCGAGAATGCCGTCGACGGGCGCTTTTCCAAGAGTTTCGAACATCTAGGGTTTCCGCGGCTGAGCGCTTTGAGATTTGAGTTTCGTGTCTTGATTTCAATGAACGGGTATCAGTGGTGCTGGTATCCGGAACCGGTAATCAGGGGCCGATGGGTCCAGCGCCCATCACTCATACGTACCCATCCGGCGGCCGCCAGCGCGCCCCCATCGACATGGATCGTGGTCCCGGTGACCCAGGAGGAAAGATCGCTCGCAAGAAAGAGTGCGCAGCCGGCGATATCTTCAGGGACGCCAAAGCGCCCGAGCGGAATCCAGTTGGCTATGTTGTCGCGGTGCTCCGGTACAATTCTGGTTTCGGTCACCACGCTTGCGCTTTCGGTCGTCTCCGGCGCAATCGCGTTGACCCGGATACCGTCGGATGCCAATTCCAGCGCGAGGCTGCGTGTGAACGAAGTCAACGCCCCCTTGAAGGCGGAATAGACCGCTGAGTTCGGGATGGCTCTGAATGCCTCTATTGTCGAGATATTGATTATGTTGCCCGATTTGCGGCTCTTGGCCATCAGCGGCAGAGAGCAGCGGGTCACCGAGAAAACCTGCTTCAGGTTGAATTGATAGAGGTCGTCCCACAGACGGGCATCGGTTTGCGAAAACGGCTTCCTTCCGCCCAATTCGCCGCCGACGTTGTTGACGAGAATGTCGACCTGGCCGAATTGTCTTTCGATGACCTCAAACGTTTCGCCCAGCCGCTGATCGTGCGTAACATCCGTGACTGCGCCAAATGCCGCCCCCCCGCCATCGGCGATTTCCTTGCAGGTCTTTGCGACGCGGTCCTGGTCGACATCGAGTACGACCACCTGAGCTTTTACCGCAGCATAAGCCTTGGCAATCCCGCCTCCGATTCCGGCGCCTGCTCCGGTAATCACAGCAACTTTGTCTTTGAGATCTATCACTTACTGCTCCGGCTTCGCTCTTGGGTGTTCATGAATGAAGCATTCCGCCGTCAATCACGAAGTCGAAGGCCGTAACCATTCGCGCCTCCTGAGACGAGAGAAAGACAGCGGCATGCGCAACATCTTCGGGCACGGACACAACACCGAGCGGATTGCGCGATGCGGCAACCTTCTTGCCGCTTTCCACGCTTCCGAATTCGACGATCATCTTGCTTTCCATTGCCGGCGTCCAAGTGTAGCCGGGGCTGATGGAATTGACCCGAATTCCGTATCCATGGTTGGCGCAGCTGATTGCAGCCTGGACGGTCAAAGCACGTATTCCGCCTTTACTGGCGCCATAGGCGGCACCGGCGCGGGTTCCGATGTAGCTCGCCGTGGAAGCTATGTTGATGATCGACCCGCGCTTGTGTTCCTTCATCGCGAGAACCGCAGCTCTCGTTCCCAGAAAAGCACTGTCGAGGTTAGTCGCAATTACGCGCCGCCACTCCGAGTAGGTAATTGAATCGAAGGGCTGCCCGCCGTTGCCAAACGTGCCCGCGCAGTTCACGACAATGCCGATCCTTCCCTTCTCACGGCCGACCCTTGCCATCAGTTCGCACCAGCTTTCTTCGCTGGTCACATCATGTTTTTGAAACGAGACGTCGGCGCCGGTCGGCCGGATTTCCGCGATCTTCTCTTCGCTCGCAGTGGCATCCAGATCGGTCATGACCACACAGGCGCCGTGCGCTGCGAAATGCTCCGCGATCGCACTGCCAATACCGCCGCTGGCACCTGTGACTATCGCCAGTTCTCCGAAAAGTTTCTGCATGGTCCGCTCCCTCAGGCTCCAGACGCTGCGTCTTCAAGGATCATGGCCGCGCCTTTTTCGGCGATCATGAAGGTTGTCGCGGCAGGGTTTACGGAAACCAGCCAGGGCATAACCGAACCATCGACGACCCGAAGTCCGCCGATTCCACGTACGCGCAACCGGCTGTCCACTACCGCTCCTGCACCTTCTCCCATTCGGCAGGTTCCGGCGGGATGAAGCGCAGAGCGGCCACGTTGCCGGCAGTCTTCGAGCAGTTGCGCGTCAGTGCTGCACGCGTCGCCAGGCGCGATCTCCGTGCTGATCAGGCGACGCATCGACGGCATTGCCGCTATCTTCCGCGCCGCACGGATGCCGCCAATCATGCCAAACCGGTCTTCGTCGGTTGCCAAAAAGTTGTTTGTGATTTCTGGCGGTTCGCGATGGCTCGGGGTGCGAAGTCGCACAGTGCCGCGACTGGTTGGCCTGTATCCGGCGATACCGATACTGAAGCCGGAAAAATCATCCAGACGGGATCGCAGCCTTCCGGTGTTCGATACGCTCCACTGCACAAGATTGAGTTGTATGTTGGGTGAATCGAACTCCTGGCCGGTTCGAAGATGCACAGCAGCGTTCACACCGGTTTGCGAATACGGCCCGTTCCGTCCCGTAAGGTATTTCAGCGAGGCGATGGCTTTTCGGACGGGCCCGTTCAATTGATCGTTCAGCGTGATTTTCCTGCTGCAGCGAAAGATCAAGCTGACGGTGAAATGATCCTGCAGATTATGCCCGACCGACTTCAGATCGCAGACAGGATGTATGTTCATCTGCTTCAAGTCTTCGGACGGACCGAAACCGGAAAGGAGGAGGATGTGCGGGGAACCGAATACCCCTGCCGACAGGACAATCTCGCATCGCGCCCCGGCAATTTTCTTCCTGCCGTCTTGCTCAAACAACACGCTGTCGGCGCGCCGGCCGCTGACATGGATTCCGGACACATTCGCCTTCACCATCACTCGAAGGTTTGACTGTCCGCCAACCTGGCGAAGATAGGTGGACGCGGCGCTGCAACGCGTTCCGTGACGTGCGGTCACGTGAAAGTAGCTCGCACCTTCATTGGATCCGCCGTTGAAGCTCTTCAGTATCCGGTGGCCGGCTTCGCCGGATGCAAGCAGGAAGGAGTCAGCCAGTTCCTGCCCCTGCAGACATCGCGAAACCGGAACAACGCCTTCTTGGCCCAGTTCCGAACCTCCATCGAGTTGCCGCTCCACGGCCTCGAAAAAGGGAAGCGTGTCCGCATGCCCCCAGCCCCGGCACCCCATTTCCTCCCATCGGGCAAAATCGCCGGCCAGTCCGCGCGTATAGAGCATTGCGTTGATCGAGCTCGATCCACCAACGACCTTTCCGCGAGGATGAAACAATGTACGGCCGTACAGATGAGGTTCAGGCGCGCCTTCGAAACACCAATTGAGTGTTGGGTCATCGAAGAGCTTGCGATAGCTGCCCGGGGTACGGACTCGAGCGCTGCGGTTATGATCCCCTGCTTCGAGCAGAAGAACCGTGTTTCTCCCCGAGGCCGCAAGCCGACACGCGAGAACACACCCGGCCGTTCCCGCGCCTACTATGATGTAGTCAAAGTCTCCGACATCGTCGCGATCCTCTTTCGGTCGGTGGTGTGACGTCGAGCTCACAATATCGACCTCAGAAATGCCTTGGTCCGATCGTTCCTGGGAGACGCAAGCATTGTTTTTGGCTTGCCTTCTTCCACGATCCGGCCCTCATCCATGAAAATGAGCCGGTCACCGACCTCGCGGGCAAAGGCCATTTCGTGTGTGACGATAATCATCGTCATGCCGGCTTCGGCCAGCCGCCTCATCTGGTTCAGGATTTCTTCGATGATTTCCGGATCGAGTGCCGATGTGGCCTCGTCGAACAACATAAGCTTGGGGCGCATCGCCATTGCGCGCGCGATCGCGACACGCTGCTTCTGGCCACCCGACAATTGCGACGGATATGCCAGCGCCTTCTCCCGGAGACCAACGCGGCTGAGTTCCTCGTGCGCGCGCGCTCTGGCTTCGGTGCGCGAGAGGCCCGCAACCCGCATCGGAGCGAGCATGATGTTTTTCTCGACGGTCTTGTGCGGGAACAGATTAAAGTGCTGAAACACCATTCCGATATTGGT
>CAJQNW010000145.1 GCA_905479765.1 uncultured Tepidamorphus sp. | reverse complement strand
CCCGCAAGATGGGTTATGGTAGCCCATGGCTGGGATGTGGGAATCGCTTACTTGGGCGCTGAGGGCCGCAGCAGTGGTTGTAGGACATTTTGTCGTCGTTTTTTTGATTATCGTATTGATTTGGTTGGGTGAGCAGCTTCTCCACTTATTATGGGTCGACACTGAACCGATGTTGTTTGACGTCGTGCCCATAAAATACCTATTCCAAGCCATAGATTTAACTTTGATCATTGTTTTCCTATATAATGGTGCGTTAGCAGCGCACCGTGAAATGAGCAGACGATAGGCGTCACGATGACAAACCGTGCCACAAGTTTCGGTGAGTTCGACATCCTTTGGAGCGAACCTTTTAGATGGCTTGTTTCAAAGGTTAAGATCTATGCGCTCGCTGCGGTAATTGCAGGCACATCCTTCGTCGTAGGAGCGGCCATCTATGCCTACGTATGGTTGCCGTCGAGGCCGGCTCCGGAAGAGCCCATCACCCCTCAAATTCACGATATGGAAGTGCCGAACTCCGGTGGTGCGGTCGATAAAGTTCCAAAATTACCAGTCGACATAATGAAGCGTGATTTGCCCACCGGCGAATTACTCATGTCAAACCGAAGCAACACCATTTCCGTCGGTGAACTGGAAGCACTTAAGGTAGAACTGACGGGGTCAAAGCTCGTAAGTGCGAACGGAAAGGAATTCGGCACTTTCGTTGATTTCGTATTTCCGAAAGATGGTGGCGAAAGCACCTCCGGCGCTTCCTTTTCCACCCTAATTGATATGTCGTCAAACACGACATTCGATAGCCACAGTAAAACTGTGTTCGCTGTAATTCGAGCTAACATCGACGTAAATCCAACTCCTGAGAAGCAAACTGACAAATGGATATTGATCCCGCTGTCAGCGAAAGTTGTGGCGACCGACACATCTAGTGTTCCAATCGCTCAAGGCGACAAGGAAGAGCCGGATCAATGGAAAAATTAGGCCAAAGACCGATTAATATTATTCAATGAGGTAGCGTATTAAAGCTCCGTATATCAACGCGGCGCTTCCAATTGTAATAAACGCAAATTGCGTGCAAATAAGACGCAAAATACTCTGGTTGAATACGTTCGGTATTCTGTGAAATGAATCTCTTGTTGTTCAGAAGCAGGAGATGATCATGGATAGAGAATTGTACGAAGCCTTGAAGCGCGACATGGAAGAGTGCGCCTCGCAGACCAGTGAGGCTCATATCGCGCTGCGAAAGGTCTTAGACCAACTGGCAGGCAAGCTATCGGCGGACCAGGCCGATATTCTGCACGCGCTTATCGATGATGCGGAGCAGGGGCTCAGCCACCTGCAGACAAGACCGCATTACTTCTACGCTTGGCGCCGGAATATCGAGGCGCCTGACCGCGCTAACTAACGACCCTTCTCAACTTAACGTCCAGAACGGCGCGGGATCCTGTCTCGCGCCGTTTTTCGTTGGAAATTGACCAATGGCGCGAACACCAGCAACATTCAAGCAATCGGATGTGACTCGCGCCGTAAAGGCCGTCCAGGCCGCTGGTGTCACCGTTGGGCGCATCGAGATAGATCCGGCCACGGGAAAGATTGTCATCTTCGCCGGATCTGACGCTGAAGAACTGAAGTCAAACGAATGGGACGAGGTCCTATGAAGCGACGCGGTCTGCCCAAATGGTGCTCAGAGTTCCAGGACCGGCACGGCAAATGGCGCGTTCGCGCCCGACGCAAGGGCTTCCCACCGCACTATTTCAAGGCCAGCCCGGGGACGGACGAATTCGCAGTCGAGTATCGGCGCTGGCTTGCCGGCGAAAAGCACGAGATCGGCGCATCACGCACGAAACCTGGCACCATCTCGGCTCTGATCGTGAAGTTCTATGGCTCGGCCAAATACCTCCAGTGGGCTGAGAGCACCAAGGTTATAAACCGGGGTGTCATTGAGCGCTTCAGGGCCGAGCACGGCGACAAGCGCGTCGCGATGATCGAGCGTAAGCATGTTCGATCGATGATCGAGAAAAAGATGGCAGCGCCAAACGCGGCGAATCACCTTCTGGTCATGCTTCGCGCACTTATGGAATTCGCTATAGATCAGGAATGGCGCCGCGACGATCCAACCGCCGGCATCAAGCGGCTCACCGTCAAGTCAGGCGGCTTCGTGACCTGGTCTGAGGAAGACATAGCCACTTTCGAGGCCAAGCATGCCGTGGGGACGCGCGCGCGCCTCGCGTTGGCGCTCCTCCTCTATACTGGCCAGCGCCGCGGTGACGTTATCCGCATGGGGCGCCAACACGTCCGAGATCACAGACTTCATGTCACGCAGGAAAAGACAGGCGTCCGGCTCGCTATCCCGATGCACCCGGAGCTCATTGCGACGCTAGCCGCTACGCCGGCCGACAATCTCACTTTCATCTCGAACCGGTCCGGGAAGCCGTTTGAGGCGAAAAGCTTCACCATGTGGTTTGGTCGATGCTGCGCCGAAGCCGGCCTATCTGGCTTGTCTGCCCACGGCCTGCGCAAGGCATGCGCGCGGCGCCTGGCGGAAGCCGGCTGCAGCGTCCATGAGATTGCCTCGATCACCGGGCATAAGACGCTCAAGGAAGTACAGCGGTACACGGAAGCTGTCGATCAGGAGCGCACCGCTACGGCAGCAATAAATCGGCAAACGAGCGCAAATCAGGAACAAAAGTTGTCTAACCCATCAACAGGTTAGCCAAATCGTCTGCTAAGGCACTGAAATAACAGGGGCTGTAAATGGAACCGGCAATTCGTCTCGAATTGTCACAAAGGGTTTCAAGCGGGTTTAAGTCGCCGCCGCTAGGGTGCCGGATCACAGACGGAGCCCGTGAATGCCAACCAGTCTTGCCTTCCAGAAGCCGCTCGAATCCCTTGATGTGGTTCTCGTGAACGAGAATCGCGGGACGCAGACGATGTTGCGGTCGATGGTCTCTCACATGAAGATCGCGCGGATCCGCGCCTATGATCACGCCGAACAGGCGCTCGGCGACATGGTCGTCGATCCCCCGACGGTGCTTCTGGCCGACTGGTCCATGAAGCCGATGAGCGGCTATCGGCTGATCCGGATGATTCGCAACAAGTCGATGGAGCCGCTGTGCTTCGTGCCGATTCTGGCGGTCACCGCGATGCCGACGCTGACGATGGTCGACCGGGCCTTCTCGATCGGCGCCAGCAACATCATCGTCATGCCGGTCTCGCCGGTCGTGTTGCGCCGCCGGTTCGAATGGCTGGCGCAGGATGGCCGCGAATTCACGCTGGAAGGCGACAGCTATGTCATCAACGGCATGGACGAGGTTCTGGAAGACCGGGTTCGCCGCACCAATCTGGGCAACCTGCTGCAGCGGCAGAAGGCAATGCAGGACGCGCTCAGCAAACGCGCCGAGAACGCTCAGGACATCGTCGACAAGATCGTCAACGGCGAGGTCGATGTCGACGCGACACAGGACGTGCCGCCCACCGGCAAACCGGACCAGTCGAAGGTCACCTGGAATAGCTGGAACGTCAACTGACGGCCTGCTTTGCGGGGACCGGGCCGGTATGATCCGCCGCGCACCCGGCGCGCCTTTTGCCGGCCCGATGCGAGGCCCGGCGGAGTGGAATTGTTCCCATGCCGCCGGTTCGCTTCTCCCGATGGCGTGAAGGGTGGACACGGGCGCCGGTTCCCGCCATAGTCCGCCGGCATTTCAGGGTCGGACGATGCGCGATTTCATCATTCAAATCTTCGCCTGGTGGCACAAGGCCACGCTTGGCACACGGTTCCACACGTGGCTGCGGGGCGAATACGTCGGCGAGGACGCGGCCGGTAACCGCTACTACCGCACGCGCGGTGGCGCGGTTGATTCGGGGCTTGGCTTCCAGCGCCGCTGGGTTCTCTTTAACGGTCCGGCAGAAGCCAGCATGATTCCGCCGGGCTGGTGGGGCTGGATGCACCACAAATCCGATACGCCCCCTACGGAAAGCGACTACGAGCCGCGCGATTGGGAAAAGCCGCATCGGCCCAACATGACCGGGACGCCGGCTGCCTACCGTCCGCCCGGCAGCATGCTGACGCCGGAGCAGCGTCCGCGCGTCACCGGAGACTACGAGGCATGGTCTCCCGACACATGAACCGGACTACGGCCCGGCCGATCATGCCGTGGGATTTGATTTGAGCGTCCTCTTCCGCCCTCCGTTGAACCGTCCGCACCGATTTTCTGCTCTGGTACGGTACCTGGCTGCGGAAAACGCGGTCGCGGACCCGAAATGACCATATTTCGACGCGATCCGAAACGCGGCGCGGTCGAACGTGCCTCACGGCGGCTATGCAGAACGGTAGGATCGCTAACAGTGGCGAGGACGGAATTGGTGCGGGGCAGGGATTGGGTGAGAGCGGGCGCGCGCGCGCTGACGGCGGCAACGGTAATCGTGGCCGCCATGACAGCTGCCGGCGGCACGGCGCATGCCGAGAAAATTTCCAACCCGGTCGCCGAGTTCACCGGCCTCGACAAGATCACCGGGCAGATCCGCACGTTCGACGTTCTGATCGACGAAACGGTGCAGTTCGGTGCGCTCCAACTCACCCCGCGCGTGTGCTATTCGCGCCCGCCCACAGAACCGCCGCGCACCACCACATTCGTCGAGGTCGACGAAGTGACGCTCGACCGCAAGATCCAGCGGATATTCACCGGCTGGATGTTTGCCGGCAGCCCGGGCCTCAACGCTGTCGATCACCCGATCTATGACGTCTGGTTGACCAACTGCAAAACAAGTTCGGACGAACTGGGGATCGGCAACTGAGCGAAGTCCGCCGGCTCGGCGATCGCGCGCTCCAGTAATTGCTGATAGCGCTTGCGCGGCACTTCGATTGCGCCGAACTGCTTCAGGTGCTCCGTCACGAACTGGGTGTCGAGCAACGTGTAGCCGCCGGCGCGCAGCCGCGCCACCAGATACACCAGCGCGATCTTGCTGGCGTCGCGTTCCCGGTGGAACATGCTTTCCCCGAAGAACGCCGCCCCCAGGCTCACCCCGTACAGGCCTCCGATCAGGTTTTCGTCCCGCCAGACCTCGATGGAATGGGCGTTTCCGATCCGGTAGAGGTCGCGGTAGATCCGGCGGATCTCGTCGTTGATCCAGGTCTTGCGCCGGCCCGGCGCCGGTTCCGCGCAGGCCTCGATCACGCCTTCGAAGTCGAAGTCGATCCGGATCTCGTAGTCCTCGTGGCGCACCGCTCGCGCCAGCCTGCGCGGGATATGAAATCCGTCGAGCGGAAGGATCCCGCGCTCGCGCGGCTCGATCCAGTAAATGCTCGGGTCGTCGGCGTTTTCCGCCATCGGGAAGATGCCGCAGGCATAGGCCTTCAGCACCACCTGCGGGGTGATCGCGAGCGACTGGTCGTCATGAGCGTTCATGAAGGCGAACTTACGGGCATCGCGCCAGTCGGTCCAATACTGGTTGGATCGCCCCTGCGGGACGGGGGCGCCGGGCGAGGATCAGCTCTTCTCGCTGTTTTCCGCCAGGAAGCGTTCCAGCCAGTGAATGTCGTAGTTGCCGTCGACGATGTCGGATTGTTCGAGCAGGCGCAGGAACAGCGGGATCGTCGTGGAAATGCCGTCGACGACGAATTCCCCGAGCGCCCGGTGCAGGCGCATCAGGCACTCGTTGCGCGTCTTGCCGTGCACGATCAGCTTGCCGATCAGGCTGTCATAATGTGGCGGGATCGTATAGCCGGCATAGGCCGCGCTATCGAGGCGCACATCAGGACCACCCGGCGGGTGAAAGCCGGTAATGGTGCCGGGGCTGGGGACGAAAGTTTCAGGATGCTCGGCATTGATGCGGCATTCAATGGCATGGCCAACCAGCAATACCTCGTCCTGTGTGAAGGACAGTTTTGCGCCATCAGCCACGCGGATCTGTTCGCGTACAAGGTCGATACCGGTAATCATTTCGGTGACGGGGTGTTCGACCTGAATGCGTGTATTCATTTCGATGAAATAGAACTGGCCGTCCTCATACAGGAATTCCATTGTTCCCGCGCCGCGATAGCCCAGCTTTGCGACAGCGCGCGCGACGATCATGCCAATGTCATCGCGCTGGGCCTGGTTCAGGGCAGGCGATGGCGCCTCTTCCAGAACTTTCTGGTTACGACGCTGGATCGAGCAA
>CAJQNW010000144.1 GCA_905479765.1 uncultured Tepidamorphus sp. | reverse complement strand
GAGGCCGTGCGCCAGTTGCTGGCCCATCAGCCGGACACCGCCCCGGTCCGGATCCGCGGCACCGGTCCGGTGCCGGCCCTTGGCAATCGCGAGAGCATCCGGCAGGTGCTTCTGAATCTCGCCATGAACGGGGCGGCTGCAGCCGGACCCGACGGCGAGGTCACCCTTGAGCTGGACTGCACCGCCGGCGTGGCGAGCTGCCGGGTGACCGACACCGGCCCTGGGTTCTCGGACGAGGCGGCGGCGAATTTCGGCACACCTTTCTATTCGTCCCGCCATGGCGGCACCGGCCTGGGCCTTGCGATCGCCCGCGACGTGGCACGCAGCCACGGCGGCGACATCTCGCTGTCCGAAAGCCCGTCCGGCGGACTGCGGGTAACGGTGCGGATGCCGGTCTAATCCACGGGCTCGGCGAAATACCGCCCCGGCGTCACCCCGAACTCCCGGCGAAACGCATGGATGAAGGCGCTGACGCTGTCGTAACCGGCTTCGAGCGCCACCGTCGTCACCGGTTCGCCGACGGCCAGCCGTTCGATTGCACCGAGCAGGCGCAGCCGGCGGCGCCACACCCCGAAACTCAATCCGGTCTCCTGGGTGAAGCGGCGCGCGAAACTCCGCCGGGACATGCCCGCGGCGTCGGCCCAGTCGTCGAGCGTGGCGCGCGCCGCCGGATCGGCGACCAGTTCGGCTGCGACCCGCGCAAGCCGGCGGTCGCGCGGTTCGGGCAGATGCAGCGGCACGACCAGGCTTGCCCGCAACTCGGCCCCCAGCAGGGACAGCAGATGCGGCCTGGTCCCGTCGTCGTGGGGTCCTTCCACGAGCCGCAGGATCACCGCGCGCAACAGCGGCGTCACGTCGAGGACGGCGCAGGCCTCGCGATACGGCAGTTCGGCGTCCGCCTTCAGGTAGACCGTGCGCATCGCGACATCGCTCCGGCACTGGATCTCGTGGACGACGCGGGCGGGAATCCACAACGCGCGGGCCGGCGGCACCAGCCAGACGCCACCCTGGGCGATGACCCGCATCACGCCGCGCCGGGCGAACGCCACCTGGCCGGTCGCATGGGCGTGCGGCGCCACCCCGCCGCCGCGTGGATACTCGTTCGCCCACGTCTGGATTTCGGGTAGATCGGACATTGGCACGAATTCGATACTATCGGGCCAGATTGCGCAAGCAGGCAACGCTGCGGCACGCTAGTCTTCGCGCTACAGTCACACCGCGCGGACGCCGCCTCAGAGACACGCGATGCAACGCACCCTGCTCTTCGTCAATATCGCCCACTTCCTGGATCACTATTTCCTGCTGATCTTTCCCACCGCCGTGCTGGCGATCCATCCGGCCTGGGGCCTCAGCTACGGCGAGGCACTGGCGTTCGGCACCCCGGGGTTCGTCGCCTTCGCGCTGTGCACGCCGCTGGCCGGCTGGCTCGGCGACCGCTATGGCGACAAGCCGCTGATGAGCGCCTTCTTCATCGGCATCGGCCTGTCGTCGATCGCCGCGGGTTTTGCCACCGGGCCGGTTTCGCTTGCCGTCGCGCTGACCGGCATCGGCGCTTTCGCCTCGATCTATCACCCCGTCGGCACCGCCATGGTCGTGCGGCTGGCTGCGAAGACGGGCCGCGCGCTCGGCGTCAACGGCGTCTACGGCAATCTCGGCGTCGCGGCGGCTGCCGGCGCGACCGGCCTGCTGGCGGGATGGTTCGGCTGGCGCGCGGCGTTCATCGTGCCCGGCGCATTGACGGTCGTGCTCGGACTTGCCTTTGCCATGACCGTCGTCGCCGATGGCAAGGCCGCCGCCGGATCCGGGCAGCGGCACGTCGCGTCGTCGCGATCGGACCTGATCCGCGTGCTCGCCGTGGTCTCCGTCGCCGGCCTGTTAGGCGGCATCGCCTTCAACGGCATCACCGTCGCGTTGCCGAAGGTCTTCGAGGAGCGGCTCGCGGCGGAACACCTCGGCGTCGGCATGGTCGGCGCCTATGCGTCGCTGGTCTTCGCGCTCGCCGCCTTCACGCAGATCCCGGTCGGCCGGCTGATCGACCGGATCGGCGGCAAGACGATCATGATCGCGCTCACCGGGCTGCAGGCCGTGCTGTTCCTGGCCCTGAGCCGCATCGACGGGCCTGTATCCGTCCTCGTCGCGGTACCGCTGATGCTCGCGGTCTTCGGCGAAATCCCCGTCACCGCCTGGCTGATCGGCCACTATGTCACGCCGGCCTGGCGCTCGCGGGTCTATTCGGTGCAATACCTGCTGACGCTCGGCGTCAGTTCGGCCGTCGTGCCGCTGATAGCCGTGCTGCACGAGCGCACCGGCTCGTCGACGGCGCTGCTGATGGTGCTGGCCGGGTCGATGGCAGCCGTCTTCGCGATGGCGTTCCTGCTGCCAGGCGGCGTCCGCGCGTCCCTCGCCGATCCGCAGCCGGCGCGGCAGTAGCTGCGTCAGTACAGCCGCCCGCCGTTCGGCACGAGCTGGCCCGGCTGGATCAGCACCACCTCGCCGTCCGCGTCGGGAAAGCCGAGCGTCAGGACCTCCGACATGAACTTGCCGATCTGGCGCGGCGGGAAATTGACCACGGCGGCGACCTGCTCGCCGACGATGCTGTCGGGCGTGTAGTGCCGGGTGATCTGGGCGGACGTCTTCTTGATGCCGATTTCCGGGCCGAAATCGATCCACAGCTTGATCGCCGGCTTGCGCGCCTCCGGATAGGGCTCCGCCTCGACGACCGTGCCGACGCGGACGTCCACATTCAGGAAATCGTCGAATGCGATGAAACCGTCTGACTGATCCATGGCGCGTGCCTCCCCTCACCGCGGGTAACATGCAGACAAAGGCGGCTGCAACCTCAGATGCCGGAGCCGACGTCTTCCATGTCGTCCGCGACGTCTTCCGGGTCGGCCTTGCGGCGGCGCCCACGGCGGCCGCGCCGGCCACGGCGCACCCGGTCCATCGCCGCGGCAAAGCTCGCCAGGCCCTCCAGCCGGCGCATCCAGCGCCCGCCCTCGGTGAGCCGCCGGTCGAGTTCGACCATCGTGCGCGCCATGCCCGGATCGTCGTCCCTGAGCCAGACGCGAAGGGTCCGCGCGAAGACCACCGCCAGCCCCTGCGCCCCGACCCTGCCGAGCCGGCCGCTGGAATCGATGCCGGCGGCTTCCAGCATCCAGACCATCGAGCGCACGGCGATCGGATTCCAGGAGATCAGGTCGCCCGGCCGGCGCTCGAAGCTCCTGACGATCGAGCGCACCGCCTCCTTGTGCGGCAGAAGCGCGTCGAACCGGGTCATCAGCACGTCGAACAGCCGTTCGCGCGCCGGCTCGTCGGCGATTTCGGGATCGAGCCGGTCGAGCACCGCCTGGTCGATCCGCCGCACGAAGGCGGCGATGATATCGAGCTTGCCGTCGAATTCCGCGCGAAGCCCGGACAGGGACACATCGGCTCTGGCGGCGATATCGCCGAGCCGCACTTCGTCCCACGGCTGCTCGGCGGCAAGCGCCAGCGCGGCGTCGACGATCGCGTCGTGCGGCTTAGCGGGAGACTTGGGTTTCGATGCTTTGCGGGCCATGGACCACCTCCGGCTGGGAAGATAGGCCATGCGGGCACGAGCGCAAGGCGGCGAAGCGCCGCCCCGCGAAACCAGCGCGCCCTAGCCCGCCAGTTCCTTCCCGCGGCGGGTCGCGGCGGCCACGGCCTCGGTCATTTTTTCAGGCAGGCCGTCGTCGCCCATCAGCACCCGCAGCGCGGCTTCCGTGGTGCCGCCCGGCGAGGTGACGTTCTTCCGCAGCGTCGCCGCGTCGAGATCCGACGTGCGCAGCAGTTCGCCGGCGCCCGATACCGTGGCACCGGCCAGCCGTGCCGCGAGTTCGGCCGGCAATCCGGCCGCGACACCGGCCTCGGCCATGCACTCGGCGAGCAGGAACACATAGGCCGGCCCCGATCCCGAGACCGCGGTGACGGCATCCATCATGCCCTCGTCGTCGATCCAGGAAACCTCGCCGCCGGCCTCGAGCAGCGCGGTCGCCGCATCGCGCTGGCCTGAGCTGACGAGTCCGTTGGCGACGCACACGGTGATGCCGCGCCCGATCGCCGCCGGCGTGTTGGGGATCGTGCGGATGATCGGCTGGCAATCGGGAAACTGCCGGCCCAGATCGGCGATGGTCTTGCCGGCCGCCACCGACACGACAGCGGCAGTATCGGGAATGCGCGGCGCGACCTCGGCGAGCACGTCGGCCATGACCTGCGGCTTGACCGCGAGGATGACAACGAGCGGCGGCGTTGTCGTCCCGGCGGGATTGAGATGGAAGCCCCGGTCCGCGGCCAGCGCGGTGATTTCGGGCGAGGGAGCGGGATCGAGAACCGTCAGGCTGGCGGGCGGCAGGCCACGCTTGAGCCAACCCTCGAGCATCGCCCCGCCCATCTTCCCGGCCCCGACGAGCAGGACCGGGCCGAACGTCTCGAGGCTCACGCTTCGCCCGCCGTTTCGAACAGGGTCGACTCGATCGCCTCGGCGGCGGTCTTGCCGGCCCAGACGACGAACTGGTACGCCTGGAAATAGCGCTCGCAGGTGTCGACGGCGGCATCGAGCAGCGTCTCGCACTGGCGCGGGCTGGTCTCGGTACCGGCCAGCGGCAGCGCATGGCGGAAGATCACCACGCCTTCCTGCGCCCAGAGGTCGAAGTGGCCGATCCACAGCTGCTCGTTGATCCGCGCCATCAGGTCCATCACCTCGCGACGCCGCGCGTCGGGAACCTTGAGGTCGAAGGCGCAGGCCAGATGCAGCGCTTCCAGATCGTCCATCCAGGTGAACGAGATGTGGTAGTCGGTCCAGTTGCCGGTAACCGAGATGGTGATCTCGTTCTCGCCCGAGCGGTCGAACGACCAGTCGTTGAACGCCGCGATCTGCTCGATGGTATCAACGGGGTCGATCTGGCGTTCGGTGACAAAATCAACGACGAGTGTCATGGCCTGTCCTCTCGGTCTTAGAGCGGGGGGCAGTAGGGCGGAGCGGCGTCTGCCACCCCGGGGAAAGTAAAACGGGCCGGCTTGAGCCGGCCTCGTGACAAGGCGATAGGGAGCGAACCTGGGCCACTGCCCGTCGGGCTGGTCGTCGCGGCGCGGAAGCGAATCGCGGCATGGGGCCAATATATCGTGGCCGTTACAGGGTCGGCTACCGGGTATAGGTGTTTTCCGTTAACGCCCTGTTAACGATGGCGCCGCGCACCCGTCACGGATTGCCGGGAACGCCGCTCAGGCCTCGTTTTTGCCTGCTGCGGCTTTTCTTGTTGACGCCGCTTTGCCGGCCGTTGTCCTGGCTTTCGCGGTGCGCGCACGAGAGGCTTTCTTCGGTTCGGCCGGAGGCGTGATGCCGGCGGCGGCTTCGAGCGCCGCGATCCGCGCCTTCAAGGCCACGTTTTCCTCGCGCGCCTTCGTCGCCATCGCCTTAACGGCGTCGAACTCGTCGCGGTAGACCACGTCGAGGTCACGCAGAACCTTCTCGGCCTGCGTGCGCACGGCGGTCTCCACTTCCGAGCGGACGCCCTTTGCGACGCCGGCGGCGTCGGTCATGAAGCGGGCGAACTCGTCGAGGATGCGGTTGCTGGACTGGGGCATGCTGGTCCCGGACGATTGCGTCCGCCCGGCTCCCTTGTTGTCGAATCTGTTTAAAAGACAATGGGCATGGCGCAACCATACTTCAAGGTCGCGGCGGGCAGTGCCCACAAACAAACGCCGCCGGATTTCTCCGGCGGCGCCTGTACCAGTTCTAATGTCGCTTCAGCGATCAGGCCAGTTCGATGCCGACCGCCTGAGGCCCACGACCGCGGCGATCTTCCTCGACTTCGAAGGTCACCTTGGTGCCTTCGTCGAGAGCCGGCAAGCCGGAGCGTTCGAGCGCGGTAATATGAACGAACACGTCCTTGCCGCCCGAGTCCGGCGTGATGAAGCCGAAGCCGCGAGCATGATTGAAGAACTTCACGGTGCCATCTTGGCGCATGGGAAACTCCTGTCCCGAATTCCGTCGATCTCAAACCAAAGTCCGGGCCGCGACGTAACAGCCCTTCAATCTCAGACATTCGGGATAGGCAACCAAACGCCCCCTAGGCGATAAGTCCTGACCGAAAAACTGAGGGTACGCCCCACCGCGGGCCGTACCGGCCCAGGCTATATGGCAGGCCAATGCGGCATCTGCAAGGCATGTCCCAAATCGAGAGTTATCGCGAAATTTCCCCAGCGGAAAGAATTTGCATCGAAATTGAAGTACGGACCGTCGGGAGCCACCGATGTCCCTCGTCGTTCGGTAATGTGAGGTGCGGCATGCGGAGCGATCGATGCGCCGGCCGGCTTCGGCGGAGCGCTTGGATTTGTTTAAAAAAAGAACACCGCGTTTTCTAGCTGGGGTCGTTGAATCCCCCTTCGTAAATATCGAGCAGGCTCATGAGGCCCCCGGAATCTCGCTGACCGAGGGGAATTATACCGACTGACCCCAAAAACGGAACCCGAACGGCGCAGATCGCCGGCGCGGCCTCTCCCCTGCCGCCCTTGCCTCGCCCCGCACACGTGCCTATTGGTCAGGCGCGACGAAGACCGGACACGGACGCCGAACGGCCCGTGCCCGGTCAACCACCGACCAAAGGTCCAATGCCACTTTTCGCCATCCCCTTCCCGGTGATCGATCCGGTCGCAATCGAGATTGGTCCCCTCGCCATCCGCTGGTATGCGCTCGCCTATGTCGCCAGCATCCTGGTGGGCTGGTGGTACATGCTCCGCCTCGTTGCCGACGGCAGGCTGTGGGGCGGCCCGGAGGGCGGAACCGCGCCGCTTGAAAAGCGCGACGTCGACGACCTGATCCTTTGGGTGACGCTGGGTATCGTGCTGGGCGGACGTGTCGGCTACGTGCTGTTTTACAATCTCGACTATTTCGCCGCCCATCCCGCCGAGATCCTACAGATCTGGACCGGCGGCATGTCGTTCCACGGCGGTTTCCTCGGCGTCGTGCTGGCGGTGCTGGTCTTCGCCCGGGTGCGCGGGCGTCCGGTTTCCGCGATGGCCGACATCGCCGCCGCCACGGCCCCGATCGGCCTGATGCTCGGCCGGCTCGCCAATTTCATCAACGGCGAACTGTGGGGGCGCACCACCGACGTGGCCTGGGCGATGGTTTTCCCGTTCGCGGGCCCCGAGCCGCGCCATCCAAGCCAGCTCTATCAGGCCGCGATGGAAGGGCTGATCCTGTTCCTCGTGCTGCGCCTGCTGACCCATCGCTACGAGAGCCTGCGCCGGCCGTGGCTGACCACCGGCGCCTTTCTGATCGGCTACGGCCTCGCCCGCATCATCGGCGAGCAGTTCCGCATGCCCGACGCCCATATCGGCTTCCTGTGGGGCGGGCTGACCATGGGCATCGTCCTGTCGGTGCCGATGGTGCTGATCGGCGCCGGCGTCGTCACGGTCTCGCTGATGCGGCCGAAGCGGGCGGCGGAGGCTTCATCCACGGGCGGGGCATGAGGTCCCTCGAAACGCTCATCCGCGACGAGATCGCCTCAACCGGCCCGATGCCGCTGGAGCGCTACATGGCGCTCTGCCTCGGCCATCCCGAGCACGGCTACTACATGGCCAAACCCGCCATCGGGGCTGCCGGCGATTTCACCACCGCCCCGGAAGTGAGCCAGATGTTCGGCGAGATCGTCGGCGCGGTGCTGGCGCACGCGTGGCAGGCGATGGGCTCGCCGGACCCGGTCCGCCTCGTCGAGCTGGGACCGGGCCGCGCGACATTGATGCTCGATATCCTGCGCACCTTCAAAGTGCTTCCCGCGCTGCTCGACGCCGTCGACGTCCATCTGGTCGAGACGAGTCCGCGCCTGCGCGCCGCCCAGGAATATCGGCTGACGGAAGCGGGTTTCACCGCCACATGGCACGACACGCTCGAAACGGTCCCCGAGGGTCCGGTGCTGCTCGCCGCCAACGAGTTCTTCGACGCCCTGCCCATCCGCCAGCGGATCATGCGCGGCGGGACGTGGCGCGACCGGGCCATCGCGATCGGGACGAATGACAGGCTCGAATTCGTCGACGGCCAGGCTGTTTCAGCCGAGGCCATCCCCCCTGCCCTGTACGACGCCGATGAGGGCGCGATCATAGAAGACTGCCCGCTGGCCCGCGACATCGCCGGCCGGATCGGCGCCCGGCTGAGCCGCAATCCCGGCCTCGCCCTGATCGTCGATTACGGCTACCGCGAAACCGCTCACGGCGACAGCCTGCAGGCGCTGCGGGCTAAGCAGTTCGCCGATCCGCTTGCCGGGCCCGGCGAGGCCGACCTCACCGCCCATGTCGATTTCGCAAGCATCGCCGCTGCGGCGACCGCGGCCGGCGCGCGCGCCTTCGGGCCGATCACGCAAGGCACGTTCCTCACAGCCCTCGGCATCGGCCTGCGCGCCGAGCGCCTCCGCGCCTCCGGCGCCGGCGCCCAGGATCTGACGCTGGCGCTCGAACGCCTGACCGGCGCCGGCGGCATGGGAACCCTGTTCAAGGTCCTGGCGCTGAGCGCGCCCGGCCTGCCCGCCCCGCCGCCGTTCGGTGACGAGACGGTTTGACCGGGATCGGGCGGTTTGACAGGCCGGATGCGGCGCGTCACCGTCCCGCTCGAAAGCCCCTCGCCTCTCCACCATCAACTGGCCTTATTCTCACGCCACATCGCGCCCCATGAAGATCGAAGCCGAAGCCCTGTCCCTGCCCGGCATCCGCCACGGGTTCTTCACCCGCCACGGCGGCGTGTCGGACGGCATCTACGGCAGCCTCAATATCGGGTTGGGGTCGAAGGACGCGCCGGAACGGGTCGCCGAGAACCGCGGCCGCGTCGCCGACGCGATGGGCGTCGCGCGCGACCGGCTGGTCACGCCCTGGCAATATCATTCCGACGTTGCGCTGACGGTGGAACGACCCTGGGCCGACGAAGACCGCCCGGAAGCCGACGCCGTCGTCTCCGCCGTGCCCGGCCTGGCGCTCGGCATTTCGACGGCCGATTGCACCCCGGTCCTGTTCGCCGATCCGGAGGCGAAGGTGGTCGGCGGTGCCCATGCCGGCTGGCGCGGCGCGTTCTCCGGCGTCCTGGAATCGACCGTGACGGCGATGGAACGCCTCGGTGCCGATCGCACCCGCATCATCGCCGTGATCGGACCGACGATTTCTCAAGCGAACTATGAGGTTGGCCAGGATTTCCGCGACAATTTCCTTGCCGCCGATCCGGCCAACGACCGCTATTTCGCGACCCCGCCGGGTAAGGAGAAGCCGCATTTCAACCTGCCCGGCTATGCCGGCGACCGGCTAAAGCGGGACGGCGTCGGCACGGTGGTCGATCTGGCCCGCTGCACCTACGCGGAGGAGGACCTGTTCTTCTCCTTCCGCCGCACCACCCATCGCCAGGAGCCGGACTACGGCCGCCTGATCGCCGCGATCGCTCTGGAGTAAGCCCCAATGGCCCTGCATTTCGACAGCGCGGAATTCGCCGCCCGCCGCCAGCGCCTAAACCAGGCCATGGAAGCCGCCGGCCTCGACGCGCTTTTGATGTTTGCCCAGGAGTCGATGTACTGGCTAACCGGTTACGATACCTTCGGTTTTTGCTTCTTCCAGTGCCTCTATGTCGATACCGACGGAACGACAGCTCTGCTGACCCGTTCCGCCGACCTGCGGCAGGCGCAGCACACCTCCAACATCGAGGATATCCGTATCTGGACGGACGCCGCCGGCGCGACGCCGGCCGGCCAGCTCAAGGACATGCTCGCCTCGCTCGGTGCGCAGGGAAAGCGCCTCGGCATCGAATATGAAAGCTATGGGCTGGTCGCCTCCAACGGCCGCGCCGTCGACGCCGCACTGGATGGCTTCTGCCGGCTCGAGGATGCCTCGCAACTCGTCACCCGCCTGCGCGCGGTGAAATCGCCCGCCGAGATTGCCTATGTCCGCAAGGCTGCCGAATTGG
>CAJQNW010000143.1 GCA_905479765.1 uncultured Tepidamorphus sp. | reverse complement strand
CATCCGGCGGATTCTTCTCCACCGCCGACGATATGGTGAGATGGCTTGACTGGCACCTGCGTACCGACCGGGACGGCGAGGCGGAGATGCGCCTTCTGGACCACGCCCAATGGCTGTCGCGGGACGGACTGTCACCGATATTCCTCTCCACCGCCGAAGTCGGACAGATGGACGCCATGGGCCTTGCCTGGGTGATCATGCATCCCGATGGCGACCGGCCGCTCGTCTATCAGAAAACCGGCGGACGCTCCGGCATCATCAGCCATCTTGCGTTTTCGCCCGCTCGCGGCGTCGGCGTGTTCGCCGCCATCAACCGTTTCGATGTCGGGGCGGCCGAGGACCTCGCGGCATTGGCCAATACGATCATCACTGACCTCGCCTCTCGTTGAGGCCGGCGCAAGTTCGACCCCAAGCACTCCTTCTCACCACCCCGACACTCCGAGAATCCGAAAGCCCCATGAAAACAGTGCATTCCCTGGCCGGCGCGGCCGGTGTCGCCATTACCATTGTCGCTGCTGGCGCCGTCCTGATGCCCGAGGTACCCGTCGCCGCTGAAGGTGCGGCATCGGCAATGGTACAGCCCGACGGCACGATCGTGATGACCACGCAGAATTACCAGCGGGACTGGACCATGCTGGGCATTTTCGGCCACCTCGACGAAAACGGCGTCAAGCAATTCAATGTCGTGTACACCCAGCCCGAGACCGCGACGGCCTATCGGGAGACCGGGGAGTTCCCCGCAGGTGCGGTGATTATCAAGGAGCTGCGCCAGGGCGTAACGACGGGGGAAGGTGACGACAAGGTATCGTCGCTTGGCGTTCTGAATGGCTGGTTCACGATGATCAAGCCGCCGAAGACGAACGCCCCGCAGGGGCCGTTGTGGGGCGACGGCTGGGGCTGGGCGAAATTCAATGTCGATGCGCCCAATGCGACCATCACCAAGGACTACAAGACGGAATGCATCGGGTGCCATTCTCCGGTGAAGAACACCGACTTCATTCACGTCGAGGGCTATCCCCAGGTACGCAACTAGCGGACCGATCGTGACAATTGGAACGGCCTGTTACCCCGACAGGCGGACACCGTGTCAAGCAGACTTGGTTCAAGTCATTGAAATTGTTGGTGCGGCTGAGGGACTAATATATGGTTATTAACTATCTGATATTTCTTGAAAAAAATAATTCGTCTTCCGTAGGTACCGACAAAAATACCGTCATAACTTGCATCCTGTAATATCTCGGATTTATTCTCCGGAAATCGCTTCCTGTATGTCGAGGCGCAATCGTGTGGACGAGAGCGCCGGTCATCAGAGGTCCGGCCCAGCGGAATGAAATTGTAGTTTTGTAGATTCCATGTTCTCGTCTCTACGATTGGTGATCAAATCTCTCCGTTTATTGATAAACCGAACGAGAAGAATCGTCACAACTAATTGCTTTCCGAAACGCTATCGGTCGATTGGCTTTGACGACCTAGGAAATTGATGAGCATCTCCGAAAGTTTAACTTGAGGCTTCGTTTCGCATCCCCAGATCACAATAATTTCCCAGCCCAGTTTCCGTAATTCGGCCTCGACGTGTCTATCACGCGCTTCATTTGCCTTAAACTTCTCGAGCCAAAAAGCAGTGCGGGTTTTTGGCGTTGTTGTCCTTGGGCAACCCGGATGGCGGTGCCAGAAGCATCCATGTACAAAGATGACTTTACGTAGTCTGGGAAACACTAAATCCGGCGTCCCTGGTAAGTCCCTCCGATGCAGGCGAAAGCGATATCCGAGGCTATGCGCCGCACGACGTACGGCCATCTCTGGCTGCGAATTCTTGCTGCCGATCTTGGCCATAAGTAGGCTGCGTTCAACGGATACGGTTTCGCTCATTTATTTCCGTCATTCGAAGCATCGCGGCTTCTTCCGAGGCACCTTACACGAGCAGGACGCCTCCATCGTCGCGAGTGTGTCGGCAGATTTGCAGTCAAGGTGAGAAATAGTAACCATGACCGTCTATGCGTTGAGTGAGGCGTGCTGACGCGATTTTGGTTCCCCTGGGTATCGGGAGCAACCCTGGGAATTCGAGGGCTGACGATTATGGTCAAATTTGCGGTACGAGCGAGAGCTGTCGACATGCTCGGCCGCCAACAAATCGCCGGTATACCCACGGCTATCCACGAACTTTTCAAAAATGCGCACGATGCATATGCCACTCGGGTGGAGGCGGATTTCTTCCGCGGAGACGACTTGCTCGTCATCCGTGATAACGGGTTGGGAATGGACAGGGAGGATTTCGAGACGCGTTGGCTGGCGCTCGGTACCGAAAGCAAATTGACTGCAAACGATCCCGATCAGGTTCCATGGACCGGTCCAGACAATGTGCCTCGAAGGCCCGTATTGGGGGAGAAAGGGATCGGCCGTCTGGCAATCGCCACCATCGCGCCGATTACGTTCGTCATGTCGCGAGCGATCAGGCCCGACGGTAAACGGGAACTCGTGGCGGCGCTCGTCGACTGGGAGCTATTCGAACTCCCTGGCGTGGACGTTTCGGCAATCGATATTCCCGTCGGTACCTATTCAGATATCCCCTCAGCGATGGACGTCGGGCTCATGCGTTCCCAGATCCAACAGAACGCCGAAACGATTTTAAATGAAACTCGAATTCATCGACCGGACATCCTCTTGAGACTTGACGCCTTCAAACTCGATCCTAGCGCCATAGACGAATGGTTCTCCGCCGAATCCGACGAAGTCGATCGAACACATCTAACCCTCCGCGGTGAGGGGAATGGCACGCATTTCTTCCTTCAACCGACAGACCCGATCCTTAAAAGCGACATTGACGACAAGCCCGATCGAGGAGCAACGCCACTAAAGAGGATGTTGCTCGGATTCGGCAACACCATGGCGCCGGATCGCGAGCCACCCATAACTGCCGAATTCCGAGATCACTCCGAGGCGGGAGGAGTCGACGAGCTCATCGGCCCGGGAATGTTCTTCACGCCGGATGAGATGCAAAAGGCCGATCACCGATTCCATGGCCGCTTCGACGAATATGGGCAATTCTCCGGCTCTCTCGAAATCTACAATGGCGATCCTCAATCATATGTCTTGAGTTGGCCGGAGGGAGGCGGTCGTGAAACAGACTGTGGACCTTTCGAGCTTCACGTTTCCTACGTACAAGGTCGCGCTTCGGAGACTCTTCTTTCGGCGGAAGCTCACAGGGAGATCATGGAGAAGTTGGACGAACTTGGCGGCCTTTACGTCTATCGCGACGGTATCCGAATTCTTCCCTACGGCAACTCAGACTATGACTTCCTCAACATCGAGCAACGACGAACGTTATCCGCAGCGGACTGGTTCTTTTCATACCGGCGAATGTTCGGTTACGTGGCGACTACGGTCGCGGAGAATTCCCGTCTCATCGAAAAAGCGGGACGCGAGGGATTCCGGCAGAACAAGGCCTATCGCCAGTTTCGCAGCATATTGGAACACTTTTTCAGGCAACTCGCGGTCGATTACTTCAAGCCGTCAGCCGAACATGGCGAGGAATTTCGTGCCGAGCGAAAGCGGCTCCGTAATCAAGCAGAATTGCTGCAAAGGCGTCAAAACTACGTGGCTGAGAGGCGCCGGGACTTCAGGACAAGACTTGAACAAGTGCTCGAACGCTTCGAGGCGGACGAACCGGAGGCGGAGGTCGCCCGAATAATAGGTTCATTGGACACGCGGCTTGACGAACTCCGTCACGTGGATCCCGAGGCGAAGCGGGACTCCTCCAATCGGCTTGAGAGCGAAACGAGACGACAGTTCGATGATCTGGAAGAGACGTTGTCGATCCCTCGTCCTAGAACATTCACGCCAAGTGCGGCTGTGTTGCAGGCATGGGATGCATACGCGGAGCGATTTCGAGAATTCCGCGAGAACGGATTAGAGAACGGACGGAGCGAAGCGACACGCCTACTCAACGCCTTTACGAAGGAAAATTCGATCGAGATGCGCCTGAGAGATCGGGCGGTCGGCATCCTGCAGCAGGAACGAAATCAGTCGATGCGAGAAATTCGTCTACTGAAGAAGCAAGCTGAAGATGAGGTAACTTCGATCGAGGACTACCTCAAAGGGCAATTGAACTCCGGACTTCGCGAATTTCAAAACGAGGTCGAGGGAGTCATGGTCGACCTCCAACGTGCCGACTTCGATGCGATGGACGAAGAAGAAGCATTTGCACGCCAGCGCGTGCTGGAACGCCGGATCCAAGCGAGTCTCAACGAGCACAAGGAGATATTGACCCGAATATTGGAGCAACTGAAAGCTCTCAAGCGCGACGTTGAAGAACGCACCGCTTCCGAAGAAACGACGGCAGCACTCGAAGAGCAGGTAATGAGGTTGCAGGAACAGATCGGCCTCTACACGGATCTGGCGCAAGCAGGTGCGGCGGTTGGAATTATCGGGCATGAGATGGAAAATCTCGTAGGCGGAATCCGGCGTGCGCTTTCGGAGATAAAGCCTTGGGCGGACGCGACACCGGGCTTAGGCGAGTCTTTTGAGAAACTGCGAGCCAACTTCGACCATGTCGACGGATATCTGGCGTTATTCGCGCCTCTGGGTCGTCGTGTTCGTCGAAGGAAAGGCGTTGTCACGGGCGAGACAATCAAACGATATGTGATCGACGTGTTCGAACCGAGGGTACATTCCGAATCGATAGAACTCGTGGTCACCGATCCCTTCGTGAAGTTCGGTGTCGAAGGATTTGCTTCGACGATATTGGCAGCCTTCGTGAACATCATCGACAATGCAGTCTACTGGGTTTCATCGTCACGCGAGTCGGAGCGCTGGATCAAATTGGATGCCGATTCCCAAGGCTTTCTAATTTCCAATGGGGGGCCGGGAATCCCGCTGCGGATCGCTAACCGGATTTTCGAATTCGGGATGTCGACGAAGCCGGGAGGGCGGGGAATGGGCCTTGCTATTTCAAAGGACGCTCTTGCCGCAGACGGCTTGGCTCTTTCACTGGAAACAAGTGGTACGGATACCCATCCGATATTCCGGATCGCGGAACAGTCGGACGAAGAGGGGGCGTCGAAATGAATGCGATTTCAAGTGAATTCGAAAAATACTGCCGCGCCGTCGCGAGCGATTTCCTACAGACAGTCGTTATTGTCGACAATCAGCCTGAACCGACCAGGATTTCGGCTCCCGGACTGGCAAAAAGAACACGTCCTGCATCGCCCTCGAATAAGAAGGCTGAAGAAAAAAAGCACGAGAATCCGGTGACCGGCTCCGAAGCAAAGGGCGTTTCGCATGAACTCGATTATCGCAAGGTTGCAAACGCGTTTGCAGCGAGGGGACTGACCTGTGGTTCGTACTATCCGGACGAGCAGAAGGTAGGCCGCGAAAAAATCGTGGAAACCTCTGTACAGGTATCTCGGTATGCCGACGTCGCTATCTTGGACTGGCAGTTAGAGAGCGGCGACCCCACAGCGGCGATTGAGGTTGTGAGGAGGCTGCTCGATGAAGACAGGGGCGTCGGTGGGAGGCTCAGGCTAATTACGATTTATACAGCGGAAACACCGCTTGAGGACCAAGTAAAAAAATTAAAATCTGAGCTTTCTGAATATGAACTTGTTGAAGCCAATCCGTTGACACTTGAAGATGATAATTGTCGAATTCGATTTTTTAATAAACCGACTATCGGTAGCGAATATGTTGCTGACGACAATGTGGTTGCGTGGGATAAGCTTCCTGACCGTGTGGAGCAGGAATTTGCGGATTTCGCCAAAGGGTTATTGAGGGCTTTTTCGCTGAAGGCTATAGCATCCATCAGGACCGATACACACCGTATACTAGCTCAGTTTCCTATCGAACTTGATGGCGCGTTTGCCGGTCACCGAGCATCGTTGCCGGATCCGGATGACGCTGGGCGATTGATGAAAGAGGTGATACTATCTGAGATTTCGAATTCTATTGAAGCGATGGGCGTTCCCTCCGAAACCTTGGGAAAAGCTGTAGTGTTCAAATGGCTTTCTTCTCAGTCGAAATTTTATTCTACAAAAGCCAAATTGCAGTTCGATCCAAGGCCGGGAAGCCTGACATATGAAGACGACGGCGATACCCTTGTTATCAATGGCGAGGCTAGGAAGTATCTCCTTGAGATGGGTCTTTCCAATCGGAAGAACGGTCGCCCGGACCCGATTATGAAGATATTTCCCGCATTCTATCCGACCAAAGGGGAATCGGATCAGGCGCAACGTAGATTTTCCATGCTTACGTCACTCGTTTCACACCCTGGCCGTGGCGGCGATCAAGTTCCGGCACAAACCCCGGTACTGACGCTGGGCGTGCTACTCGAAGAAGCAAAGGAAGATGGCAGTTCTGGATCGCGGCTGTTGTGCTTGCAACCGCGCTGCGATTCCGTGCGTCTATCCAAAGAGCGCGGATTTCTAATGGTGGAGCTGGAGAAGGACGGAGGTAAGTTCGATCTTATCATGATGGACGGTGACGAACCGGCTTCATTCCGCTTGAACCACAAGGATCCGAAGCTAAAGACGATGATGTTCAAGCCATCAAAAACTCAAAAAGTGGTGGTGGCCGAAAAGGCAAACGGTGTGTGGATTTTTAACGATTCTGACAATCGGAAATGGCGGTGGATTGGCGAGGTTCGCGAAATTCAGGTCCTCAGCTTTCTCGCGAAGGTGACCGGGAATTTCAATCGGGTCGGTGTCAACCAATCAGAATGGCTTCGACTACAATCCTCCTAGGTTGACGTTATGTATCGGACCCCCCAAGAACCTGTGAAAGCTACTCCACTCGCAGTCGATCTCTTCAGTGGATCTGGATCCGTCTCGGCGGCGCTAAAAGCTGTTGGCTTTCGAGTCGCCGCAGCTCTCGATATAGATCCGGTTGCCGCTCAGACGTATAAAGCCAACCACCCCGAAGTTGAGTTCTTCCAAACCGATATTCGCGATTTAGCGGCGGAGACACTGTGCAACAAACTGGTCGGTACGCCTGTCCAGTTGTTGGCCGTGTGCGCACCGTGCCAGCCCTTCAGCTCGCAGAATAGGAAACGAGATAACAACGATAGCCGTAGTATGCTTTTACTCGAAGCATTGCGCATAATAAACGCAGTGGATCCGGAAATTGTTTGGATCGAAAATGTCCCGGGATTGGTGAATTCGGACGTATCCGGTCAACTGATCAAAGGGCTGAAAGAGCGCGGATATCACGTGAGTAAACCTCAAAAAATAGACGCTGCGAATCTTAGTGTTCCGCAGCGTAGGATTAGGTTTATGCTCGTTGCGTCGAAGGACCAATCGATCGTGGATCGGTTCGTTGCGAAGGTAACCATTCCGAAAGAAAGGACGAGTGTGCGGCAAGCTTTCGTTGGGCTGTCAGAACTGAAAGCTGGTGATCGCGATTTAATTGATCCACTACACTTCGCGCGACAGCACGCAGAAATCACGATTAAGAGATTGGCAGCCATTCCGAAGAATGGCGGAAGCAGGAGCGCGCTTCCAGAGCATTTGCAATTGAGATGTCACTCTAGATTGCATTCCAATAGTTTCCCTGACGTCTATGGCCGAATGAGTTGGGACAGCGTTGCACCTACATTGACGACCGGCTGTTCCGACGTAACCCGGGGGCGATTTGCTCATCCTGAGCAAGACCGGGCAATTTCACTGCGGGAAGCTGCACGTCTTCAAACGTTTCCAGATCACTATGAGTTTTTTGGTAATCATTCTCAAATCGCGGCGCAGATTGGAAATGCTGTCCCGATGAAAATGGCCGGAGAAATGTTTAAAATCCTTATTTCTCCGGAGACCGCCGAATGGTGATGTAATTTCCGAAATCAGATTCAAAGCAATCTTTTCTCATCATGACTGATATCTACATAGCCAATTCAGCATGAGCCACGCCCACCGCGCTTGAGCTTCCTCGTCTTCGGTTTCTAGCCGCTGATAGGTTTTTCGGTGCATACCCTTCGGTTTGGGCGGAAACAGGTCGTCTAACGAACCGCTGCCACCGAGCCGTTGGCGGATGTTCTGCGCTCTCGTCAGCGTACGCTGCCAAGGGGCCTCATACTGGCTTTCATAGACCAAGCGGTGGCACTTGCGGCAACGGAACCGCTTACCGCCATATAGGATGCGACAGCGCCGCCGGCACCCCGGACAAAGCAACCACCGCCGCTGGCCTCCAAAGGCCGTAGGCGTCCAGGAAAAGGCGAACTCTTCCGCGATCGGAGTCCACTCGCTATCGCCGTACGATTTGTACCGGTAGGTCAGACGCAATACATCCGGCAGGACTGTGTAGTTGATGCGTCCCGTCTGTTCGCCGCCCCGAGACCAGGAAAGCGAACCCGCCATGTACGGGCGCAAGAGGCCGTTGCGATTCATATAGGCAAGGTCTACGCGATGCAGGTGCTCGCAATGGCTTGCGCCCCTGTCTCGCCAACCGCCCGATCCAAAACCGCCCATTGAAGCCTCCGATATTTATTCGAAATCAATTGGGAAGTTGGGGTTTAGAAATTCGCGCTGTCAGTCCCCCGGATTGATCATCTGCGCGAGTGGATTTGGGCGCAGGAATATCCTGCGGCATTTCCATAGCCTTGCTGCTTGACCGAGGTACCAGGACGAGAGCCGGCTGGCCGCCCTGCTTTGAAGGCGATTGCCGACTGCGTTCCTTTAACGCCTTCGCCACCTGGCTAGATTCTATATGTGTCCCATTCGAGCGTACCGGCGGCGAATCCGAAATAGGCGATGGCGGTCCCAAATCAGGCCCACTTAATGGGTTGATTGGTACTGAGTGGTCACGGTTTAGGACCGCAGCGGGTGCGTTCTGGGACCGTGCTTTTTTCTCACGTCCCCATTTCAGATAGTCCTTCGTCGGCGTCGCTCCGGTCACGTCACACCGATGTTGCGTTAGCCGCCACTCGGTGGCGTGCCGTGTCTTCCGCGAAAAGCCGCCGGGCGTAACGCACTCGATAAACCCCTTCGCGACAAGGTCGCCGAGGACCTTGCTGGCGGTGTTCTTGCTGACGTTGCAACGTTCGGCCGCCGAACGGACTGAAAGTCCAATGGTGCCGTTATTGTGACCATTGTATCGGTCATAGAGTTCGACGAGCACGGCCCGTGCTTGGGTGCTGAGCGCCCGATAGGCCGGCGAATGGAGCAGCATGCGATCAAGCATCACAAAGCTACCGTGGCCCTTGCTTCGTCCTTTGTTGTCGTGACGGCTAGGCATGGGGGGAAGAGTTCCCGTCCGAGACGACCGGCCGGCTTTCGATCCAGCTTGAAATTTCGTCTTCGCGCCAACCGACGCGGTTCGGACCGAGCCGTATACGGTTGGGGAACTCTCCGGCTCTCTCAAGGCGCCATATCTGCGTACGGCTGAGCGGGATGCGGGTGCGGACTTCGTTCAGGTCCAGGATACGGGTAGGGGGTTGAGCAGTTGAGATAGCAGGCATAGTGGCGTCCGTTCTGTTACCGGGAGACGCCCGGTGCGCGCCGTCGGAACTCCCGGCGACGTTCAGACCGTGCCTGTAATAAATGCGCATGTATTACGCATAAGACGCAGAACACTTTAGCGCGCCTAACAGGTTGAAATTGCTTGAAAAAGACAGGCTGACCCATGCGTGCGCAAAAGCCTGATTACGAATCCTCGATCCGTATGTCCGTAATTGCCCGTTCAACGGTACGCCGACTGACTTCGGTTTGACCATTCTTTCGTAGCCACTGATTAACCGCCCAAAAGACGGCTATCACCTTCTCGGCACCGGGATTTCCACCTGCGGCCGGATAGAGTTCTCTTAGCGCCGATATGGCTGCGTCTCTTTGAGTTCTGGGGCGATGCGGCGCGCGCCGGTCAGGTTTGGTATGGCCGGTTGCTTTCCAAATTGTCCTTACATCCGCGCTTCTCACCCACGGTTCTTCGGAGAAGCGGTGGTCGATATTGCTAAGGTTTACGTTAATCCACGCGTGGTCGGGAACCTGTGACCGATCGCCATGTGACTCCGCGAATGCGATAAGTTGGCCGCTGCGTAGTTGGAGCAGCAGTTGGTTCTCTGCATTACTTACGGCGACTATTGGCATTCCCCATTCCCGCTCGGAGGTCTCGAACGCGAGATAAAAAATGGCGTCAGAAAGAGAGATGCTGCCGAGCGGCTCAATGACCCATCCGGACTGTTGGGAAGGCGTACCACGCCCCACCGTTGATGACCGCCATTCGCAGCATTCACGCCGATAGTCATTCCAATAACACCGCACCGTTTCCAGGTCGCGGCGGACGATCCAGGCCAGCGCCATTGTCAGCGTCCACCACGGTTCGCGTTCCGGTCTAAAGTTGGAAGGATCGGGAGGGGTCTCTATCGGCTCTCCAATGCGCCTGAGAGCTTCGTCATCCGCTTCCGAAGGCGTTATCTCCCCGCGCATTGCGCGACCTATGATTTCGTCGCGAGCCTGCGATTCCTCGGGCGTCAGCCGGCGCTTCCGCCATCCGAACGGATAGATTGACCGGATCGCGTGGCCATCGACGCGAATGTCCACCCAACGTGGGGAGTGGTCGCCATATGGCGTCAGCGATCCGCCGAATCCGGAGTTGTCTTGGACCGTATCTGCGTCCTCGATGAAGCTAACCGAGTGTCTCTTTTCACTCAGCTCTGGAAGCTCTTCGGCGCGTTCCCAGTAGGAATTGGGAATGTCTTCGCGAAGCTGCGTTTCTCGCCGGATACCGTTTGCGGCAAGCCGTCCCGACGCGAGAGTTTGGAAAAGCTCCGCTACGCCGCTTTTAAACAAGGCGGCGGTTTGTTCCTCGGAAAGATTCCAGCCCTTGCCGCCGATCCAAATCGCAGCCTCAAAAAGGGTAAGGGTCTGTTCGTCGCCTTCGAATGTGACTTTCATCCGCCATTGCGGAAACTCACAATTTCCGCACCGTTCTTGAGCGTGTCGAGATAGTCAGCCCAAGCCTGCATCATGGTGCGGCGTTCGTCGAGGTATTCAGCCTGTGAAGTATAGGCCCGGCGGACGGCATTTTCCTCCTGATGGGCCAACTGCCGCTCGATGGCGTCCGGGTTCCACTTGCCCATTTCATTGAGGCGGGTTGCTGCCATGGACCGGAAGCCGTGGCCGGTCATTTCGTCCGTTCCGTAGCCGAGCCGACGCAGAGCGGCATTGCGGACGTTCTGGATCGCCTCACGGTGCGGCTTCACGACGGCACTGCAGAACTGGTCAACGAGCCTGACAGGATGCTGGCGCTTTGCAGCATTTCACATTGCGGCGAACCGGATTGGAAACCGGCCGGCATCCGGCACGAGGACGTGCCGAACATGCTTTTCCGGTTCCATGCGACCGTCGCGACGGCCCGCGCGTCCTGCACAGGGGCCAAGGCCGGTGACAGGGTCGTGCTGTAGCTTGCACCATGGCTGATGAGTGACGCAGCCTGATACCAGTGCCGACCGATACACAGGAAGGGTCGGAATCGCGGACCGTTTCGCCCCCTTTCTACCTCGAACTATTCGCGCACAAATGAAAGCCTGGCTGGAAAAGTCCGGGCGATAAAACAATACTGTTCGATGACGGCCCCGCGAAAACACGGAGACAGCCCCACGGTTCGTAGTTGCTATTTAATTGATTTTGCCGGCAAAATATTTTACACTTTCTCCCCGTTTCATCCAGGTTGCAGATTTCCGTCTCAACAGGAAACAGCGTCAGCCCCACTGTTTGGTCATCCGATGGGTGAAACAACAGGAGGGAACTGATATGCAGAAATTCCTATCAGCGATTTCTTGTCTTGCATTGGCCAGTGCGTTCATCATGACTCCGCTCGCGACCAATTATTCCGCCGCACAAGAAATATCCGCCCCCTTGGCCAAAAAATTCAAATTAAAGAAGAATTCCGTAAAATCAAAGCATATAATGAATGGTCAGGTTCAGCCTAAAGATATGTCTAACAGCTCAAAACCGGCAATAGCGTCAGGTTCCGAAGATGAATCCGACTCTACTGGTGGTGTTCCTATTACAACAAACACAGAACTTCGTAAGGTTTCCATCAATGCGCCTGCCGCTGGAGTTATAGTCGGAATTGGAGGTCTTAATGTGTATTTTTCGGCTTCCGGTTCCTTGTATTGCATTGTAAATAATGGCCCAACAATTCCGAGCCCTGGATTAAGAATGTACAGCAATTCTACTGATGCAGATTTTAGAACAATGTCCCAAACGCGAGCATTTCCAGTGACTGGACCGGGAATTTTTACTATTTACCTGCTATGCACTGTACAGAGTGGGGCACCTTTGCCCTTTAACGCGGGCCTTGTCGCGTTTTTTGTTCCCCAGAACCAGGGCATCATTGCCGAATCGTCTGACAACAAGGCAAGCGCGGTGACGGGTAAATCGCTTTCCAATCAATAATAGTACTGTTGGCTAGCCTCGGCGGGAAACCGCCGGGACTGGCCGATCGATTGCCGAACTCCCGAGACTTGGCAGCACCCGAACCCGCCGCAGTTCGCAGCGTCGTTCCTTCTTCAACGCGACGAGACCAAAACTCTCCTTAAGTCACAACCTCAAATCTGGGACATAGGTGCTGACGGGGAACAGTTCGACCCGCGTGGGGTGCCGTCGCCATAGGGCGTCAACGTGCCGCCGAAGCTGAGCCGTCGGGATCAATGGGATAATCCTCAAAGACGCTCACCGAGTGTTTTTCGGCGCTTTTCGGAGGATGCTCGGCGCGTTCCCAGTAGGCATTGGAAATGTCTTCGCGAAGCTGCGTTTCTCGTCGGATACCGTTTGCGACAAGCCGTCCCGACGCGAGGGTTTGGAAAAGCTCGGTCGTGCCGCCTTTGAACACGGCGGCGGTTTATTCATCGGAAAGATTCCAGCCTTTGCCGCCGATCCAGATAGCGGCCTCGAAAAGGGTAAGCGTTGGTTCGTCGCCGTCGAAAGTGACTTTCATCCGCCATTGCGGAAACTCACAATTTCCGCACCATTCCTAAGCGTGTCGAGATAGTCAGCCCAAGCCTGCATCATGGCGCGGCGTTCGTCGAGGTATTCAGCCTGTGAAGTATAGGCGCGGCGGACGGCGTTTTCTTCTTGATGGGCCAACTGCCGCTCGATGGCGTCCGGGTTCCACTTGCCCATTTCATTGAGGCGGGTTGCTGCCATGGACCGGAAGCCGTGGCCGGTCATTTCGTCCGTCCCGTATCCGAGCCGCCGGAGCGCCGCGTTGACGGTATTTTCCGACATCGGACGGTTCACGCTGCGCAGTGAGGGGAACAGATACCGTCCTTGTGCCGTCAACGGCCGCAAATCTTCAAGCACGGCCAATGCCTGACGCGACAGAGGCACAAGGTGAGGGCGCCGCATTTTCATTTTCGCGGCGGGTATCGTCCACATTGGGGCGTCGAAATCGAATTCGTTCCACTCCGCGTGACGCAGTTCACCGGGGCGGACAAAGGTCAGTGGAGCGAGTTTCAGGGCCGCGAGCGTGATCGGCTGGCCGGTGTAGCCGTCGATCGTGCGCAGAAGGGCGCCTATGGCCTGAGGGTCGGTTATGGCCGCATGGTGCGTTACGGTCGGCGCTGTCAACGCACCGCGCAGGTCTGCGGACGGATCGCGTTCGGCGCGGCCGGTGGCGATGGCGTAGCGAAAGACCTCACCGCAGGCTGAGCGCAGCCGCCGCGCCGTTTCGTAATGACCGCGCGTCTCGACCTTCCGCAAGGTCGCGAGCAGTTCGGGTGCCGTGATCTTTGCAATCGGCCGGTTGCCCAGGTCGGCGATGGCGAAGTTATAGAGCCACTGCTTTTTGCCGAGCGTGGTCGGTGCACGACCTTCCCGCTTAAGCTTGTCCAGATACTCGATCGTTAGTGCCTCGAATGTGTTGCCCGTAGCGGATCGTTTGGCCAGCTTCTCGACCTTGCGCTGGTGCCCCGGATCTATGCCGTCTTCGAGCTGCTTCTTGGCAATGCGGCGTTTCTCGCGGGCATCGGCAAGGGAAATTGTCGGATAGACGCCTAGGGCCAGCGTGCCCCGTTTGCCGTGATACCGGTAATCCATTCGCCAGTAGCGCGCTCCGTCCGGACGCACCAGGACGTACATGCCGCCACCGTCGGCAAGCTTGTAAGGGCGTTCCTTTGGCTTAGCAGCTCGAATTGTGGCGTCAGTCAGCATGACGGTATCTCCAGCGGCGCGGGGCGGGATACCGATAAATATACCGCCAAATCGACGGTACTTCAAGAAACGCGAGGAAACGCGCTGGCACTAGGCGCTTTGATTAATTATTGATTTTATTCAATTTTCGGGCGGTATGGAACACTATGGAGGGGGTAAATGGTGCCGGCTGAGGGACTCGAACCCCCGACCCACGGTTTACAAAACCGTTGCTCTACCAGCTGAGCTAAGCCGGCCGCACACCACGCTGCGGTTACAGCGCGTCATAGCGGATGCATGGCGTAAAGGGAATGCCATTGCCGTTTGGTTAAGGGATCGTTCGATATTCTGCCAGTCTAAATCACAGGCAAATTTGTCGAGGAGATCCGTCATGACGCGGTACGCCAGGAAGCGGTACGTCGCGGCGGCTTTGGCGGCGCTGGTTATTGCCGGGACCGGCTTCTGGCCCGATTCCGCCCGGGCGGACGCCGACAGGATCGACACGGGGGTCGTGGCGGCGGGCGTCGCCGGGTTCGCGGTCGGCACAGCGTTCCCGTTCATCAACGGCTACCAGTACCATCCCTCGGGCTACTGGTATGTCCAGGACCCGCGCTACGCCCGCTACCCGGTCTCCTATTATCGCTGGTACGCACCGGCGCAGGGCTACATCTATGTCGGGCCGAACTGGCGCACCTGGAGCGAGTATCGCGACGCGGTCTATGCGCCGCCGCCGTATTTCGTCGTGCCGCCGAAGCGCTACGTCCATTATCCGCCGGTGCCCAATTTCTACGGACCGGGATACGGCGTGGCTGCGCAGGGCCGTTAGCGAGACCGTCGATAGCCTGGGGCGCCTGACTCTCAGCTCCCGGTGCGCACGCTGCGGTCGGTGATATAGAGCGCCAGCGCCGCGGCGTTGGAGACGTTCAGGCTGGGCATGCGGCCGGGCATGTCGATGCGGGCGAGCGCCGAGCACGTCTCTTTGGTCTTCTGCCGCAGGCCCTTGCCCTCGGCACCCATCACCAGGGCATAGGGGCCGGGCAGGAGAATGTCCTCCAGCGCCCGTTCGCCGGCGGCATCGAGGCCGAGCGTCATGAAACCGCGCTCGTTGAGTTCCTCGATCGCGCGCGACAGGTTCTGGACGCGCACCAGCGGCACGATATCGAGCGCGCCGGCCGCCGATTTGGCCAGGACCGCCGTCAGGCGCGGGCTGTGGCGGGCGGTGACGACGACGCCGGCCATATCGAAAGCCGCGGCCGAGCGCAGCACAGCGCCGACGTTGTGCGGGTCGGTGACTTGATCCAGCAGCAGCAGCCGTTTGGGCTCATACAGGTCGTCGAGGCAGAGGTCGGGCAGGGGGTCGCAATACAGAAAACAGCCCTGATGGACGGCATCGTCGCCGGCGATCCGGCTGATCTGGTTGCTGGAGGCCTCCTCGATGACTACATCGGGTTGCGAACCGAGCTCTTCGCTCAGTCGCCGCAGCGCGTTCGCCGTCACCAGCAGGCGGTGATGGGTGCGCAACGGGTTTTGCAGAGCATGCACGACGGGATGCAGGCCGTATATGAAGGGATCGGGATCCGATTCGGGCGGTTTGCGGGATGCCGGGCGCTGGCCGGAGGAGCGTTTTCCCCACGGTTTTCCCTGTGACTTGCCGGGAGGCTTTCCCTCACGAAACGGTTTCCTGTCTGTGGTCATGGGGTGAATAGGTGCATGTTGGCGGAGATTCCGAAAGGGGGCTGTTGACATCCCGTTGGATCATTCCCATAAAGCGTCCACGCTGCGCCGATCGGTTGCGGCGGCGGGTTGCTGTGTCTTCAGACTCACAATTGTCTTCAGGCTCACAAAGCAAGATCGGAGGGATGCCCGAGTGGTTAAAGGGGACGGGCTGTAAACCCGTTGGCTTAGCCTACGTTGGTTCGAATCCAACTCCCTCCACCATTGCTTGCAGAATTAGCGGGTGTAGCTCAATGGTAGAGCAGCAGCCTTCCAAGCTGACGACGAGGGTTCGATTCCCTTCACCCGCTCCAGATCGCGGCGTGGCCGGGAACAGATAACTCTCAGTCGACACCCCGCGGCGGCGACTGGCGGTCAGATAACCGGGCGATTACCGGGGCACTACAGGCGGACAGACTAAGGAATTCAAGGGAATGGCCAAAGCGAAGTTTGAGCGGTCGAAGCCGCATTGCAACATCGGAACGATTGGTCACGTCGACCACGGCAAGACGACGCTGACGGCGGCGATCACGAAGTCGTTCGGCGAGTTCAAGGCTTACGACCAGATCGACGCG